>JAJYVT010000098.1 GCA_021791845.1 Actinomycetes bacterium | reverse complement strand
GGTCGACGCCCGGCGGGAGATGGCGGAGGACTACTGCTTCCCGGCCATCCGGGCGAACGCCCGCTACGAGGGCAAGTACCCCCTCGTCTCGGCGCTGTCGCGGCCGGTGATCGTGCGCCACCTGGTGGCCGCCGCCCGAGCCCACGGCGCGCACGCCGTGGCACACGGGTGCACCGGCAAGGGCAACGACCAGGTGCGCTTCGAGGTGGGCACCCGCGCCCTGGCTCCCGACCTCGAGGTGCTGGCGCCGGCCCGGGTGTGGGGCCTCACGCGTGAGGAGTGCGTGGAGTACGCCGCCAAGTGGGAGATCCCCATCGAGGTGACGAAGGAGAAGCTCTACTCGATCGACGAGAACCTCTGGGGCAAGTCGATCGAGTGCGGCATCATCGAGGACCCGTGGGCGGACGCCCCCGAGGACGTGTACACGATGACGAAGATCACCGCCACCGATGCGTTGGAGGTGGTGGTCGGGTTCGACCAGGGCGTGCCGGTCTCGCTCGACGGCGAGACCCTGCCCGGCGACGAGCTCATCACGCGCATCGGCCGGCTCGCGGGGTCCACCGGGTTCGGTCGCTTGAACATGGTCGAGAACCGACGGGTCGGCATCAAGAGCCGGGAGATCTACGAGTGCCCCGGGGCGCTGGCGCTGATCATGGCGCACGCCGACCTCGAGGACCTCACGCTCGAGCGTGACCTGCACCACGAGAAGGCGCGCCTCGAGCCGCGGTGGTCGGAGCTCGTGTACGACGGGATGTGGTACTCGCCCCTCAAGCAGGCGCTCGACGCCTTCATGCTCGAGTCCCAGCGGCACGTGACCGGCGAGGTCCGGCTCCGCTTCGCCCCTCCGGGCGTGGGCACCGCCGCAGGCAGGCGCAGCCCGGTCGCCCTCTACGACCGCTCGCTCGCCACCTACGACGCCGGCGACAGCTTCCACCACGAGCACGCCGAAGGGTTCGTCCGGCTCTGGGGTCTCGGTGTCGCCACCTGGGCGGCGCGCCAGGAGGGGTTGGGCAACGCCGCCCAGGGCCAGGCGGGCGGGAGCGGGGCCGCCCCTCACCAGCCGGGCGAGAGCGAGGCGGGCGAGAGCGAGGCGGGCGAGAGCGAGGCGGGCGGGCAGGTAGGTTCGCCTCGGTGACGCTGTGGAAGGGGCGCCTCGGTGAGGGCATGGCCGACGAGGTCGCCGCCGTCTCGGTGAGCGTCGGGTTCGACGTCGCCCTGGCCGAGGACGACATCGCCGGTTCTCGGGCGCACGTCCAGGGGCTCGGCAAGGGCGGGATCCTGTCCCCCGACGAGGTCCAGACGCTGCTCGCCGCCCTGGACCGGGTCGGTGCCGAGCTGGCCGCGGGCGTCCTCGACCCCCAGCCCGGCGACGAGGACGTCCACACGCTCGTCGAGCGCCGGGTGACGGAGCTCGCCGGCGACGTGGGAGCGAAGCTCCACACCGGCCGGAGCCGGAACGACCAGGTGGCCACCGACCTGCGGCTGTGGTGCCGCCGGTCCCTGCTGGCCGTGGCGGCGGACGTCGTCGCGCTCCAAGAGGTCCTGCTGCGGCGGGCCAGGGAGGCCGGCGACGCCTATCTGCCTGGCTACACCCACCTGCAACGGGCGCAGCCGGTGCTCCTCGGCCACCACCTGCTCGCCCATGGCTGGGCCCTCGCCCGTGACGTGGACCGGCTCGTGGCGACGGTCGAGCGGTTGGACGTGTCGCCGCTGGGCGCCGGCGCGCTGGCGGGGTCGTCGCTGCCGCTGGACCCCGACTACGTGGCGGGCGTGCTGGGGTTCTCGGCCCGGTTCGAGAACTCGCTCGACGCCGTGTCCGACCGCGATTTCGTGGCCGAGGCCCTGTTCGACGTGGCGCTGATGGGCGTGCACCTTTCCCGGATGGGGGAGGAGATCGTCCTGTGGTCGACCGACGAGTGGGCGTTCTGCACCCTCGACGACGCCTACGCCACGGGAAGCTCGATGCTGCCGCAGAAGAAGAACCCCGACGTCGCCGAGCTGGCCCGGGGCAAGAGCGGCCGGCTCATCGGCCACCTGACCGGGCTCCTGGTCACCCTCAAGGGCCTGCCCCTCGCCTACAACCGGGACCTGCAGGAGGACAAGGAGCCCCTCTTCGACGCGGTGGAGCAGGTCCGGCTCACGCTGCGGGCGCTCGCCGGTCTCTACGCCACCCTGGAGTGGCACCACGAGCGGATGCAGGGCGCGGCCGACGGGCCGGCCGCGGCGGCGGTGGACCTGGCCGAGCTCCTGGTCGTGCGGGGGATGCCGTTCCGCCAGGCGCACGAGCTGGTGGCCGGGCTCGTGCGGGAGTCGGTCGCCCGCCACGTGCCCCTGGTGGAGCTGGTCCAGGCCCATCCGGACCTGGGCGACGCCGGGGCGCTGGTCCTCGAGCCCGGCGTGCCGGTCACCCGACGCACCACGCCCGGAGGCGCCGGTCCGGCGGCCGTGGCCGAGCAGGTCGAGCGCTTCGCCCGGCGCCTCGACGTGGACCGCTCCCGGATCGGCCGTCACGAGCGTCCCACAGCCGGGGCCGCACCCGCCGCCGGGACATGAAGCCGGGCAGCCGGGTAGCGGCCGCGGCCGGTCCGTTGGCGCCCGCCTGGTCCGCCGGTGGCCGCCCGGTCCGGCGGCGGCGGGTCCGTCGGCGGCGGCCGTGACGGCACGGAACGAGTGACTCGCAGCGCCCCCGCCGCCAGGTCCAGCGAGGCGGGCGCAAGCCCGGGCACCCTCCCGGCCACGACGGCCGGACCCGCCGCTGCCCCGATCGGCCCGCCTCCGTCCCGCCGGATGCTGGACGGCGACCCGCTCGACGTCGCGCCGGCTCTCCTCGGGATGGTGCTCGTCCACGGAGGGCGGGCCGGCCGGATCGTCGAGGTGGAGGCCTACCGGGGCGAGGAGGACCCGGCATCGCACGCCTTCCGTGGCCGGACGCCCCGCAATGCCACCATGTTCGGCCGAGCCGGCCTCCTGTACGTGTACTTCACCTACGGCATGCACTTCTGCGCCAACGTCGTGTGCGGCCCCGAGGGTCGTGCCGGCGCCGTGCTCGTGCGGGCCCTCGAGCCGATCGCCGGGCTGGAGGCGATGCGGGCGGCGCGCGCGGGGAGGCGACGGGACGGCCGGGCACCGGCCGACCGGGACCTCTGCCGGGGGCCGGCCAACCTCACGGGTGCGCTGGGCATCGACCGCTCGTACGACGGCTGGGACCTCCTCGCCCGCCCGTCCCTCCGGACGGGGCCGTCGCTCCGGACGGGGCCGTCGCTCCGGACGGGGCCGTCGCTCCGGACGGGGCAGCCGTTGCGTTCCGGCGCCGTGGCCCGCGGGCCGCGCATCGGCATCACCAAGGCGGTCGAGGCGCCGTGGCGGTTCTGGGCGGAGGGCAGCCCCTACGTGTCGGGGGCGGCCGGGTTCAGATCAGCGAGTCGAGGCTGACGTAGTCCATGCCGTGGGCCTCGGCCACCGGCTCGTAGGTGACCTTGCCGTCCACCACGTTCACGCCTTCGGCCAGCGGCGCGTCGACCTTGACGGCCGCCTGCCAGCCCTGGTTGGCCAGTTCCAAGGTGTAGGGGAGCGTGGCGTTGGCCAGGGCGTAGGTGGACGAGTGGGGGACCGCACCCGGCATGTTGGCCACGCAGTAGAAGAGCGACTGGTGGACCTTGAAGGTCGGGTCGGTGTGGGTGGTCGGCCGGCTCGACTCGAAGCAGCCCCCCTGGTCGATCGAGATGTCCACCAGCACGGAGCCGGGCCGCATCTGGGCGACCAGGTCGTCGTTGACAAGCTTGGGCGCCCGGGCGCCGACGACGAGCACGGCGCCGATCACGATGTCGGCGTCCACGCACTGCTGCTCGATGGCGTGGGTGCTCGAGGCGATGGTCTCGAGCGCGCCGCGGAAGTGGTGGTCGACCTGGCGCAGGCGCTCCAGGTTGCGGTCGAGGATGTACACGCTCGAGTGGAGGCCGACGGCCAGGGTGGCGGCGGCCATGCCGGCCACGCCGGCCCCGAGGATGACGACCTTGGCCGCCTCGACGCCCGGCACGCCGCACACCAGCGTGCCCCGCCCGCCCGCCGGTCGCATCAGGTGCTGGGACGCCACGATCGGTGCCATGCGGCCGGCGACCTCGCTCATGGGGGTGAGGAGCGGCAAGGAGTTGTCCGGCAGACGCACGGTCTCGTAGGCGATCGCCACGTTGCCGGCGGTCATGAGGGCCTCGGTGCACTCGCGTGACGCGGCGAGGTGGAGGTAGGTGAAGAGGACCTGGTCCTTGCGCAGGCTGAGGCGGTGGTACTCCTGCTCCACCGGCTCCTTCACCTTCAGCACCATGTCGGCGCCGGCCCACACCTCGTCGGGGTCGGGGACGATCTTGGCCCCGGTGGCCACGTACTCGGCGTCGGGAATCGAGGAGCCCTCGCCTGCGCCCTGCTCGACGTGGACGATGTGGCCCGCCGAGGTGAGCTCCCGCACGCCCGCGGGCGTGATGGCCACGCGGTACTCGTCCTTCTTGACTTCCTTGGGTACGCCGATGATCACGGTGGGCTGCTCCTTTGCTGGTGCGTCTGGTCAGTCTGATCGGTACTGCCCGGGCGTGCGAGCCTGCGAGCCCGTGTCAGGCCTCGAGGTTGCTCATCACGTGCTTGATGCGGGTGTAGTCCTCCAAGCCGTACATGGAGAGGTCCTTGCCGTAGCCGGAGTGCTTGAAGCCGCCGTGGGGCATCTCGGCCGCGATGGGGATGTGGGTGTTGATCCACACGCAGCCGAAGTCCAGGCCCTTGGCCATGCGCAGGGCACGGCCGTGGTCCTTGGTCCACACGCTCGAGGCGAGCCCGTACTCCACGCCGTTCGCCCACTCGAGGGCCTTCTGCTCGTCGTCGAACCGCTGCACGGTGATGACCGGGCCGAAGATCTCCTGTTGGATCATCTCGTCGTCCTGGTGCAGGCCGCTCACCACGGTCGGGGCGAAGAAGTAGCCGGTCGAGCCGACCTGCTGGCCCCCCGTCTGCACTTCGGCGTGGTCCGGTACCCGCTCGAGGAACCCCCGCACCCGCGCCAGCTGGTTGACGTTGTTCAGCGGGCCGTAGGCGGCCGACTCGTCGTCCGGCGCGCCGGTCGTGGTCCCCTTGGCCTGCTCCACCAGGGCGGCCAGGAGGTCGTCGTGGACGCGGGGCCCGGCGAGGACTCGGGTGGCGGCGGTGCAGTCCTGCCCGGCGTTGAAGTACCCGGCTCCGGCCACGCCGGCGGCGGTCGCCTCGACGTCGGCGTCGTCGAACACGATCACGGGGGCCTTGCCGCCGAGCTCGAGGTGCACCCGCTTGAGGGTGGCGGCGGCCGAGCCCGCCACCTCCATGCCGGCCCGGACGCTCCCCGTGACCGACACCATGGCAGGCGCGGGATGCTGCACGAGGGCCCGGCCGGTGTCACGGTCCCCGCACACCACGTTGAACACGCCCGCCGGCAGGTGCTCGGCCATGATCTCGGCCATGAGGAGGGTGGAGGCCGGCGTGGTGTCCGACGGCTTCAGCACCATCGTGTTGCCAGCGGCCAATGCGGGGGCCCACTTCCACACGGCCATCATCAAGGGGTAGTTCCAGGGCGTGACGGCGCCGCAGACCCCGATCGGCTCGCGCCGGATCATCGAGGTGTGCCCCTGGAGGTACTCACCGGCGGAGAGCCCCTGCAGGACGCGGGCGGCGCCGGCGAAGAACCGGATCTGGTCCACCATCGGAGGGATCTCCTCGGAGAGGGTGAGCGCGATGGGCTTGCCGGTGTTGCGAGACTCCGCGCGGACGAGGTCCTCGGCCCGTGCCTCGATGGCGTCGGCGATCCGGAACAACGCCAGGCTCCGTTGCGACGGCGCCCGATCGCGCCAATCGGGGAAGGCGGTGGCTGCGGCCTTGACCGCGCGGTCGATGTCGGCCGCCGACGACACCGGCGCCTCGGCGTAGGGGCGGCCGGTGCTGGGGTCGACCACCGGGGCCACCGGGCCTTCCGCGTCGACGTACTCACCGCCGACGAAGTTCCGAAGCCGCTCCAGCGTCTCCTCGGGTGCGCTCATGGTGGTTCCTCCCCTGGACTTGCTCGGTTCTCCTGCGCGGGCGCAGGCGCCAGGCGGCGCGCAAAAGCACCGACGCAGGCGTGCGCCTCCAACAATCCCAGATCCGCCGACCGTTGACAAGCGCTTTCCGGGGACATTTCGGCGGTTGACGCACGAATCGCTTGACGTGCCCGCAAAATCTGACAGAATTCGGCGCAGGGCCCGCTGTGGCCCCCAACCGAATGGACGCCCCTCGCATGACCCGCCGCCTTCACCTTGCCGACAGTGCTGCTCGGCCCGCGGCGACGCGGTCGGTCCGGGCGCGCACGGCGCGAGGCAGCCAAAGCCCGGCCTCCGATGCCGACGGCGCCGATGACGCTGCCGACGGCGCCGATGGCGCTGCCGACGGCGCCGATGACGCTGCCGACGGCGCCGATGACGCTGCCGACGGCGCCGATGGCGCCGATGGCGCTGCCGACGGCGCCGATGGCGCTGCCCCCGACTTCTCGGCGGCACCCGATGTGGCCGGCGCCGCCGCCGACACCTCGGCGAGCGGCGACCACGCCCCAACCGTCCGGGGCGACGGGCCGCGAGGCGTGGAGCACGACGGCAGCCGCGACGGCGGCCGCCACCGCGTGCGGGAGCGCAGCCGGAACGGCAGCACGGCCCTCGACGCCGACCACCGCCGGTTGGCGCCCGTGGTCGGAACCGGGCCGTCGGGCCTCCTCGACGACGCCAACCGGGCCATCATCGAGGCACTCCAGCGCGACGGCCGCCTGGCCTACGGCACGATCGCCGAAGAGGTCGGACTGTCCGAGGCCGCCGTCCGGCGACGGGTGCAGCGCCTGCGCGAAGCCGGCGTCATGCAGATCGTGGCCGTCACCGACCCGCTCCAGCTGGGCTTCCACCGCCAGGCCATGGTGGGGGTCCGCGTGGAGGGCGACGTGCGGACCGTGGCCGAGCGCCTGTCGAGCCTCGACGAGGTCGACTACGTCGTGATGTGCGCCGGTTCCTTCGACCTGCTCGTGGAAGTCGTCTGCGAGGACGACGACGCCCTGTTCCATCTCCTGAACGACTCGTTCCGTTCCATCCCGGGCGTGCGGGGCACCGAGTCGTTCGTGTACCTGAAGCTTGCCAAGCAGACCTACTCCTGGGGGACCAGATGACTTCCGAGTACGAGACCCACACGGTGGACTTCGCCGGCGACAATTACGGAGACGAGCTGAGCGAGCGCGCCCGGCGCCATCTCTGGATGCACTTCACCCGGCTCGGGGTCTACAACCACGACCACGAGGTGCCGGTGATGGTGCGCGGGGAAGGCCCCTACGTGTGGGACCAGCACGGCAAGCGCTACCTGGACGGGCTCTCGGGCCTCTTCACGAGCCAGCTGGGCCACGGTCGCACCGAGCTCGGTGAGGCGGCGTCCAAGCAGGCGGGTGAGCTCGCCTACTTCCCGTTGTGGACCTACGCCCACCCGCGCGCCATCGAGCTCGCAGACCGGCTGGCCGACCTGGCACCCGGGGACCTCAACCGGGTGTTCTTCACCTCCGGCGGCTCGGAGTCGGTGGAGTCGGCACTGAAGCTGGCCCGCCAGTACTTCCGCATGCAGGGACAGCCGTGGCGCTACAAGGTCATCAGCCGGGACATCGCCTACCACGGCACGACGATGGGGGCGTTGGCGATCACGTCGATCCCCGAGCTGCGGACCCCGTTCGAGCCCCTCATGCCGGGCGCGGTGAAGGTGCCGAACACCAACTTCTACCGGGCCCCCGAGCACGCCGACACACTGGAGGCCTTCGGCCGGTGGGCCGCCGACGAGATCGACCGCACGATCGAGCGTGAGGGGCCGGAGACGGTCGCCGCCGTCTACCTCGAGCCGGTGCAGAACGCCGGCGGCTGCTTCCCGCCTCCGCCGGGGTACTTCGAGCGGGTCCGCGAGATCTGCGACCGCCACGGCGTCCTGTTCGTGTCCGACGAGGTCATCTGCGCCTTCGGGCGGCTGGGCGAGTACTTCGGCGCCCACCGCTTCGACTACCAGCCCGACATCATCACGGTGGCGAAGGGCCTCACGAGCGGCTACGCCCCCCTGGGCGCCATGATCGCCAGCGACCGGCTGGTCGAGCCGTTCGCCTCGGGGACGGCCAGCTTCACCCACGGGTTGACCTTCGGCGGCCACCCGGTCAGCTGCGCGGTGGCCCTGGCGAACCTGGACGTGTTCGAGCGCGAGGACATCCTCGGCCACGTGCGCAAGACCCGTGACTACTTCCGCTCCTCGCTGGAGACCCTGCTCGACCTGTCCATCGTGGGCGACGTTCGGGGCGAGGGCTTCTTCTACGGCATCGAGCTCGTGAAGGACAAGGAGACGCGGGAGTCCTTCGACGACGAGGAGAGCGAGCGCCTGCTGCGGGGATTCCTCTCGGGGGCCCTGTTCGACGCCGGCCTGATCTGCCGGGCCGACGACCGGGGTGACCCGGTGATCCAGCTCTCGCCGCCGCTCATCTGCGGCACCGAGGAGATCGACTTCATGACCGAGGTGCTGCGCGGCGTGCTCTCCGAGGCGCAGCGCCAGGTGTGATCGGCGGCCGTCCGTCGGCTCCGGTGGTGGGCGGGCCGATCATGGCCGCGGTCGAAGGGGGAGCGTGATGTCAGAGGAGCTGGGCTCAGGGACCGCGGGAGCGCCCGGCCGGGGAGCCGTCGAGCGGTACCGCCCGCTGTCCCTGTGGTGGGACACCCTGCCAGGGCCGCTCGAGCCTCGGTCGGGGCTGCCGGGCGACATCGACGTTGACGTCGCCGTCGTCGGCGCCGGCTTCACCGGTCTGTGGACGGCCCGGTCGCTTGCGGTCGCCGACCCCTCGCTGCGGATCGCCGTGCTCGAGGCCGAGGTCGCGGGCTTCGGCGCCTCGGGCCGCAACGGTGGGTGGTGCTCGGCCCTGTTCGCCGCCTCCGACGCCAAGATCGCCCGGTCCCACGGGGAGGACGCGGCGCGCCGGATGCGCCTGGCGATGCGCGAGACCGTCGACGAGGTCGGGCGGGCCGCCGCCGAGGACGGGATCGACTGCCACTTCGCCAAGGGGGGCACGATCGCTGCTGCCCGGGACGAGGCACAGGTCGCGCGTGCCCGTGCGGAGGTGGATGAGGCGCGCGCCTCGGGCGTGGCCGAAGAGGACCTGCGGTGGCTCGATGCCGAGGAAGCGGGCCGGCGCATCGGGGCCACCCGGGTGCTCGGAGGGACTTACACCCCGCACTGCGCGGCGATCCAACCCGCCCGGCTCGCTCGGGGCCTGGCCGGGGCCATCGAGCGCCGAGGTGTGCGCGTCTACGAGCAGACCCCGGTCCTCGCCATCGAGCCGGGGCGCGGGGGCCACCGCCCGCGGGTGGTGACCGGGCAGGGGAGCGTCCGCGCCGACGTGGTGGTGCGGGCCACGGAGGCGTGGACGCACACCATCCGCGGCCAGCAGCGGACCCTGGTGCCCCTCTACTCGCTCATGATCGCCACCGAGCCGCTGGACGACGGATTCTGGAAGGAGGCCGGCCTGGCCGAGCGGGAGACGTTCTCCGACCACCGCCACCTCGTCATCTACGGCCAGCGGACCGCCGACGGGCGCATCGCCTTCGGGGGCCGGGGGGCTCCGTACCACTTCGGCTCGTCGGTGCAGCCCGGGTTCGACCGCGACGGCCGGGTCCACGACGGGCTGCAGCGCACCCTCGTGGACCTCTTCCCCGCCCTTGCCGACGCCCGCATCACGCACCGCTGGGGCGGGCCGGTCGGCGTGCCGAGGGACTGGTTCTCCTCCGTGGGCTTCGACCGCCAGTCGGGGATCGCCTGGGCCGGCGGGTACGTGGGCGACGGCGTGTCGACGACCAACCTGGCGGGCCGGACGATCGCCGACCTCGTGACCGGGCAGCCCAGCGACCTGGTGACCCTGCCATGGGTGGGGCACACGTGGCGTCGCTGGGAGCCGGAACCGCTCCGGTGGTTGGGCGTGAACGCCGGGCTGCAGGGCATCAAGTTCGCCGACCGCAGCGAGGCACGCCGGGGCCGTCCATCGTGGCTGGCCGCCAGGATGAGCGGGCTGCTCGGGGGCTGACGGTCCGGACGTGGCCGCCAAGCTCGTCCTCGATCTCCACGACATCTATAACAAGGGCGAGGAGATCGACCGCGCCTTGGACCGGATCATGGACGAGGCGGAGGCGAAGAAGGCGACGCTGGTGGAGATCATCCCGGGGAAGGGATCGGGCCAGCTGAAGAAGCGGGTCCTCCGCTACCTGGACCGCAAGGACGTCCGGGCCCGGTACCACCGCGTGGAGAAGGACTCCCGGAACTTCGGGCGGATCTTCGTGCACTTCCGTTGGAAGTGAGGCAGCGTGCTTCGCCGCCGGGGCAGCGGGCTCCCGCCGGGGCAGCGGGCTCCCGCCGGGGGCGCCGTGGGGAGGGGCGAACGCCTGCCCCACGGCCGGCGGGCGCGGCTATACTCAGATCTCCCCAGCGGTGCTCCGGCTGTGACCGGAAGCCCGGAAGCCGGTTGACGGCCCTCCGGACCGCTGGTATGGTTGAGATCCCGCCGAATCGGCCTTGTCGGACCGGTTTGGCGGGGAAACGGGTGACCTGGTCGGTGTTCTCACCGCCGGGCCGCTCGGAGACCCGGCATCGACGTCCTCGAGACGAGTGCCCGGTCGCTCCTTGAAAACGGAAGAGCGAGAGCCAAAAGCCAGTGCGGGCGGCTCCGGGCGATTGTCCCGGGGTCGTACGTCAAGTAACGAAGTGGCAGGCCTCCATGGAGCGCTCGATGAGCGCGCCATCGGCCTGCTGCCGGTCGGCGACTTGAGTCGGTCGCCACCGGCTCTCTGATTTTTGTGCCGGTGCCGCAAGGGACTGGCACGGAAGTCTCGATGGAGAGTTTGATCCTGGCTCAGGACGAACGCTGGCGGCGTGCTTAATACATGCAAGTCGAACGAGGTCCATCCGGTGGCAACACCGGTGAAGACCTAGTGGCGAACGGGTGAGTAGCA
>JAJYVT010000021.1 GCA_021791845.1 Actinomycetes bacterium | reverse complement strand
CCCCACGCCACTGCGGCGCCAGTTCGACCGTCTCGATCAGGCCATCGGTGACTTCATCGGGGAATCTGCACGGGCCGCGTGAAACTTGACTCAACTGTGCCGGCTTCGCCGGCTCAAGCTATCTAGGCCGGCCCGGGCCGCTGCTCGAGCGCGGTCGCGTCGACACCGAACGTCTCCTGGAAGCCGCGGGCCCCGGCGCGGGTGACGACCAACCCTCGGCGGCGGTCGGAGCGGGCCACCCACCCGCGCTCGAACAGCGCGCCGCACAGCGCGGCGCCGAGCCCGCCCCCCACGTGCGGGCGCCGGACCGTCCAGTCCACGCAGGACCGGATCACCGGCCGGCGCGACGCTGCGATCGCCCCGAGGTCCATCCCGAGACGGGCGAAGCGTTCGCTCGACGCCGGGCCGAGGACGTGGGCGCCGTCCCGCTCGTCGAGCCAGCGCCCGGCGAGCATGGCGTCGAGCAGCGCCACGCCGAGGACCCCGGCGACGTGGTCGTAGCAGGTTCGTGCGAAGTGCAACGCCTGCGCTTCCGTCGAGGCTCGGAACGACCGGACCGCCACCGGGGGGCAGATCCTGCTGATCGCCTCGAGTGCTTCCGCGACGTCCGCTCCGGCGATGCTGAACTCGCGCTGCCTGCCCCGGGCCTCCGCCACCACCAACCCTCCGGCCACGAGCTGCTGGAGGTGCTCGCTCGCCGTCGAGGCCGCGACGCCCGCCCGTCGCGCCAGCTCGGAGGCCGCCATCGGGCTGCCGTCGAGCAGGAACCCCAGCATCCGGGACCGGCCGGGGTTCGCGAGCAGCCGCCCGAGCACCGTGAAGTCGACGTCCACGCCGGCAGGCTACCGCCAGCACACTTCGGGAAACTCCGAAGGGTTCCGGCCCTACCCTGACGCCCATGACGACGGCGCAACCCTCGACCGACCCGACGCTCCTCGTGGAGCGGGGCGTCGCTCGCACGCTCGAGCTGGCCCGGACGTGGCTGGCATGGGACGGGCGGCCGCGGCTCAGCGACGACGGGGACCGGCTGTACACGCCGAACAAGGTGATCCGGCGCTACACCGACCACCTGATCGACCACCTCGCCGAGATCGAGGCCCTGCTGGCCGGGGCGGAGTGCGAGCCCGACCACTGGCACGCCAGCCTCGTCACCGTGGCGAGCGACTGGGCTCCCTTCACCGAGGCGGACCTCAATGAGGCCTCCCAGCGACTTCGCCGGCTCGGCCGCGTGTACGCGCTGCGGATGGGCGCCGCCGGTCCGACGGCCTGGGACGCGTCACGTGCGCCCCACTGGACCCTCCGCGAGATCGTCGAGCACGTGAGCGCACCGTGGTACGCCGAACAGGTGGGCGACCTGCGCGCCGGATGAGCTGGGCGCCGGCAACGACCGGTCGCGCCCGAGTGGCCGAGTGGCCCGAGTGGCCCGAGTGGCCGAGCTCAGCCCGACGCCGCCGCTCCGGCCGGGGGCAGCGGGCGGCCGGTGCCGATCATCGAGTTACGGGTGACGAGCCGCGCCAGTTGCTCCTGGCTCCAACCGTCGGTGCCCCCGGGGCGCAGCGGGAGCACCAGGTACCGCTGTTCGGCGGTGGAGTCGTGCACCCGGATCTCGACCCCCGGGTCGAGCTCGGTGCCGAACTCGGCGAGCACGGCACGCGGCTCGCGGACGACCAGGCTCCGGTACTCGAAGCTCTTGTACCAGGCGGGCGGGTTGCCGAGCAGCGCACTCGGGTAGCACGAACAGAGCGTGCACACGATCACGTGGTGCAGGGTGGGCGTGTCGACCAGCACGGCGATCGGCACCGGCTGCGGCACGTACTCGGACAACGTCTCGACCGGCTGGGCGACCAGGCGGTCTCGAAAGTCCGGCTCGGCCCAGGCCCGGGCCACCACGCGAGCCCCGAGGGCCGTGCTCGGCTGATCGCCGGCGGGGGACTCGGCGGCGGCCACGGCCGCGTCGAGATCGTCGGGGTGGACGTGGCCGTGCTCGACGAGCCGCTGCTCCAGCAGCTCGGCGCGCCGGCCCGGTGTCAGCTCGCTCACGGTGCCTCCAGGTCGCGCTCGCTCAGGTCCGCGCTCAGCACGTGGTCGGCGCCTGGGCCGAAGAGGTCCTCGGCGGCGAAGACCACGGTGTAGACGAGCTCGGGCTCGCCGTAGGTTCCCCGCGCCGCAGACTCTCCGGGGTTCGGCCAGGCGCACGCGACCCGCTCGACCCGCCCGACCTGCCGGCGGAGGTAGCGCGGCACCCGGCAATGACCGGCCGTCACGCGGTTGGCGACCCGCACGGGCTGCCCGGGACGGAAGCGTCCGTTCCACCGCGGCGTCGACGAGGGCGGGCGGGGTGCCACGGGTACGGAAGCAGGCCCGTCCAGCAGTCCCTGCTCGGCGGCCAGCCGCTCCACCGCCCACAGCCAGCGTGCGTAGTACGAGGAGATGAGGTAGGCAGCGGGAGGCATCTGCTCGATGTGCCAGCGGAACCGGTCGATGGTCGTGCGGCGCATGGTCGTCGCCGAGATGGCCCACACCCGCCCTTCCCACGGCTGGTGGAAGATCGGCTCGTCGTCGGCTTCCACCGGGATCGAGCCGAAGCCGTGCATTCCGCCCAGGTCGTGCACGCCGTCCATCGGGTCGATCCTCCCACACCCGGTTCCGCACCCGGTTGCCGAGGCTTGCGTCGAGCGCCCGGCCCTGGGTGCGAGGGGGCGGTCAGGCCCGAGCCGTGACCAGGAGCACGCCTCGGGTCAGGCGCAGCTGCCCGTCCTCCACCTTTTCCGCCAGGGCCGAGGCCACGCACTCGAAGGCCCGGGCCATGGTGGCCTCGTCGGCCTCCCGCAGCGCCTCCCGGGCGGCGCCCATCCGCAGGGCGATGGCGGCGTAGTCGCCGACCTCGCGCTCCGGGGCGCTGATCACGTCGTTGTGGGGGACCACCTCGATCTCGGCGAAGCCCGCCGACTCGAGCACCGCGTGCACCCGGTCCACGTCGCACAGGGAGAACGGGCCCGGCTGGCCCGGCTCGGGCATGGCGGGGGGCGAACCCGTGACCGACGTCACGGCCATGCCCGGGACGAGCATCCACTCGTTTGCCATCACGTGCTGCCAGCACACGAACCCCAGGGACCCCCCGGTCCTGAGCGCCGTGCGCACGTTGGCGAAGGCGGCGACGGGATCGGCGTAGAACATGACGCCAAAGCGGGAGAAGGCCCGATCGTAGGCGGCGACGCCCAGGTCGCAGCACTGGACATCGGCGTGCACGAAGTGCACGTTGGAGGCACCCTCCTGGCTGGCGCGCTCGCGGGCCCGGGCGAGCATCGCGGCCGCGATGTCCACCCCGAGCACCGATCCGTCGGGGCCGACCCGGCGGGCCAGGTCGACCGTCGTCGGGCCGGTCCCGCAGCCGAGGTCGAGAACCGCCTGCCCAGGCTGGAGGTCCAGACGGTCCATCGCCCGGCGCCCCGGGCCGCCGGCCGTCCGCTCCAGGTGGTCCTCGATCTCGACCCAGGTGGGCGCGACCGACGCCCAGTGCTCGGCCTGGTCCGTGTTGACGACGTCCACCCCGCCACGGTACTCGGCGCCTCCGGCGATCCGGGATGCGGTCCCGTCGCGAGAAGTTGACCGCCCAGTGTCCGGAACACGGGTCCAGGGCTCTGTTGACTGATCTTTGGGGACTGCGAAGGGATTGCCTGCGCCGCGCGCGTCGGTGCGTCGGTCACCGGCGCCGGAACGACCTCTTGCGCTCAGCCCGGGGCGACCGCCATCCCGACGATGGGCCGGTTGAGGTGCATGCCCCCCATCGACCCCTCGAAGGCGGCGTCGCCGTAGGCGAAGATCCCGCCGTCGGCGGCGACCTCCCAGTACCCGCCGCCGTCGTGGGTGGCCGCCATCCCGACAACGGGGGCGTTGAGCGGCGTCGCGCCCGGTGTGCCCAGCCCGACCGGAGCTCCCTGACAGCCGACGATTCCCCCGTTGGAGGCCACCACCCAATACCCGGTGGTGACCGGGTCGGTGGCGATCCCGATCCAGTGACCGGCCTCCGCCAGGTAGCCGGTGCAGCTGGAGACGGCGTCACCGAAGGCGTAGACCTCGCCTGTCTTGGCCACCAGCTCGTAGCCCTTGCCCGAGGGCGAGGCGGCGATGCCGGACACGGGCTGACGGAGCGCCTTGCCGCCCATGGAGCCGTAGAAGCCGGCGTTGCCGAAGGTGAAGACGCCGCCGTCGGCAGCCGCCAGCCAGTACCCACCCCCTGTGGGGGTGGCGGCCATCCCCACGATGGGGGCGTTCAGGTGGGTGCCGCCCAGCGACCCGTGGAAGGGGGCGTCGAAGGAGAAGATCCCGCCGTCGGAGGCCACCTCCCAGTAGCCCCCGGTGACCGGGTCGGCGGCCATGCCCACGATGGGGGCGTTCAGGTGCGTGCCGCCCATCGACCCGTGGAAGGCGGCGGACCCGAAGGAGAAGATCCCGCCGTCGGAGGCCACCTCCCAGTAGCCCGCCGCAGACGCGGCAGCCGCCGCCGGTGCTGTCGCCGCCCCGGCAGCGCTCCCCGAGAGCACCGGGCCCATGGCCGCCCCCATCGCCACCGTCGTCAT
This sequence comes from Actinomycetes bacterium, assembly GCA_021791845.1. Lineage (GTDB taxonomy): Bacteria > Actinomycetota > Acidimicrobiia > Acidimicrobiales > RAAP-2 > JAJYVT01. Next base: position 41,371 of record JAJYVT010000021.1, on the reverse strand, counting down.
CGCACCCAGCACCGAACGCAACCGCATCTGCATCCTCACCTTCCCTCGGACCCAGAAGGAGGTGTCCCGTGCTTCGGTAGCGCAAACATCTCCGAGGCAGGCTGGTGGTTCGTGGGATCGGCGGCCGCATCGCCACCCCCGGCCACGGCGAGAACCAACGCATCGGCCCAGGAGGAGACGGAGGCCCGTTGCGACCGACGGAGAACCGCACTCCGACCCTGAGCCGCTCGAGGGTCGATGCCGAGCGGGGCCGCTCGATGAGAGAACTCTCATCTTCCACTCACCGAACGGTCATGCGCCATCCGCAGGATGACAGGACCAGGCGGGACGGCGCTCCCGTGCCCCGCCGAGCCCATGGAGGAACCGCATGGACCGACACGACCGACTCTTCCCGCAGCCACTCGACCAGCGAACGACGCGACACGGCCTGTACCGCTGCGTGGTCACCGGCGTCGCCGGCTTCATCGGCTCGAGACTGGCGACTCGGCTGCTCCACGAGGGTTGGAGCGTCGTCGGGATCGACGGCTTCACCGACAGCTACGACCCCGCCGAGAAGCGGGCCCGCGCCGCGTCGCTCTCCCGCATCGGCGGCTTCACGATGGTCACCGGGGACCTGGCGGAGATGGCGCTCGAGCCGTGCTTCGACGGCGCCGAGGTGGTGTTCCACCTCGCCGGGCGTGCCGGCGTCCGGGCCAGCTTCGACATCGAGCCCCGCTACGTCCACGACAATGTGGTCGCCACCCGGGCAGTCCTCGCTGCCGCTCGTACCGCCGGCGTGCGGCGCGTGGTCTACGCGTCGTCGTCGTCGGTCTACGGCAACGGCCCGACGCCGTTCCGAGAGGACGCCCGACCCGAGCCGATCTCGCCGTACGGGCGAACCAAGCTCGAGGCGGAGCGCATGTGCCTGGATGCCGCCGACGGCGATCTCGAGACCGTCGCGCTGCGGTACTTCACCGTCTACGGCCCCGGCCAGCGGCCCGACATGGGTCTGCGGATCTTTGCCGAGGCCGCGCTGGGCGGACTTCCGCTGACGCTCTTCGGCGACGGAACCCAGCGCCGGGACTTCACCTACGTGGACGACATCGTGGCGGCCACGGTCTCGGCCGCCGACGCCGACGCGTCCGGTCTCGCCGTCAACGTCGGCGGCGGGAGCAGCGTCACGCTCCTCGAGGTCATGGACCTGTTGCGCAGGCTCGTGGCCCGGGACGTCCGGGTCCAGATGCTGCCGGTCGCCCGCGGTGACGTGCATGCCACCGAGGCCGACGTCGCACGGGCGGTGGCGCTGCTCCACTTTCGTCCCCAGGTGGCCTTCGAGGCCGGCTTCCGCGCCGAGGTCGCCTGGGTGCGCGACCGCCGGGAGAGCGCCGAGCTCGAGGAGGCACGGTCGGCATGACCCGCGCCGCTCGCCTCGGCAAGGTGCTGCTCTACTCCCACGACAGCTACGGGCTCGGGCACCTCCGCCGCAACCTCGCCATCGCCCGCCACCTCCTCGGCGAGCGCCACCCGCCGCAGGTGGTCCTGGCGTCGGGCTCGCCGGTGCTGGACCGGGTCGACCGGCCCGAGCGCCTCGTCTGTGCCCAGCTGCCGCCGGTCACCAAGATCGGGCCGGAGGAGTACCGGCCGGTCGAGGCGAACGTCTCGATGTCCCTGGTCAAGCAGGCGCGCAGTGCCGTCCTTCGTGACGTCGTGGTGCGTTGGCGGCCCGACGTGCTCCTGGTCGACCACGCGCCGCACGGCCTGAAGGGGGAGCTGCTGCCGGTGTTCGAGACCATCGAGTCCCGGATGCTGGCGACCAAGGTGGTGCTCGGGCTGCGCGACATCCTCGACGAGCCGGCGAGCGTGCGGGCGGTCTGGGCCGACCAAGGCGTCTACGAGACGCTGGCGTCCGTCTACGACCAGGTCGTCGTCTACGGCGAGCGGGACCTGTTCGACGTGGTCGACGCCTACGACATTCCCGAGCCGCTGGCCTCGCGGGTCGAGTTCTGCGGCTACGTCACCTCGGAGCGGGCAACGCCGGACCGCGCTGCCGACCCCGGGGGCTACGTGCTCGGCACGGTCGGGGGCGGCGGAGACGGCGTGGACGTGCTCGTGGCGACCCTCGAGGCGGCGCGGCGGGTGGGCAGCCCGGCCGTGCTGTGCACCGGGCCGCTCATGAGCCGCGCCGACCGGCTGACGCTCGACCGGGCCGTGGCCCGGTTCGGCCCCAACCTCCGCGTGACGGTGCTGGAGCACGTGCGGGACCTTCCCTCCCTCTCCCGTGGCGCCCGGTGCGTGGTGACCCGCGGCGGGTACAACACCCTCTGCGAGCTGCTCGCCCTGTCGGTCCCGGTCGTCGTCGTGCCCCGGGTGTGGCCGCGTCGGGAGCAGCTGCTCCGGGCCCGAGCCTTTGCCGGGCGCGGCCTGGTGCAACTGGTCGATCCCCGCCACGGCGACCTCGGCGAGAGGGTTGCCGCCGCGGTCGCGCGTGCCTCGGCGGCCGACGCCGGCGCGCCGGCGGGTGCTACCGGTTCCTCGCCGGGCGCCGCCCGACCTCGTCGCCCGCTCGACCTGGACGGGGCCCGACGGGCCGTGGACGTGCTCGTCCGGACGTTCGCCGGCGGGCGCGACGCCGGCGCACCGCTCGGATCGCGCATCCCGGCATGAGCGCCGTCGAGCTGGCCGAAGACCCCGGCCCGGTCGTGGGCTACCTCACCAAGCGGTTCCCCCGGCTGTCGGAGACCTTCATCCTGGACGAGATCATCGGGCTCGAAGCCGCGGGCGTGCCCTTGCAGCTCTGGGCCATCGCCGACCCGGGCGAGGCGGTGGCGCAGCCTCGCGTCGCCCGGGTGCAAAGCCCGGTCCACTACCTCCACCGCCCAGGGCGCTCCGCCCTGAGCGACTACCTTCGCTTCGCACGCTGCCATGCGCGGCTGCTGGCCCGCCGCCCGCGTCGGTGGCTCGGCGTGGTGGGCCACATCGCGGTGGCCAGGCGCCATCGGTCGACCCTCAAGCACTTCTTGGAGGCGGGGCCGCTGGCGGTCGAGCTGGAGGCAGCCGGGGCGCGCCACCTGCACGCCGCCTTCGCCCACGGCCCGGCCAGCGTCGCCCACTTCGTCCACCTGCTGACCGGGATCAGCTTCAGCTTCGCCGCCCACGCCAAGGACCTCTACCGCTCGAGCCCCGACATCCTGGCGCGCAAGGTCGCGGCCTCGTCGTTCGTGCTGGTGTGCTCGGCGAGCGCCGCGGCGGAGATGGTGCGCGTCGTCCGGTCTCACCGGGACCCGGCGATCACGTCGCACACCCACAAGGTGGTGCTGGCGCTCCACGGCGTCGACACCGAGCAGTTCGCGCCGCGCCGCGGCAGCGGGTCGAGGGAGGAGGAGCCCGGTGGCGGGCCGCTCCGGGTCCTCGCCGTCGGACGACTGGTGCCGAAGAAGGGCTACCCCGACTTCCTGGCTGCGCTGGCGCGCCTGCGGGACCGGGGCGTCGAGCTCGAGTGCCGGGTCGTCGGTGGGGGCGAGCAGCGCTCCGAGCTGCGCCAGCTGGCGCAGCGCCTGGGCGTCGACGACCGGGTCTTCTTTGCCGGAGCGTTGCGCCAGCACGAGGTCGCCGAGTGCTTCGGCTGGGCGGACGCCTTCGTCCAGGCGAGCGTGGTCACGCCCGACGGCGACCGCGACGGCATCCCCAACGCCCTGCTCGAGGCGATGTCGAGCGGCCTGGCCGTGGTCGCCACCTCCGTCGCCGGAATACCCGAGGTGCTCGCCACCGGTGTCACCGGCCTGGTGGTCCCCCCCGGAGATCCCGAGGCGTTGGCGGCTGCGCTGGAGTCGCTGGCGCGGGATCCCGCGCTCCGGTCGGCGCTCGGTGCATCGGCGCGCCGCCACTGCGTCGCCCATCTCTCCCGCCCGGTCTGCATCGCGCCCGTGGCCGGGCTCCTGCGTTCCGCCGGCGTCGGCGAGCGTCCGGCCCTCGAGCTGGTGACGGCCCGGTGACCGCCGCTCCGAGGGTGGCATACCTGCTCCCGGACCCGGGGATCCCGGTGGGCGGGACCAAGGGCGCCTCGGTGCACGTCGAGTCGCTCTGCTGCGCGATGGCGCGCCGGGGGGCGAGGGTCTCGCTCTACGCCGCCAAGGTCGTGGGCCCACTGCGCGCAGCCGGAGCGGCGGGGGTGCGCGTGGTCCCGGTGGACGCCGGCGCGGTGGCGAGCGGCACCGCCGGCGAGCCCTCCCGGATCGCCGCCTCGCACCGGTTCTTCGACGCGGTCGGGCGCCACCTGGACGCCGACCCGCCCCACTGGGTGCACGAGCGGCTGACGCTCTTTGCCGGCCAAGGCACCGAGCTGTGCTCCTCGCGCGGTCTGGCGCGTGTGGTCGAGGTGGACGCACCGGTCGCGGCGGAGCGGGCACGACACTTCGGCCTGGAGCGCACGGCCGAGGCGGAGCTCGCCGAGCACCGCGCCCTCGACGGCGCCAGGGTCCTCGCGGTGAGCGAGCCCCTGGCCCGCTGGGCGGTGGCGCGGGGGGCGGTGGAAGCCGTCGTGGTGCCCAACGGTGCCGAGACTGCCGCGCTGGACCCCTCCCGTTGGGCGCCTCGCGGCCACCAGCTGCGCGCCGAGACCGGCCTGGAGGGCCGCGTGGTCGTCGGCTTTGCCGGCAGCCTCAAGCCCTGGCACGGCGTCGAGCTGCTGGTCGACGCCGTCGCCGGGACCGGACGGGTCCTCGGCCGCCGGCTGGGCCTGCTGGTGGTGGGCGACGGGCCGCTCCGATCGCGCCTCGAGTGGGCGACCCGGCGGCTCGCCGGCGACGTCGATGCCGTGCTGACCGGGGCCGTGCCGTTCGCCGAGATGCCGGGCTACCTCGCGGCCATGGACGTTTGTGCGGCGCCGTACCTGCCGAGCGAGGACTTCTACTTCTCGCCCCTCAAGGTGGCCGAGGCCATGGCGGCCGGCCGGGTGGTGGTGGCGTCGGACTTCGCCCCGGTCCGGCAGCTCCTGGCGGGGACGGGCGAGCTCTTCCCGCCGGGTGACGCCGGCGCCCTGCGCGACCTGCTGGTCGGCCTCGCCACTAGCCCGGCCCGCCGAGCGGAGCTGGGATCGCGCGCCCGCCGTTCGGCGGTCGAGCGTCTCGACTGGGAGGCGGTCGCCCGGCGCACGATGGCGTTCGCCGCCGTCCCGGTGCGCCCGGAACCGGCGCCCACCTGCTCGTGACGACGCCGGAGCGCCGCGTCCGACCCTCCGTCGGCGTCCTGCACCGACTGCCGGTTCCCGGCCGACGCGGCGGCCGACGCGGCGGCCGGCACCGACGCGGGCCCAACCTCCCCCGTTGGTGGGGAATGGAGCTCGCACCGGTCCGGCTCACGATCGCCGCCGGCCTGGCCTTCTCGGTGCTCCGGGCGGTCCTGCAGTGGGTGGCGCCCGTCCCGCTCAAGATGATCTTCGACAACGTCCTGTCGCACCACCGCCTCCCGGCGGTGCTTTCCTGGCTGCCCGCCGGCCGGACGGCGCTCCTCTACGCGCTCGTCGCGGGCATGGCGATGGTCGCCGCTCTGTTGGCCGTGGCCTCCTACGGGGCGAACGCGCTGCTGGCCAACGCCGGCCAGCGCGTGGTGCTCGAGCTGCGCTGCCGGCTGTTCCGTCACCTGGAGGCCCAGTCATCGGCGTTCCACCAGCGCCGGCCCGTCGGCGACCTGCTCTCGCGCCTCGGCGGCGACGTGCAGGCCGTCCAGAGCGTGGTGGTCAACGTGGTGCCCGTGGTCGTCGAGAACACGATCACCGTGGTGGGCATGGTCGTCATCCTCCTCGTGGTGGACTGGAGCTTCAGCCTGCTGGCGCTCTGCCTCCTGCCGGTCCTGTGGTGGGTGGTCCGCCATTACCTCGCCGTCATCAAGGCCGCCCAACGCGGGGCGCGCCGCAGCGAGGGCCTGGCCTCGGCGGCGGCGCAGCGGACCCTGGTGAGCCTGCCGGTGGTCCAGGCCTTCGGAGCCGAGGAGGCGGAAGCGGCCCGCTACGGGAACCTCGCAATGGAAGGGCTCAGCGCGAGCCGCCGGGCCGTGGTGCTCCAATCGCGCTTCACCCCCCTCGTGGGAGCCCTGATGACGATCGCCACCGCCGTGGTGATGCTGATCGGCGCACAGCAGGTGCTCGGCGGGAAGCTGACCATGGGCGACCTGCTGGTCTTCAGCGCCTACTTCCGGGGGATGTACAGCCCGGCCCGCCAGCTGGCGAAGCTCGCCGGGACGGTCGGCAGGGGCCGTGCCTCGGCGGAGCGCGTGCACGAGATCCTCTCCGCCGAGCAGCACCTGCCGGCTCGCCCCCACCCGCGGCGGCCGGCCACGGTCGAGGGCCGCCTGCACTTCGACGCCGTCTCGTTCTCCCACCCCGGCACCACCCTGGCCCTTCAGGACGTCGACCTCACGGTGTCGTCCGGGGAGACCCATGCGCTCGTGGGCACCACCGGGAGCGGCAAGAGCACGCTCTTGCGCCTGGCGGCGCGCTTCGCCGACCCGGCGGCGGGCCGGGTGCTCCTCGACGGCTCCGACCTCCGAGACCTGGACCTGCAGTGGCTTCGTGCGCAGACGGCCCTCGTGCCGCAGGAGATGGCGCTGTTGCGGCCCACCGTCTGGGAGAACATCGCCTACGGTCGGCCGGGCGGGACGCGAGCCGACGCCGTCGCGGCGGCCAAGGCGGTGGGCGTCCACGACGTCCTCTCCCACCTGCGCGACGGCTACGACACCGAGGTCGGCGAGGGGGGTGCCGGCCTCTCCGGAGGGCAGCGCCAGTGCGTCGCCATCGCCCGGGCCATGGTGCGCGACGCCCCCATCCTCCTCCTCGACGAGCCCACCACGGGCCTCGACGCCGCCACCGAGTCGACCGTGCTGGGAGCGCTCGAGCGTCTGCGAGCCGGGCGCACCACGCTGCTGGTGAGCCACCAGCTCGCGGCCGTGCACGGCGCCGACCGGATCTCCGTCCTCTCCGCCGGCCGCATCGTCGAGCAGGGGAGCCACACCCAGCTGCTCGGCACCGGCCGCGCCTACGCCCGGCTCCACCGCGCCCACGGGTCGTTGCGGCCGGCCCAGCTCTCCGTCACCTGACCCACACCACGACAGAACGCCACGACTGAACATCACGACAGAAAGGTCCCCATGCCCCTCCCTCCGTCCGCATCGGCTCCCGGCGCCCGCCGCAAGGTGTGCGTCGTCGGCGCCGGCTACGTCGGCCTCACTGCCGCCGCCTGCTTGTCCCATCTCGGCCATCAGGTGGCCTGCGTCGAGGCGGACCCGTGGAAGTTGGACCAGCTTCGCCGCGGCGTGGTCCCCATCCACGAGCCGGGTCTGGCGGAGCTGGTGGCCGCCGGCACGAGCGCCGGGACGCTCGAGTTCTTCGGCCAGACGGCCCCGGCGCTGCACGACGCCGGGGTGGCCTTCCTCTGCGTGGGCACCCCACCGCAGCCGACAGGGGTGCCGAACCTCGGCCACCTGGCCGCCGCGGCACGCGAGGTGGCCGCCGCCGCCGTCTCCGACGTGATCGTCGTGGTGAAGAGCACGGTCCCGCCGGGCAGCTGTGAGGCGATCGAACTGGTGTGCGCCGAGCACGCCACGCCGGGCGTGACCATCTCGGTCGCCTCGAGCCCCGAGTTCCTTCGCGAGTCGAGCGCGGTCGAGGACTTCCTTGCCCCTGACCGGGTGGTGGTCGGTGCCGAGGACCCCGAGATCGGGCGGGCGGTCGCCAGCCTGTACCCGGCGGGGTGCCCGGTGGTCCTCACCGACCGGCGCGGTGCCGAGCTCGTCAAGTACGCGGCCAACACCCTCCTCGCCATCAAGGTCTCCTTCGCCAACGAGGTTGCCGGGCTCTGCGACGCCCTGGGGACGGACGCCTCGACCGTCCTGCGGGGCGTCGGGCTCGATCACCGCCTGGGGACCGCCTTCTTGGGCCCGGGCACCGGCTACGGCGGGTCGTGCCTGCCCAAGGACGTGGCCGGCTTCCGGGCCGTCGGCGACGCCCTCGGGACCCCGACCCTCCTGGCCGAGGCGGCCGAGCGCCAGAACGAGCGGGCCCGCCAGCGGGTGGTCGGCAAGCTGCGCCTCATCCTCGGCACCCTCGCCGGGAAGCGGGTGGCCGTCCTGGGCGTCGCCTTCAAGGCGGGAACCGACGACACCCGCGACTCGCCGGGGCTCGACATCGCGGCGCAGCTCTCGGAGGCCGGCGCCACCGTGCGCGTCCACGACCCTCTGGCCAGGACGGCCACGGCGGGGCAGGTGGCGAGCATCGCCGAGGCCCTGGCGGATGCGGATGCCATGGTGGTCACCACCCCGGCGCCCGACTACCGGGACCTTGCGCCGACGGAGGTCGCAGCCACCATGGAGGGCCGCACCGTGATCGACGCCGCAGGGGTCCTCGACCTCGACGCCTTCTCCGGGGCGGGCCTCTCGGTCTACGGCATCGGGCGCGGTCTGCCCACCGAGTTCCCGGCCATCGTCTGGCCGCCACTGCGCTGGGCGCACCCCGCGCCGGCTGACGCATGACCGGCGGCTACCCTCGTTCCCGACGTCGGGCCCGCACGGGCTCGCAGTGAGGGAGTAGCCACCGTGCGCCGAGTCGGGTTCCGGCACCGCCAGCTGCTCTTTGGGCTCCTCTACGCGGCCGTGGTGGGCGGTGCCCTCGTGGTGGCCGGCCTGGTGTCGCTCGGCCTGGGGGCCGACCCGACCAGGCCCGTCCCCTCGGCGGCCCTCGTCTCCCCGTCCGGCCAACGAGGGTCGGGGGAGGCGTCGGGAACCGCCGTCACCGGGCCGCCGGTGCGCGCCGCCGTCGCCCCGACGACCGTTCCCCCGGCGAGCCCACCGACTGGAGGTGCGAGCCCGAGCCCGCCGCCTAGAGGTGCGAGCGCGAGCCCGCCGCCGCCGGCGAGCCAGCCACCGGTCTCGACCTTCCAGGCGGTCCCGGCCCAGCAGCCCGTCGTCCAGCTCGCCCCGGCGAGCAGCGACGCGTCGTCGTCGGACACACCCCCGGCGGCGTCCGACACATCGACGACGTCGAGCACATCGCCCTCTTCACCCCCCACCTCGTCGCCCGACTCGTCATCCCCGTCGTCGGCGTCGTCGGCGTCGTCGGCATCGTCGGCATCGTCGGCATCGTCGGCATCGTCGGCATCGTCGGCATCGTCGGCATCGTCGAGCGGCAGCTGATGCAGGCCCCGACCGGCAGCTGATGCAGGCGGTGGACTCCGTGGCGGGCGACGCCCCCCCCGAGCGCCGGGCCGGGTCGCTGCGCCGGCGGCCCCGTCTCGGCACCGCCGGCCGTCTGGCGGCGTTCCACGCCCTGGTGATCGCCACGGTGCTGGGCATCGTCGCGCTGCAGTTCACCCGGGCCTTCGCCGGCCGCTACCTGACCACGGTCACCAACGACCTGAGCGAGAGCGTCACCACCTTCTCCCAGGCGGCGGCGGCCCGGCCCACCAGCGAGAGCATGGCGTCCTTCGCCCGGGGGTTCCTGGCCGGGCACCCCGGCGCCGGCGGGGACCTCCTGGTGGTGAGCGTTCCGTCCCAGCGGGCCGTCCTGGGCACCGCCGGCAGCCGGGCGCTGGCGTCGTCGCCGCGCGTGGCGGCAGCGCTCGGGCGGCCGCCGGCGCACACCGAGACGTTCCAGCTAGCGACGGGCAAGAGCCGCGAGGAGGTTCTGGCGGCACCGATCGTCGAGGGCGGACGCGCCATCGGCACGTTCGTGACTGCCGGCAGCCTCGCCGGCTACGAGCAGGCGAGCAGTTGGTCGCTCCGGCTCGCCATCGGTGAGGGAGTGGTGACCCTGCTCGCCGCCACGGCCAGCGTGTACCTGCTGCTGCGCCGGTTGCTCGGGTCGGTGCAGCACCTGACCCGGACGGCGCGCGACATCGTCGGTCGGGGCGACCTCGGGCTGCGGGTGAGCGACGAGCGTGGCGGCGACGAGGTGGGGGAGATGGCGGCCACCTTCGACGCCATGATCGACCGGATCGACCAGGCGATGTCGGCGCAGCGCCAACTCCTCGCCGACGTGTCGCACCAGCTGCGGAGCCCGCTGACCGTGATGCGCGGGCACCTGGAGGTCATGACGCGCGGGACGCTCGACGACCCGGTGGAGGTGCGGGCGACCACCGCCATGGTGGTGGAGGTGCTCGACCGGATGCGGGCGATGGTTGACCGGGTGATGTTGCTGGGGCGGTCCTTGGAGGTGGACTTCGCCGACATCGTGCCGGTGGACCTCCGCTCGCTCGTCGTGGACGTCGCGGCGGCGGCAACGGTGCTGGCGCCCCGCGACTGGCAGGTCGGCGCCGTTCCCGACCTGGTGGTGCAGGCCGACCTGGAGAAGGTCCGGGGCGCGCTGCTGAACCTCGTCGACAACGCGGTGAAGGCCACGACGCCAGCCGACACGGTCCGGCTCTCGGCGCAGCTCTCCCGACGCTCCGCGCCGCCGCCGGGTCCGGTGCCGCCGGGCCCGGTGCCCTCGGGTCCGGTGCTGCCGCGTCCGGTGCTGCCGCGCCCCGTGCTCTGGGGCCAGGGCAGCCCGCCGCTCGCCGAGCCGCCGGGGTGGGTCGACCTCGTGGTCGACGACTCCGGTCCCGGCATCCCCCCCGCCCAGCGCGCCGCCGCCATGGCCCGCTTCTCCCGCAGCCCTGCGAGCTACGAGCACGGCAGCGGTCTCGGCCTCGCCATCGTGGCCGCGGTGGCCGGCGCCCACGGCGGCAGCGTCGTGCTCGACGACTCGCCGCTCGGGGGGCTCCGAGCCGTCCTGCGTCTCCCACTGGAGGCGTCCGGGGCCCCGTCCGGGTGTGTGCCTGACGTGAGCCCGTCATGAGAGTGCTGATCGTGGAGGACGACCACGGGATCGCGTCGTTCCTCGAGAAGGGGATGCGTGCCGAGGGCCACACGACCGCCGTGGCCTCGGGGCTGGCCGACGCCAGTCCCTGGCTGCACCCCGACGCGGCAGCCCTCGACCTGGTCCTCCTGGACCTCCGCCTTCCCGACGGTCGGGGCGAGGACCTGTTGCGCGAGGTCCGCTCGCGCGGGGTGCGGGTGCCCGTGATCGTGCTCACCGCCAAGGGCGAGGTGCACGAGAAGGTGGCCGGGCTGGACGCCGGGGCGAACGACTACATCACGAAGCCCTTCGCCTTCGACGAGCTGCTGGCCCGCATCCGCGCCGTCATGCGCGCCACCACTCAGCCCTCGGGGGCCGAGCTCGTGGTGGGCGACCTCCGCCTCGACCTGCTGACGAAGGTCGCGCACCGTAGCGGCCGCCGGATCGAGCTGGCGCCGCGGGAGTGGGCGATCCTGGAGCTCTTCATGCGCAACCCGCACCAGGTGCTCTCCCGCCCCCAGATCCTCAGCCACTGCTGGGACTTCAGCTTCGACCCCGGATCGAACGTCGTGGACGTCTATGTGGGCTACCTGCGCCGCAAGCTCAACGCCGCCGGTCTCCCGCCCCTCATCCAGACGATCCGCGGCGCCGGCTACCGCCTCCTGCCACCGGGCTGAGCTCGGCGGCCGCCGCCCGTGGCCGGGCCGGCGTCTCGGCTCGGGCAGGATCCCGTTGCACGGCTCAAGCTTCCGCCCGCACGGTCCGATAGCCCTGACCAGCGACGATCAGGGAGGCCGATGGCCGACACCGCGTCACCGCATGGCACACGAGGAGTCGGGACCGAGGCGCTCGCCGTTGCGACGGGGGAGTCCGCGCTCGACGACCACCGCGCCCTCGAAGACGCGCTCCACTTCCGGCGGGTGGTGGAGAGCCTGTTCGAAGCGGTGGCCGTCCTGTCGCCGACCGGGATTGCGCACTACGCCAACGAGCGGGCGGCGGAGCTGCTCGGCGTCTCGGTCCCGGACATCGTGGAGCGACCGTTCCCGCCGCTCGATCTCGAGCTCGTTGACGTCGCCGGCTCCCCCGTGGACCGGTCGAGCAGCATCGCCGTGCGCGCCGTCCGCACGGGCTGTCCCGTCGGGCCGGAGGTGCGCGGGCTGCAGCGAGCCGACGGGTCGCTGCGGTGGCTGGAGGTGGTGGCGGCGCCGCTGTCCCGACACCCCGGAGCCGACCCGTACGCCGCCGTCGTCTGCTTCCGCGACGTCACGGCAGAGCGCGACGCGGCGAGGCGGCAGGCCGCCGCCGAGCGCCGGCTCCACGCGCTGCTGGGGCGCGTCGCCGAGGGCTACCTGGTGCTCGACGCCGTGTTCCGGGTCAGGGAGGCGAGCACGTCGATCGACCGGTTCTGGCCCGTGGCCGAGATCGTGGGGGCCGACGCGTCGTCGCTCGTCCACGCCGACGACGCCACGACCCTGCGCCAAGCCTTTGCGAGGGCGTGCGCCGGTGAGCCGGCGGCGTGCCACGTCGAGGTCCGGCTCGCCCGCCCTCGACGGGCGCGGGACCCGGCGGGGCAATCGACGGAGCCGGTCGCCGCCCGCTGGGTCGAGGTCGGGCTCACCAATTGCCTCGACGACCCCTCGCTCCGCGGCGTGGTGGTCACCCTCCGCGACGTCACCGACCGCAAGGTCGCCGAGCAGGCCCGGCGCTTCGCCGAGGAGCGGTTCCGGCTCGGCTTCGAGCACGGGACCGCCGGCATGTCGATCACCGACCCGACGGGACGGATCCTCGAGGTGAACCCCGCCCTGTGCGACCTGCTGGGCGAGCAGCCGGAGTCGATGGTCGGCACGATGATCGCCGAATGGGTGCACCCGGGGGACCGGGAGGAGCGCCGGGCGCAGCGCACGCGGATGTTCGCCGGCGAGTTCGACCGCTACCGGGCGGAGCGGCGCTACCTGCGACGGGACGGGACGACCATCTGGTGCCTCATGACCGTGTCCCTCATCCGGGACGACGACGGCCGGCCGCAGTACCTCTTCAGCCAGTTCCAGGACATCAGCGAGCGCAAGGCGAACGAGGTCGCCCTCGAGCACGGGGTCCACCACGACGCGCTCACCGGCCTGCCGAACCGCCGGGGGCTGTTGCGCCGGCTGGAGGAGTCGCTGGCGCGCATCCCGTCGGAGGGCAGCGTCGCCGTCCTGTTCTTGGACGTGGACCGATTCAAGGTGGTGAACGACGGCCTCGGGCACGCCGCCGGCGACCGGATCCTGGTCGAGATCGCCCACCGGCTCGGGCGCGGCGTGCGCGCCGGGGACACCGTGGCCCGGTTCGGGGGCGACGAGTTCATCGTCGTCTGCGAGCAGGTCCGCGAGCTCGAGGAGGCGGAGGCGCTCGCCCGCCGCACCCTCGCGCTGTTCGACGAGCCCTTCGACGTCCACGGCAAGCCCCTCTCCGTCACCGCCTCCTGCGGGATCGTGCTGGTCGAAGGCGGGACGACGGCGGAGGAGGCGCTGCGCGACGCCGACGCGGCGATGTACTCGGCCAAGGAGCAGGGACGGGGCCGGCCGCAGGCGTTCGACGAGCACCTGCGCCGGGTGGTGCGCGACCGCCTCGACGTCGAGCAGGCGCTTCGGCTCGCGCTCGACCGGGGGGAGCTCTTCCTCGTCTACCAGCCGGTCGTCGAGGTGGAGAGCGGACGGACGGTGGGTGTGGAGGCGCTGGTGCGGTGGGCGCACCCCGAGCGCGGCACGATCCCGCCGTCGGAGTTCATCCCCGCGGCCGAGGAGTCGGGCCTGATCGTCCCGATCGGCGAGCACGTGCTGACCGAGGCCGTCGCCCAGGTGGCCGGCTGGCGGCGCGCCCGACCCGACTGCCGCGACCTGTGGGTGGCCGTGAACCTGTCGCAGCGGCAGTTCGTGTTCGGGGACCCCCTGGCCAGCTGCGACCGGGCTCTCGCCGCCGCCGGCGCCACGCCCGACCTCCTGCGGGTGGAGCTCACCGAGTCGACCGTGATGGACGACGTCGACGCGGCGGTCCGCGTCCTCGGTGCGCTCCGCCGCCTGGGCGTGGGCGTCGCCATCGACGACTTCGGCACGGGCTACAGCTCGCTCGCCTACCTGAGCCGCCTCCCCGTGAGCCAGCTCAAGATCGACCGCTCCTTCGTGGCCGGCATCGGCACCGACCCCAACGCCCACGAGATCATCCGAGCCATCGGGAGCCTGGCCCGGGCGATGGGGCTCGAGACGTGCGCCGAGGGAGTGGAGCGGCCCGACCAGCTGGACGTCGTGGCAGGGCTCCAGTGCGAGCTCGCCCAGGGGTTCCTCTGGGCACCGCCGCTGTCGCCCGTCGAGCTGGAAGCCTTTGTCGCCTCGCAGCCGTGCGGGGTCGGCGGAGCCTGAGCCCGCCGCCGGCGGGCGAGCCCGTCCCCGGCGGTGATCGGCTGGTTGCGAGCACCCGCACCCTGGGTGCAGGATCGGCAGCCGTGAGCGAGGAGCGCAGCGACGGAAGGCAGGACCACGGCAACCTGCGGGGGCCGGTGCTCGAGGGGCCCGGGGCGAGCGACTACGAGCGGTACCTGCGGACCGACGAGCTCCTCTCGCTCCAGAAGCCGCCGGAGGAGCAGGTGCACCGAGACGAGCTCCTCTTCCAGGTCACCCACCAGTCCTCGGAGCTGTGGCTGAAGCTGGCCACGAGCGAGCTCCACCAGGCCGCGCAGTGGATCGAAGAGGGATCGCTCGGACCGGCCCGGCGGTTGCTCCACCGGGCGGCGCTGGCCCTCGAGTACGTCACCGAGCAGCTGGGGATGCTGGAGCAGCTCTCCCCCTGGGAGTACCAGGAGGTGCGCCGGGTCCTCGGCCACGGCTCGGGCTTCGACTCGCCCGGGTTCGCCGCGCTGCGCAAGACGCTGCCGCGGCTGGAGGAGGCGTTCGAGCGCCGGCTGGAGGAGACGGGGATCGACCTCGTCACGCTCTACGTCGATGCAGGTGCCCACGACGGGCTCTACCAGCTGGCAGAGGAGATGGCCACCCTCGACGCCCGACTTCAGGGGTGGCGTGTCCGCCACTACCGCGTGGTGGCGCGGATCATCGGCGACGAGGTGGTCGGCACCCAGGGGACCCCGGTCGAGGTGCTCGGCCGGCTGGTGCACACGGTCGCCTTCCCGACGCTCTGGCAGGTGCGCAACGAGCTCACTGCCCGGAGCCAGCGCGAGGGCGGGTGACCCGCCGCCGGCCGGCCCCGCCGGCACGTGAGGGGACGGCGGGCCGCTAGCCTGCCGCCGTGGTCCAGGTCGAGCGGCTCCGGCAGCAGCGCGTCGCAGCGCCCCAGTGCGGGGTGGCGTCGCGGCGCGTCGCGGCGCGTCGGTGAGCCTGGCAGTCGCCGCTGACGCCACGGTCCCGGTCGAGGCGGCACGGCGCCGGACGTTCGCCATCATCAGCCATCCCGACGCCGGCAAGACCACGCTGACGGAGAAGTTCCTCCTCTACGCCGGGGCGGTGGCCGAAGCGGGGGCCGTGAAGGCGAGGGCGGGCCGCCGGCGGGCCACGTCGGACTGGATGGCCCTGGAGCAGCAGCGCGGCATCTCGATCACGTCCACCGTGCTGCAGTTCACCTACCGCGACCACGTCGTCAACCTGCTCGACACGCCTGGGCACCGCGACTTCTCGGAGGACACCTACCGCGTGCTGGCCGCCGCCGATGCCGCGGTCATGGTCCTCGACGTGGCCAAGGGCGTCGAGGCCCAGACCCGGAAGCTGTTCGAGGTGTGCCGGGCCCGGTCGCTCCCGGTGCTCACGTTCTTGAACAAGTACGACCGGCCCGGACGCGACCCGCTCGAGCTGCTCGACGAGATCGAGCGCCAGATCGGGCTCCGCCCCACCCCGGTGACCTGGCCGGTGGGGATCCCCGGCGACTTCCGCGGCGTCCTCGACCGCCGTGACGGCAGCTTCGTCCGCTACCGGCGGACCGCGCACGGCGCCACCGCCGCGCTGGAGGAACGGCTCAGCCCCGACCGGGCCGCCGCCGAGGAAGGCGACGCCTGGCGCCAGGCGCACGAGGCGTGCGCCCTCCTCGACGAGGTGGGCGCCACCCCGGACCTGGCGTCGTTCCTCGCCGGCGAGTCGAGCCCCGTGTTCGCCGGCTCGGCGCTCACCAACTTCGGGGTGCAGCACCTCCTCGACGCGGTGGTCGACCTCGCCCCGCCGGCCACGTCCCGCCCCGACGACGCCGGGTCGCATCGCCCGCTCGAGGCGCCGTTCGCAGGGTTCGTGTTCAAGATCCAGGCCAACATGGACCCTGCCCACCGCGACCACGTCGCCTTCGTGCGCGTGTGCTCCGGGCGCTTCACACGGGGCATGACCCTGGTGCACGGCCCGAGCGGCCGGCCGTTCTCGACCAAGTACGCCGCCTCCATCTTCGGCTCCGAACGGGACACCATCGACGTGGCCTACCCCGGCGACGTCGTCGGTCTGGTGAACGCCGGCGGGTTGCAGATCGGCGACACCCTCTACGAGGCCGAGCCCGTGGCCTTCCCGCCCATCGCCACGTTCGCGCCCGAGCTGTTCGCGTCGGCCCGGCCCCGGGACACCGGCCGCCACAAGCAGTTCCACCGGGGGCTGACCCAGCTCGAGCGCGAGGGCGTCGTCCAGGTGCTGCGGGATCCCGACGGCGACCCGGTGCCGGTGCTGGCGGCGGTGGGCGCCATGCAGTTCGAGGTGTTCGCCCACCGCCTGGCCCACGAGTTCGGCGCCGTGGCCGACCTGTCGCCGGCGCCGTACAGGGCCGCCCGCCGCACCGACCGGCGGACCGCGGAGCAGCTTCGCAATCTCCGAGGTGCCAGGGTGCTGGCCCGGGCCGACGGGACGCTGCTCGCCCTCTTCGACAGCCCCTACCAGCTGCAGCGTCTGGAGCAGGACCATCCCGACTGGTGCCTGGACCCGGTGGTGGGCGCGGGCGAGGCGCCCTGAGCTCAGGCGATGCGGTCGAGCCCCCGCTCGCCGACGATTCCCCGGGCGGTCGAGCTCGCGAGCTCGGATGGCCGCGGCTTGGCGCCAAGCCCATCTGGGAGGACGACGTCCGAAGCCAGCGGCTCTTCACGGCGGCCGGCTTCAGACTGACCGGCCCGGGGGGCTCGCCGGCTGCGCCGCGACGAGCCGCCCTCCGGCACCGCCGCGACAATGGCCCCATGGCCGACGATTCCGCCGACCTCGCCCGCCTGTGCCTGGCCGAGCTGGTCGGCACGGCACTGCTCGTGGCCGTGGGCCTGTCCTTCGTCATCTTCGACCTGGGCCGCGGCAGCCCGGTGGCCACGGTCCTGCCGTCCGTCTCGGCCCGGAGGGCGCTCACCGGCGGCCTCTTCGGCGCCACCGGCATGGCGATCGCCCTCTCCCCCGTGGGGCGGGTCAGCGGCGCCCACATCAACCCCGTCGTGAGCCTGGCCTTCTGGGCCGACGGCGCCCTGCCGGGCCGGACCCTGGTCGCCTTCGTGGCCAGCCAGTGCGTCGGGGCGGTGGCCGGCGCGGCCCCGCTGCTCCTGTGGGGTGCGCGGGGGACGAGCGTCTCCTTCGGTGCGACCGCGCCGGGGCCCCGCGGCGTCGGGCCGGCGTTCGGCGGCGAGCTGGTCACCACCTTCGTCATGGTGGTGATCGTGCTGGCGATGGTGGCCCACCCCCGGCTGCGGTCGCACACCCCGTTCGTCTTCCCACCGCTGTACTGCCTGATGGTGTGGGCCGAGGCGCCGCTCTCGGGCACCAGCACCAACCCGGCCCGCAGCCTCGGACCGGACGTGATCACCCTGGCGGCCCACGCGTACTGGCTCTACGTGGCGGCGCCGGCGCTCGGCGCGCTGGTGGCGGTGGCCGTCCGGCGCGCCCTGCCCGTCGTTGCCGACCTGCGCATCGACGTGGCCAAGGTGGCCCACTTCGAGGGCGACGCCGTCCATGCGCTCGTCACCCGCCGCGCCTCGGGACCCTCTCAGGACCCAGTGCGGAAGTAGTGCCCTTCCTCCAGATCGGCGATCAGCCCGGGGCGCTCGGGCCTCCAGCCAAGGAGCTGCTGGGTCCGGGCGGACGACGCGGGACCGTCCAGCTGGACGAAGGGGGCGAGGAAGCCGAAGTAGCCGGCTGCATCGTCGGCCTCGAGCCGGCGCACCGGGACGCCGAGGGCACGGCCGATCGTCTCGGCGATCACCGCAAAGGGAACGCCCTCGTCCCCGACGGCGTGGAGGCGAGAGCCGGCAGGGGCCTGCTCGAGGGCCAGCCGGCACAGGTGGGCGGCGTCCAGGCTGTGCACCGCTGACCAGCGATTGGCGCCGTCGCCGACGCAGGCGGCAAAGCCCCGGTCGCGAGCGGTGGCGATCAGGTGGGGGACGAAGCCGGTCCGGTCGAGCTGGCTGTGGACGGTCGGCGGGAGGCGGACCACCGACGAGCGCACGCCGCGCTCGGCGAGGCCGATGACGAAGTTCTCGGCGTCCACGCGGAACCCGCCGTCGCCGGCGTCCTCCTCGGTCCCGACCGTGCCCGGGCTCATCAGCGCCAAGAGGAGCGTGCCCGAGGTGCCGACGAACGGCTTCCCGGTGCCGGCGACGGCATCGGCGATGGCCCGGATGGCGGTGAGGTCGACCCCGGCGGCACCCGCCATGTCGCCGGCCTGCATCAGATCGTGCCTGAAGGCGAGGTGGATGACGCCGTCGGCGGCGGAGGCGGCGGCTCGGAGGCCGTCGAGGTCCTCGAGGTCGCCCCGGTGCGCCTCGGCTCCGGCGGCCGCCAGCCTGTCGACGGCGGCCTCCGACCGGGCGAGGCCGACGACCCGGTGGCCGGCAGCGAGCAGTTCGGGCACGACGGCCGAGCCCACGTGACCGGAGGCGCCGGTGACGAACACGTGCATGAGGGTGGTCCTTTCCTGAGGTGATGCAAGTGATGACAGATGCTGACGTCACTCTACACGGTGAAGTCAGACTCTGTCATCACCTACGATCGTGCCGTGGCACGTTGGGCGCCGGGCGCTCGAGGGCGTCTTCAGGAGGCGGCGTTCGAGCTCTACGGCGAGAAGGGGTTCGAGCAGACGACGGTGGGCGAGATCGCGGCGCGCGCCGGGGTCACCGAGCGGACCTTCTACCGGTACTTCGCCGACAAGCGGGAGGTGTTCTTCGACGGGTCCCGGGCGCTCACGGACTTCCTCGTCGCTGCGGTGGCGGAGGGCCCGGCCGGCGCCGACCCGCTCGAGATGGTCCTGGCGGCGCTCTGCCGGGCGGGGCGGGAGCTCTTCGCCGAGCGGAGGGCGTTGGCCCGGCGCCGCCAGGCGCTCGTCGAGGCGAACCCCGAGCTCTACGAGCGCGAGCTCGCCAAGATGGCGGGGCTCACCGCCTCCCTGGCCGGCGCGCTGCGGGCGCGGGGGGTGGCGGAACCGGCGGCCCGCCTGGCCTCCGAGACGGGGATCGGGATCTTCCGCACCGCCTTCGCCCGATGGGTCGAGCCGGCCGAGCCGGCCGGCGCGTCAGGCGCGCCCGACGCGCCCGACGCGCCAGGCCTCGACGCCGTGATCGTCGCCGTCTTCGGCGAGCTCTCGAACCTCGTGGGACGAGCCGGTGCCGCCGGCCTCCTCCAGGCCGCCATGGGAGGAGGCGGGCGCCGGTAACCGCGGCTACGGCGAGAGGAGGTCGACGACCGCCGACGCGGGAAGGTCGGCCGCCTGCCGGAACCCGGTGCCGGCCCACAGGCTCATGCGCTCGAGGTCCCCCTTCACCGCCGCCGCGGCGCGGAGCGGCCGGGTGGCGTTGTTGACCTCGGGGTAGGCGGCGGGGGCGTCGGCGTGGTCGCGCATGAAGCGGTTGAGCAGGCCGCGGGCGGGGCGGCCGCTGAACGACCGGGTGACGGCCGTCGCGGTGAACCGTGGGTCGGCGAGGGCCTGCTTGTGGAGGGCGCTGGCGCCGCTCTCGGGGCACCGGAGGAAGGCCGTGCCGCACTGCGCGGCGAGCGCCCCGGCCCGGAGGGCGGCGGCGACCCCCACCGCGTCCGCGATCCCACCGGCGGCGATCGTCGGGAGGTCGGCGGCACGGGCCACCTGTCGCAGCAGGGTCGCGAGGTCGTTGCCCGAGGCCGGGTCCCCGACCGGTGTGAACGTCCCGCGATGGGCCCCCGCCTCGGGCCCCTGGACGCAGAGGCAGTCGGCGCCCGCCGCGGCCGCCGCGGCCGCCTCGCTCGCGGCGGTGACCGTGACCACCACGGCGGAGCCGGCCTCCGCCAGAGCCTGGACGGTCCGGCGCGGCGGACAGCCGAAGGTGAAGCTCACGACCGGCGGTGGGTCGGCGAGCAAGGCGTCGATCTTCGCCTCCCAGTGGTCGTCGTCCCACCGCGGCTTCCCCGGCATCGCACCCACGGCGTCGGCGTCGCCCGCCAGGGAGGCGACGTAGGCACTGACCGCCGAAGGGTCGGCCGCCGGGACGCCGGGGACGAACACGTTGACCCCGAAGGGCGCCGGCGTCGCCGCCCGGACGGCCCGCACCTCGTCCACCATCGCCTCTGCCGTCTTGTACCCGGCGGCCAGGAAGGCGAGCGCCCCGGCCTCGCCGGCGGCAACCACGAGGGCCGGCGTCGAGGGTCCTCCGGCCATGGGCGCCACCACGACCGGCCGGCGCAGCAGCGCCCGGAACCGATCCGAGCCCGTCACCGGCGCATCACCGCGTCGATCGCAGGGGGCGGCCTGCCGTCGCCTGCGGTCATCGGCGCGGTGCCTGCCAGCGCCACGACGGGGGCGGGTCGCTCGCCGGGAACGACGCACGGCCCCAGTCGTCGACCATGTCCAAGGCCGAGGCGTCGGGGGCGGCCGCCTTCGGCGCCGACACCGCTCGGGGCGAGCGCTCGGCGACGTCCGGGGTGTCGGTGGGGACCGTGGCGACCAGGGCGACCCACCCGGTGGGGGTGAGGGACTCGTCCAGTCCCGACCCGGCCACGGCCGCCGCGGCGGTGCCGACCGTGGCGACCGCGATCGGCCACGGCGGGCCGCCGAGGCGCAGCCGCGTGGTGCTCCGTCCGCGCCGGTCGATCGTGCGGACCGACGCGTGACCGTGGTCCGCCACCCAGGTCGAACCCCCGGCGCCGAGGGCGATCCCGGTGGGCCAGAGCAGCCCGACGTGGCGCCCCGCACCATCGCCGTCCCCGCCGGGGGGCGCCCCTGCCAGGGTGGTGACGTCCCCGTCCGGAGTGACGCACCGGATGGCGTTGTTGCCGGTGTCGGCGACGTACAGCACGCCGTCTGGGCCGACCTCGAGCGCGGCAGGACGTCGGAACCGGGCATGCGGGCCGTGCCCGTCGCCGTAGTCGTAGCTGGACCCGGCGAGGGTGCTCACGGTCCCGTCGGGGGCGATCCACCGGATGCAGTCGTTGCCGGTGTCGGCGACGTAGCACGTCCCGTCACCGGCGAAGGCCACGTCGCCCGGGAACCGGAACCGCGCCTCGGAGCCCGGCGCGTCCCGGTAGCCGTTGGCTGCGCCGGCGAGTACCCGCGGCGTCCCGTCCGGCGAGACGGCCACGATCCGGTGGCGGCTCGGTTCGGCCACGTACAGGGTGCCGTCGGGGGCGAGGGCCAGCCCGGCCGGGCCGGCGAGCGACCGGGGCCCATCCTGTCGAGGTCGCAGCTCGACGGGCGCGACGCCGGGTGGTGCGGCCCCTCGCAGCGAGATCCGCCAGATCGATCCGGACAGCGAGTCCGAGACGTAGAGGACGGCGCCGTGGTCGCCGGCGGCGAGGCCGCCTGGGGTGCCAGGGAAGGTGAAGAGCACCCGATCGATCCCGCCCCAGGGTTCCGCCGTCCCGGCCCGCCGGATGCGGGCGGGTCGGGGTCTTTGGACCTCCGTCTGCTCCAGCGTTGTCAGTACGGTCATCGCGCCTCCTCTCGGTGCGCGGCGTTCTCGAGCCGCTCGATGGTGGAAGACGAGCCGCTCCTGGCCCCGGCGCAGGATGCGAGCGTCCGCAGGGGCGAGGCGGGACAAGGTGAGGCGTTCGCGCACCAGGTGGGCGGCGAGGAGGTGCACGAGGTCGCGCAGCACCCGCTCGAGACGGACGGGGTCGCCGTCCGATGCGATTGCGTGCACGGTGCGGGCGAGGGTCAAGAGGTGGTCGTGGCCGATGGCGTCCGCCCCGCCCCACCCCTCCATCGGCTGCAGCGGGTTCGCTCCTCGCATCGGCCTGCTCCCTCGGTTCGTTGCCTCCAGTATAACTAGGGTGAACTAGAAAAACTAGTCCCGCCGTCCCGGACCTCCCGATGCGCCGAGCTCGTCGTGCTCGGCGCCGGCTCAGCTCCTCGCCGAGCCAAGGGCGCGACGGAGCACTTCGGCGCCCGAGTGCTCGACGTCGCGGGTGGCGGTCAACAGGACGAGCCGGTGGTGGCGTGCCTGGCGCCGCAACCCGGCGACCGCCGACGCACCAGGCTCGGTCCGGAGCTCGGCCCGGTACCGGCGGGCGAACTCCTCGAACCGCTCGGGCTGATGGCCGTACCACCGGCGGAGCTCGGCACTGGGTGCGGCGTCCTTCACCCACTCGTCGAGGTCGACGGCCTCCTTCGTGAGCCCTCTCGGCCAGAGCCGGTCGACGAGCGCCCGGTACTCGGCGCCCGAGCGTCCGGCGTCCTCGTACACCCGCACCACCACGATCTCAGGCATGGCGACCCCCCGAGGCTCACCGGGCCCTGAAGCCGAGCGCCGCGGCCGCCTCGCCGTTCATCATGGCAGGGCTCCACGGCGGGTCCCACACCACGTGCACCTCGACCTCGAGCGCCCCGCCCGCCGCGTCGGTGATGGCGGCCCGGGCGATCTCGGGCAGGCTCTCGGATGCCGGGCATCCCGGCGTGGTGAGCGTCATCTCCACCACCAGTCGCCCGCCATCGTTCCGAACGCCGTAGACGAGCCCGAGGGACACCACGTCGAGGCACAACTCGGGGTCGTACACGCCGCCCAGGGCGGCCCACGCCGCCTCGACCGCGTCCTGGGAGCGTGGCGCGCGCCGGCTCAAAGTTCCAGCGGCCTCGGTTGCCGGGCCGGTGGGCCGTGAGCGCCGGATCATGACGGTCGGCGGAAGGTGACCCGCCAGTCGCCGCCTCCGAGCTCTTCCGCCTCGTAGGTGAACCCCTGCGAGGACAAGACACCCTCCAGGGGGACCGGCTCGAACGGCGCGAGCACGACGAGCTCCTCCTCCTCGACGAGGGAGGCGGCGGCCTCCATGATCGTCTGGAAGGGCTCGTCGCCCGCCGCGATGATCGGCCGGGCATCGACAGTGGCCATCGTCTCCTCCTGCCCCAGGTCTGCAGTGGCTGCGACCATTGTTTTTCTGTTTACAAGTAGAAGTTATCACGCCAGTCCGCCGGCTCCGCAGCCGGCACCACCGGCGAGCCAGGCGCGCCCTGCTATTGTTCTGTCAGTGACTAGAGTTACGGTGCGAACCCGGGAAGCGGGCGGGTGATCATGGTGACAACGCCCGCGCCCGCTCCGGCAGGTGGGGGGGCCTGGGAGGGGCGCCCGGCGGGACTGCCGGGCGCGGTGCCCCCGCCCTCGGTGCCGCTCAGCTTCCTCGCGGCGTCGGCCATTGGCCTGGTCGGCTGCGGCGTTGCGTGGGCGTGGGTGTCCGGGACGGCTGCGTCGGACCCGACGGCCGACCCGGTCGTTGCCGCCGTCCACGTCGGGGTCCTGGCAACGCTCTCGATGGGGGTGCTCGGTGCGACCCACCAGTTCACGCCGGTCATCACCGCCCGCCCGCTCCGCTCGGTCCGCCTCGCCCGTGCCACCTTCGCCGGTTGGCTTGCCGCGGCGTGGATGCTTCCGCTCGGCATCGCGACCGAGCAGGTGGCCGTGACCGCCGTGAGCGGAGCCATGGCCGGCCTGGCCGTCGTCCTCCTGGCAGTGAACCTCACCGGGCCGCTCTCGGTGCGCGGCAAGGGGGCATCGGTCACCGCGCTGCGCGTTGGCGTGTCCGGAGCCTTGCTCACGGGCTTCCTGGGAGCCGCCTTCGTCGGTGACCGCCAGGGCAACTGGTTCGCGCTGAGCGGCCACGTCGACGTGGCGATGGGCGTGCTCGGCCTGTTCGGCTGGCTGGGCGTCACCTATGTGGGGGTGGCCGAGAAGCTGTGGCCGATGTTCATGCTCGCGCACGTGCCCGGACGGCGCCTTCCGGGGCGGCTCGCGGTGTGGGGGGTCGGCCTCGGCGCTGTCCTGCTCGCCCCGGGTCTCGCCTGGAGCGTCACGGGCTTGGCCGTTCCCGGCGCCGGCATCCTTGCGGCGGGTCTCGGATGTCACCTCGTGTCGCTCGGCATGCATGTCCGCCATCGCCGCCGCAAGGCCGACCTGCACCTCGCCTACCTCGTCACGGCCGCCGCCTGGCTGCCCGTTGCGGCAGGGCTGTGCCTCGCCGCCGTGCTCGTGCTGCCGACGGACCACCATGCCGGCACGGCGCTGGCCGCGGCCGGAGTGGCCGCCGCCGCCGGGTGGCTGCTCGAGGCCCTCGTCGGCCACGCGCACAAGGTGGTCCCGTTCATCGCCTGGTCGGCGCTGCGGGCACGCGGGGTGACGAATGGGCCGGCAGGCAAGCCGCTCATGTTCGCGGACCTCTACGACAGCCGATGGGCGGCTGTCGCCTATGCGAGCGTCACCCTCGGTGTCGCCGCGCTCTGCGCTGGGCTCGCCGCCTCGACGCCGGGACTCACCGCGCTGAGCGGCGTCGTGCTCTCGATCTGCGGCATCGTGGTCGCCGTCAACCTCTCGGCGATCCCGTTGCGGATGCTCCGAGGACGTGCGACGGCGGAACCATCCCGGGCACTCGTGGGAGGCACCGGGACGGCGCACGCCTCCGCGCCCACGCCCATTGGCCGCCGTCGCGCCGAGCGGCTCCGGCGGGGCAGGGGGCGCGCGGCTACGTCTCGATGAAGATGCACTCCCCGGGGCACTCCTCGGCCGCTTCGCACACTGCGTCCTCGAGACCCCCGGGAACGGCCGCGACCCCGGCGGTGCCGCCAGGGTCGGACAGTGCGTGGTCCCCCTCCTTCACGTAGGCGAGACCGTCCTCGAGGAGGACGAACACCTGTGGGCAGATCTCCTCGCACAGGCCGTCGCCGGTGCACAAGTCCTGGTCGATCCACACCTTCATGGCAGCCTCTCCGCCGGCCGCCCGATGCGCACCCGCCAGATCGCCGGCCCCGCCTCGAGGACGTCCCAGGTGAACCTGCCGGCGTGTTCGGCCTCGAACTGGTAGCGCAGCGGCTTGGGGTCGTGGTCGTTGAGGAGCATGAACCCAGATCCCGGCTGGAGGGCGCCGTAGGTGGCGAAGATCGTCTCGTGGCGTTGGGCGGGAGCGAGCGTCCGGACGTCGAGCGTCCGGACGTCGGGCGTCCGGACGTCGGGCGTGGGGCCGGCACCCGCCGAGCGGCGCTTGGGGGACACGGCGACCGGCTCGGCCGTCGCGGCGCGCACGAGCCGGTGCAACGCGGCGGTGGCGCGCACCGCCAGTTCGGGGCGCCCGGTCCTCACGGCCGCCCACGCCTCGGCCGCCAGGCGGCATGCGTGGTCGCCCTGCCCGGCTGCCACCAACTGACCGGCGCCGTCGAGCACGAGACGGAAGAGGCGAGCCGTCGCGTCATCCGAGCCGGGATCGGCGCCGGGCGAGGTGCCCCCGGCGCCGCCCCGCCCGGCAGCGTCCTGTTCGTCCCCGGCGCGGTGCTCGGCCTCGATGAGCCGGTGCATCTCGCCAAGGAGGCCGGCGAGGTCCGCCTCCTCGTCGTCAGCCAGGGGTGGCAGGATGAGCTCGTTCTCCTTTGCCACGTGGGCGGTGAACAATGATCCCAGCAGCGCGGCCGTGGCCGTGGCCGCTCGGCCGTCGGCCGCAGTGGCGAGGCGCTCGACCAACCCGGCGAGCTCTCGATGCTCCTCGGTCATCCCGGCCACCGTCCCGGCCAGTTCCGCCTTGGCAGCTGCTGCACGGTAGACCGTGCGCTCCTCCGCCACGGCATGGGTCAGGACCTCGTTGGCGACGTACGCCAGGAGCGCAGCTCTCGCGGTGTCGTGGCCCGAGCCGCCATCGGCAGTCGATCGAAGGGCGTCGATCCGCCGGTCCACGCCCTCGACGAGTGCGGCGTGGTGGGTCAGCATCGCCTGCATGGCTTCGGTTCCGGTAATCGTCATTGGTCCTCCTCCACGCGCTCCGGCGCTCCGGGAGACTCCGACTCCGGCGCTCCAGCGCCCTGCGCTCCCAATACCGATGTATCTCTAGTCTATCCTAGAGGAATCGGGAGCCCCGGGGACACTCTCCAGACGTCGCACCCGCGCCATCACGCAGCGATCCTCGAACAGCGACACGAAGAGCAGCCTGTACCAGAGGCTGCCGAAGCACGGCTCGGCCGCTTGCAGGTAGATGACCGAGGCGGGTGTCGCGGCCAGCCGGCGAAGACCGACTTCCCCCTCGCGCACGGACAGGTCGAGGACCGTCCCGTCGACGAACTCGACGGTGGTGGCGCCCGCCGGGTCGCAGCGCACGGCGCCCACCCTGCTGCGCGACGCGACGAGCGCCTCCAGGCGGGCCGTCGTTCGCGTCCTCCTCTCCCGACGCAACTCCCGGGCGGCGGCACGAAGGGTCCGACGCAGCTCCCGGCGGTCGTGTCGTCGCGGCACCGCACGGGAGAAGCGAACGGGGCGCCGCCGCGAGCACGGGACCGGGGCCCGCCCTCTTCGACCGCCGTCCATCGTCTATCGCACCCTGTGCAGGCGCCGGGCCGTCGGTCCGGCCACCGCGGGCTGCGTGAGCCCGGCCACCGCCAGCTCGGGGACGTACCCGGCCATGTGACCTCCTCCACGCGACGTCCACGGGCAGTTTAGCTGGCTACGGCTAGAAAAAACAGATCCAAGGCGGATCGCCCTCCCTCCGGGCGCCGGGGCGGGTGGGCCGGAACCGAGCGTCGGGCACCTCGCGCCTTCGCCGCCAGGTCCGGGGCCGGCACCGCCGCAGCTCGCCCGAGGCGGCGAGGGGCCTCAGCCCCGTCCCTCCGTCAGCTCGTGGGCGCGGAGCACGCGGTCGAGGTAGGGGGCCGAGGAGCGCTCGTCCGGCGGGGTGAGCTGCGGCTCGGGCAGACCCGCACTCACGCGGCCGTACAGCTCGGGCCGTTGGGTGTTGACGCGCACCTGGAAGACGTCGGGCCGGTTGTAGTGGCCGGCGAAGTCGTGGCGGAGCTTCATCTTGATGCCGATCTCGAGGTCGAGGTCGGCGTAGAGGATGCCTTCCTCGGCGCCGAGTGGCCCGGCGAGGACCCTGCTGTCGGGTGCGACGATGAGGGAGCCTCCGGTCAGCTCGGGCTTGCGGATGAACTCCTCGTCGGCGGGGGAGAGCTCGAGCCGCTCGATCATCCGCTCGTCGACGGCTCCGGCGGCGGAGACGACGTACGCCTTCGACATCTGCGCGAATGCCTTCGAGTCCACCTCGATGCGGCTCCGCATCGGGTCGGCGATCGTCGGGAAGTGGTTCGGCCAGCTCATCACGTGCACGCGGGTCGCCTCGGCGGTGAGGGCGAAGATGGCGAGGGGATTCGAGTTCTCGCCGCAGATGAGGCCGCTCATCGGTCCGAAGTCGGTCGCGATGCTCCCGAAGGTGTCGCCGAACCCTCCGCTGTGGACGAGCCGCTCCCCTACGGTGGGCACGAGCTTCTGGTGCTTGCCGAGCAGGGTCCCGTCGGGGCCGAGGAAGACCTGCGTGTTGAACATCGTCCCGAACGTTCCGGGCATGCGCTCACAGACACCGACGGCAACGTAGGCGCGAGCCTCGCCGGCGGCGGCGGCCAAAGCGTCCACCTCCGGTCCGGGGATCTCAACCGAGTTCTTGAACAGCTCCACGGAGAGCTGGGTGGAGATCCGACCGGTCGCGGAGTGAAAGTGGAACCAGACGGGGTGAGCCGGGATGAACCCCTCCGGGAAGCCGATCACCCGGGCGCCGTGCTGACCCGCCTCGCGGATCAACGCGCACGCCTTCTCGGTCGATCCCTCCCGATCGAGGAAGACCGAGGCCGCCTGCACCGCCGCCGCCCGCACCGTCGGGTACGTGTCTCCCACGCACGGGAGCCTAGACCTCGCCGTCCGGCGCGGTCCTGGCCGCAGGGCCCTATCCGAGGTCCGGCAGTGCCTGGTGCGTGCTCACCGCCAGTCGGTTCCAGACGTTGATGACGGCAATGGCCATGAGCAGGGGGACGATCGTCGGGCCGGGGAAGTGCGTGGCAGCGTCGCCCCACACGCCGTCGGGCACTCCGTCCTGGCCGATGAGCGTCACCGACTCGGTGAGGGCCAGCGCGGCCCGCTCCTTCTCGCTGAAGAGCTCGGCCGCTTCGCGCCAGGCCGGCAGCACGTCCAGGCGCCGTTGCTCTTCGCCGCCCGTTCGGGCGTCGCGACAGTGCATGTCGAGGCAGAAGGCGCAGCCGTTGAGTTGCGACGCGCGGATCTTGACCAGCTCGTAGATCGGCTTTGGAAGGTCGCTGGCGCGAACGTAGCCCTCCAACGCGAGGACGGCTTGGTACGCCGCAGGATCGACGTCGTGGACCGACAGTCGCTGGTGGCGCTGGAGTGCCATGCATTGCCTCCTTGGTGGGGCTCGTTGTTCCGAGAAGTCTGCTGCTCCGGCATCGAAGCCATGGGCATGCGGCGGCCGGCTACCGCCCGCCGACGCCAGGCGAGGGAGCTCAGAAGGTGATCCGGAAGGCCCCGACGAGGAGCCGCACCATCCGTAGGACCAGGCCCGGCGCCGGCCGCTGGCGCGAGAGGACTCGTACCGCACCGTGGCCGCTGCGTCGAGGACCGCGCCCAGGGTCGGAGTGGCACACCGGACAGGTCGCCGCTCCTGGGGGGATGTGCTCGCCGTGCGGCCCGAGGCGGACCGCGGGCCACGGGTCGCGGCGTGGTACGGCACGCTCGCCGTCAACGCGCTCGCCGTCAACGCGCTCGCCGTCAACGCGCTCGCCGTCAACGCGCTGGCCGCCAGCACCCCTCGTGCCCGTTGGCGCACGGCCGGGCGGCTCTCGGCACTCCGTTGCTTCGTGGCCGTCGACGGGGACGATCACCCTCTCGCCGTTCGGCGCGACGGCAACGGCACGGTCAGCGGTGGCGATCAGCGAGACGAGCATCTCGGGATCGCCTTGATGGTCCACGACGAGGCACCCGGTGGCGAAGTCGGACGCGACGTGCTCCACGCCTTTCGTCTCACGCAGCACGCCGAGCATCCGGGCGTGGCACCGTGGGCAATTGCTGTTCTCCAGTCGTACGAGGGTTCTCATGACGGATCCTCCCGGGCCACTCGTTCGCTCAAGTATATCTAGGTATAACTAGAAAAACAATGGAGGTGGCCCTCCTCGGCCACGCGGTCGAGGAGAAGGTGGAAGTAGACGAGCCCGCCATACGGCCACCAGCGGCGCGAGAGGGCGGCAACGGCGTCGGAGTCGAGGGCGTCCAGACCGAAGCGGCGTCGGAGGTTGTTCTGGGCGCCGACGTCGTCGCCGGGCAGCACCTGCAGCCTCCCGAGGCCCCGAAGGAGGGCGTACTCGGCGCTCCAGCGCCCGATCCCAGGGAGGCCGACCAGCGTGGCTCGAGCGGCACCGTCGTCCACGTCGTCGAGCGCCTCGAGTTCGATCGCTCCCGTCGTCACCCGTTGGCCGAGGGCCACCAGCGTCCTGGCCTTGGCGGTGCTGAACCCGATCGCCCGCAGCGTCTCGACGTTGGCGCGAGCGAGTCGCTCGGGGGTGGGGAAGGAGGGCAGTTCGTCCGCGCCGGTGGACGAGGAGCCGTAGCGGCGGGCCAGACGGTTGAGGAGGTGGATCCCCACGTCCAGGGAGAGCTGCTGGCAGGCGACCGCGTTGACCAAGGCCTCGAACACGTTCGGGAAGCGCGGAGGCCGCATGCCGCAGAACCGCCGGGCCAACGGAGCGAGGCGGGGGTCGCCGTCGGCCAAGGCGTAGAAGGACCCGAGGTCCAGCTCGAGCCCGAGCACGTGGGTGACCATCCGGCGAGCGTCGGCGACCGCCTCCCTGCTCGGAGCGGCCCCGTCTCGATCGACGGTGACCACGAGCCGAGGGACCGAAGCGGTCCCGGCCTGGGCCACGGAGAGGGTCGCGGCACCGTCGTCCGATCCCACCGAACGCGACCAGCGAGTCCCGTCCCACGCATCGACGGCGTTGTGTGCCCTGCGGCGCAGCGCCCACGCGGTGAGATCGAGGCGGAAGGGCGGCGGCACCCCGATCTCGAACCGCACCGCCCCCACGATCAGCGACCGCTGCGCACTTCGACGCGCTCTCCCTCGATGCGCGCGTCCCAGACTGGCTGAGTGGTGGACGCCGGGCCACGCAGCACCCTGCCGTCGGCGAGCCGGAACACGCTTCCGTGCCACGGGCAGCGAACCGAGCCGTCGAGCACCTTGCCTTCGTCGAGCGGTCCGCCAGCATGCGTGCAGGTGGCCGAGAGGGCGATGACGTCCTCGCCGGCACGGCGCACCAGCATGACGGGGACCCCCCTCGCCAGGGCGCGCAAGGGGCGACCGTCGGGGGGGAGGTCGTCGAGCGACGCCACGTCGACCCAGTCGGTCACCGGCTCCTCGAAGGCCGTGTGGTTCACGCCGACGCCGCGGATGTACGAGAGGTGCCCGCCCAGGTACCCGGTGACCGTCACCGCTCCCAGGGCGACCGCGCTGAGGGCCACGCCTGCTCCGCGGTGCCCGCGCCTGCGGCAGAGGTAGGACCCCATCTGCAGGAAGGTCGCGGCAACGTTGCCAAGGGCGTGCACCAGGCCGACCCGCTGGTCGGCGCCATAGGTGTCGGACCAGTCCGCCCAGCCCGCGGCAGCGGCCGGAAGGGCGGCGACCGCGCCCGTCCCGACCAGCCGGCGGGCGGCGCCGGCACTGGGGCTGCCGCCCGCGACGTCCAGCACCGCCGCCATGGTCCATGCACCGATCGGAAGGTCGGTGAGCACGGGATGCAGTGGATGACCGAGCCAGGTGCCCGAGAGCGCGTTCTTGACCGGCGTGGCACGCGTCGATCGTCCCGCCCCGACAGCGAGCGGTCGAGCAACGCCGTCCAGGCGTTCCATCTCCTCGATCCGGTGCACGAACGGCTGCACGATCTGTCGTGGACTGGCCATCTCCTGCTCCTCTCGTCACTGGTGCGGATGAGGATCGAAGCGATCGGGAAGCCGCGACCGGCCGCCTCTACCGGCTCTACCGCACGGGGAACGTGAGCCCGCGCTCACCGTCGGGCCGCGGGCCGAAGATCCTCCGCTGGCCCGCGTCGATGGGCACGTCGTTGATGCTGGCCTCTCGCCGGCGCATCAGACCGTGCTCGTCGAACTCCCAGAGCTCGTTGCCGTAGCTGCGCCACCACTGCCCCCGTTGGTCGTGGCTCTCGTACTGGAACCGCACCGCGATGCGGTTGCCGAAGAAGGTCCAGAGATCCTTGCGCAGGGCGTACTCGAGCTCGCGTTCCCACTTCTGGGTCAAGAAGGCGACGATCTCCTCCCTCCCCGCGACGAAGGTGTCGCGATTGCGCCACACCGAGTCCTCGGTGTAGGCGAGGGCGACCTTGTGGGGCTCACGGGTGTTCCAGGCGTCCTCGGCGCTCTGGACCTTCTGCGCCGCGGTCTCCTTGGTGAAGGGAGGGAGCGGTGGCCTCTCGGCTTCCATTGTGACCTCCTATGACCGGCGCCTCCGGGGACGCCCCCGAGCCGGTCGGGTCAGGGGAGCGATTGGGCGGCCCGAAGTGTCCGACCCTGAGGACCCGACGGCCCGACGGGTGCGACCGTAGCCAGCTTCCATGTCGGCGACAAGCCGATTTTCCACTCCGGGCTAGAGGGACCGGGCCTGGGCGTCTCGAGCGCCGCTGCGAGGGCTCACGCCGGGACCGGCTCCTCCCGCCGCACCACCAGCCGGCACCCGGCTCGGTGGGGGTCCTTGGTTACCAGCCGCTCCACCTCCAGGCCGCCGAGTCCCTGGGCGAGCCCCTCTGCGAGGCCGAGGTGGAGCTGGCAGACCGTCTTCGGATCGGACTCGGCCACGTCGGCGAACGGGCAGCGCCCGAGGACGAACTCGACCCGACGTCCCTTCTCGACCCGCTGCGGGCGGAACCCCCGCCGTCCGATCTCCGCCTCGAGCAGGTCGGCGCGGTCTCCCTGGCCGACGAGCTCGGCGGCGCGGCGGTGCCCCTCCTGGCGACCGACCTGGCGGGGCTGCTGCCCGCGGCGGACCGCGTTGGCGAGCAGGCTTGCCAGCCACGAGTACGCCCCCGGGGCGTCCCAGCGGTCGGACACTTCGGGATGCAGGCGGTAGAGGAGACGGGGGCGACCGGGCTTGGCGCGGGCCTCCACCTCTTCGACCACCAGGTTGGCGTCCTTCAAGACGGCGAGGTGCTGGCGGACGGCGTTGTGGTTGAGCTGCACGAAGTCCGTCAGCTCGGCAACGCCGACTGCGTGGTCGGCATCGGCGATGTAGCGGAAGATCCGGTGGCGCGTCGGATCGCCCAGCGCCCGGGCCTCTTGCTGCAACGACTCGTCCACGGCCACCACCTTCGATCCTAGTTCTAGTGTACATGAGAATAACAGGTGGGCGGCGGCAGGATCGTGGTCGCAGCGGCGCCATTGACAGGATCACCGACCCTGCGTAGTATATCGTTAGACGATAGAGCTGGATTCCGCCGGCTGCCCGAGAAGACGGGCACTCGGAAGACCCGCAGACAGGTGGTTCACATGCTTGTCGTGCCGGAGTGGGCACGGGCGGCTCGGGGGGCGGTCCGACGCCGGACGGGCGCCGGCCAGGTCGTCCGGCGCGCTGTCTTGTGGCTCGTCCCGCGTGCCCTGCAGGGCGGACGTCGCGCCTCGCCCGGGCCGGCGGCCCGCATCCGCATCCGCATCCGCACCCGCATCCGCACCCGTCCTTGCTCCCGGCGCCCGCGGGGCCGCGCCGCTCGCCCACAGAAGCACTGCCGCAGAGGATCCACCGCGGCGCCCTCCGCCGACGCCGCTGTCCAGAGGAGGACTGGCAATGGCAGACCATGAGACCGGTGACGGTGCGGCCAGGGCCGCGACGCTCGTCGACATCGGGGACAACGCGGCGATCGCAGATCCGGCCGGGCTCGGCCTGGCCGGCTTTGCCATGACCACCGTGCTGCTCAGCCTCGTCAACTCGGGGGCGATCGAAGGGGGGGCGGTCAACGCCGTGCTGCCGCTCGCTCTCCTCTACGGCGGCGCCGCCCAGCTGCTGGCGGGGATGTGGGAGTTCCGGAACCGCAACACGTTCGGCGCCGTCGCCTTCTCGTCGTTCGGCGCCTTCTGGATCTCCTTCTACCTGCTGGTCAAGTTCTGGCTTCCCGGGCTGAGCGCCGGGGAGGCGAGCGGAGCCGTCGGCTTCTACCTCCTCATGTGGGGGATCTTCACCTTCTCCATGTGGATCGCCTCCTTCAGGACGGACCTCGTGGTCTGGTTCGTCTTCCTCAGCCTGTGGGTGACCTACGGCCTCCTTGCCGCCGGCGCGCTCGGCGGGCAGACCGGGGCGTACCACATGGTGTACGAGGCGGGCGGCTACGCCGGGATCGTCTGCGGCGTGGCTGCGTGGTACCGCGCCTTTGCCGGGGTGACGAACGCCACGTTCCGCGCCACCGTGGTCCCGGTCGGCCTCCTCGGCACACGGACCCTTGGGCCCCTCCGGCCTCGGCGGGCCCGACCGGGGGCAGGCCCGGTGGCCGACCAGTCCCGGGTCGCTCCGTGACCGCAACGCCGGCCGGTGAGGCCGGTGAGAGGAAGCGTCACGAGCCCACCGAGGAGGAGAGCCTGACGGCTGACCGGGAACGGAGCGCTCCCGCCGAGCGCGGTGCCGAGGGGGCGGCGGTGGTCGACCCGTTGTCGCTGGCCTGGTGGGCGCCACCGCTATTCGGGCCGCCCGACCCCATCGGCACGACCGAGGTGATGGAGCCTGCACGAGGCGGCGCGTTGGCCGGGAGCTGGCACCTCGATCCACGGAGGCGACGGCGGGTGCGCAAGCAGGTCCTGGCCCTCTTGTGCGGGCTCGGCGAGCGACCGGGGGACGTGGCCGAGTCGCTGCGGCGGGCAGGAGCGCGAGGCGATCCGGGTCACGGGCGCACGCCCGTGGTCCGGTTCCTGGCGGTCGTCGTCAGCGCCGATCCGCTGGTCGAGGAAGTGACGGTGGCCGACGGCATCGTGACGGTCACGCTCCGCCTCCGATGGCGCGCCACCGTCCGGTTGCCGCTCCCCCCGCCGGTCGCCACCTTTGCCGCCGCCTTCGAACGGGGCCTCTATCCGGAGCTGGCCCGGCTGACAGAGCCTGGCACCTGAGGCGCCCGTCCCGTCGCCGGCGGGATAGCGACCGGGCCGAGGTCGTGCGATCATGCACGGCGATCGGCGTTCCGCGTTCGGCGTTCGGCGATCGATCCCGTGAGCGCGCCGACCGCAGGAGAGTGCGTATGCAAGGCCTGATGCAGGATGTGCCGCTGTCGCTCGACATCATCTTCAACCGGGCCGAGCAGCTCTGGCCGACGAAGCGGCTGGCCACCGCCACCCCCTCGGGGTTGGAGGTCGTCACCTTCGGGGCGTGGGCGGAGCGGACCAGGCGCCTGGGCGGGGTGCTCGACGACCTCGGCGTGAGCGAGGACGGGCGGGTTGCGACCTTCGCCTGGAACACCGCCCGTCACCTGGAGCTGTACTTTGCCGCGCCGTGCACGGGGCGGGTGCTGCACACCTTGAACATCCGGCTGTTCGCCAACCAGATCACCTACATCGCCAACCACGCCGAGGACGAGGTGGTGTTCGCCGACCGGAGCCTCCTGCCGCTCCTGTGGCCCCTGATCGACGAGTGCAAGACGGTCCGGCACGTGGTGGTCATGGACGACACGGCCGGACGCCCCGACGCGCCGGAGCTGCCGAGCGACCCGAGGGTGCTCGACTACGAGGAGCTGTTGGCCACGGCGTCTCCCCACCCGTTCGGGGTCGTGACCGACGAGAGCACGGCCGCGTCCATGTGCTACACGAGCGGCACCACCGGGGACCCCAAGGGCGTCGTCTACTCCCACCGGTCCGTGGTGCTCCACTCGCTCTCCATCCTCCTCGCCGACACGCTGGCCGTCGGGGAGCGCGACGTGGTCCTGCCGGTCGTCCCCATGTTCCACGTGAACGCCTGGGGCCTGTGCCAGGCGGCGGTGATGGGAGGGGCCGACGTGGTCTTCCCCGGTGCCGACCTGTCGCCGGAGGCCATCACCCGG
Organism: Actinomycetes bacterium; assembly: GCA_021791845.1. Taxonomy (GTDB): domain Bacteria; phylum Actinomycetota; class Acidimicrobiia; order Acidimicrobiales; family RAAP-2; genus JAJYVT01. The sequence continues at coordinate 6,318 of JAJYVT010000021.1, read as the reverse complement.
CTCATCGTCGACGAGGGTGTGACGCTTGCGGCCGGCGTGCCCACCATCTGGATGGGGGTTCTCCCGCACCTGGCCGGGCGGCCGCACAAGCTGCGGCGTGTCGTGGGGGGCGGGTCCGCCGTGCCCCGATCCCTGTCCGAGACCTACCGGGCCGAAGTCGGCCTGCCCATCCTGCAGGCATGGGGCATGACCGAGACGAGCCCGCTCGCCACGGTGGCCTTCACCCGCAGCGAGCGGGCGGCGTCGACAGGCGAGGAGGCGCTGGCCGATCTCCGCGCCACCCAGGGCATTCCCTCCCCCCTGGTGGAGCTGCGCATCGCCGACCCCGAGAGCGGCGAGCGGTTGCCATGGGACGGCGCGACCAGTGGCGAGGTGCAGGTCCGGGGGCCGTGGATCGCCAGGCAGTACTACAACGACCCCCGGGGCGACGCCCAGTTCAGCGCCGACGGCTGGCTGCGCACCGGTGACGTGGGGGTGGTGAGCCCCGACGGCTACGTCCGGCTGGTGGACCGGACGAAGGACCTCATCAAGTCGGGCGGCGAGTGGATCTCGTCGGTCGACCTCGAGAACGAGATCATGGGGCACCCCGCCGTGGCGGAGGCGGCCGTGATCGCCGTCCCCTCCGAGCGGTGGATGGAGCGGCCCATGGCGTGCGTGGTGCTCGAGGAGGGCCAGGAGCTGACCGCCGACGAGCTCCGCGCCTGGCTGGCGCCGCGGGTGGCCAAGTGGTGGCTGCCCGAGCTGGTCGAGTTCATCGACGCCGTCCCGAGGACGTCGGTCGGCAAGTTCTCGAAGAAGGACCTGCGCGCCCGCTTCTCGGACCGCAGGGTGCCCTGAACCGCGAATAGGGACCTTCGGCCCTAAGGCGCCCGACCGGAGCGGGGTCTGCTTGCCACTGGTCTACGAGATGGGAGAGGGAGCCGAAAGGCTGAGAGGCTGAGCGATCAGCGACCTCCAGGACCTGATCCGGACAATACCGGCGTAGGGAGACCACCTCGTGGGCCCATCCGCGCGCCACCACCCGCCCGCTGCGAGCACCCCCGTGCGTGCCCCACCGGCGCGTCGTGGACCATCGGCCCTGTTGCCCCGGCGTCCGGCGGGCACACGATGGCGTTCTGGCCATGGCCAGTGCGGTGCCGGACACGAAGGCGAGGTGGCCCATGCCAAGGGGAACGCGACGAGGGCGCTCGGTGGGCGCCGCCCCCGACCGGGCGGCACCGGGACCGGCCCAGGCGGCCGGCACAGGCGCAAGGCGGTGCTGACGATGCTCGACGACTCGGTCATCCGACGCCTTGCCTCGTGGGGAACCAGTACGGTCACCACGAGCCTGTACCTCGACGTGGACGGGCGCCACCACCCGCGCTGGACGGACGTCGAGCAGCATGCCGACCACCTCTTCCGGTCCGCCCGCCAGCAAGCCCGCCTGGCCGGGCACGACGTGCAGGCGGCGGTGGAGGCGGACCTCGACGCGATCCGAACGTGGCTCGGTCGGGGGATCGATCGGTCCGCGACCCGCGGGGTCGCGCTGTTCTCGTGTGCCGGCCGCGGGCTGTTCGAGGCGGTGGCGTTGCCGTTCCCGGTGCGCGACCAGGTGCTCGTGGACCCGGGACCCGACGTCGCCCAGCTCTGTGAGGTGGTGGCCACATCCTGGTCGGCGCTCGCCGTCGAGGTGGACCGGGAGCGGTGGCGGGTGCTGCGCCTGGAGTCGGACGGAGGCGTCCACGAGCTCGACGTCCTCGACGACCGGGCGCCGCGCACCGTGGACGTCGAGATGGAGCTGGCCGGGTTCGGCCGGCACGAGGAGGAGCTGGCGCGGGAGCATCTGCGGCGGGTGGCACGCGTCGTCGCAGCCGAGATGGTCCGCCGGCCGGCGCGCCACCTCGTGCTGGCGGGGACCGAGCGGTCGGTGGACGAGCTCGAGACCTACCTTCCCCGCTCGGTCGTCGACCGCATCGCCGGCCGCGTTCCCCTGCCGGCCGCATCCGGGACGCGCGACCTGGTGGAAGCGGCGCGCGAGATCGTCGAACGGGCGGAGCATGAGCGGCGGTCTGCGGTCCTCGCCACATTGCGACAGCGCGCCGCCACCACCGGCACATCGGTCGTGACCGGGTTGGAGGCCACCCTCGACGCCCTGGGGTCCGAGAAGGTGGCGACGCTCGTCGTGGAGCGCAGCTTCGAGGCTCCCGGCGCCCGGTGCGAGAAGTGCGGCCTTCTCGTGGTCCGGGCCCGATGGTGCCCGCGCTGCGGCGGACCGGTCCAACGGACCGAGAACGTGGTGGACGCCGCCATCGCGGACTCGTTCCTCCACCACGCGGTGCTGGAGCCGGTCGAGGACGGGTCCCTCGGCGACCTCGGGCACATCGGCGCCCTCGTCCACAAGCGGGCCGCAATGACGATCGGAGGTGCAGGCAATGCCTGACGGCGTGGTCCACTGGTTCGACACCGTCCACGGGGACGCCGAGGTCGTCGATGACGGCCACGCGTACCACGTGCCGGCGGGGTCCATCGACCCACCTGCCCGTCACCCGGGCGCCCGGGTGCACTTCGACCTGCAACGGGTCGACGGTGTCGAGGAGGCGGTGGACGTGCGGCTTCGGCAGAGCGCACGGGCGTCCAGGCACCGGCACCACTTCGGGAGCCTCGAGGGCGCGCACGGGTTCGACACGAAGGGCAGGCCGCCCCACGCCGGCGCGCACCCCGAGCTGCGTGCGGCCGCCGGTCACCCGGTGCAGGTGGCGCGGAGCTGGGCGACGAGCGTGGCACGCGGCGACGTGGACGGTGCGCTGGCGCTCTACTCGCCCGACGCCGTGGTCCACACCGGTGAGGGGACGCTCGAGGGTCGCGCCGCGCTGTCGGCCTGGCTCGAGACCAGCCCGGCGTTCGGGTGCGCCCGACATGCACGGATCGTCGGCGCCGACGACGGCGTGATCGTCACCTGGGAGGCCGAGGCACCGGGGGACCAAGGGTTCGCCGTCCGGTGCCGGCCCGCTCACGGGGCGGTCGCCGAACAGTGGCAGCTCGGTGCCGGGGTGTCCGCCCTCGCGGCCCCGGAGACCGAGGGCCTGCCCCCGGTGACCCTGTCCACGTCCGGCCACGTGGACGAGCGGGCCAAGGCCGAGGCGCTGCAGGTGGTGGCGCACGCCGTCGCCACCCTCGGAGAGCCGGTGCTCTTCGCCCGGATCAAGCTCGCCTGGGAGCCCGACCCGGCGCGCCCGCGGCCCGCCCGGGCCGAGGCGATGCTCGACCTCAACGGCGAGCCGCTCCGTGCGCACGCCACAGCGCGCTCGATGACAGAGGCGATCGACGGGCTCCAGCACCGGCTGCACGACCGGCTCGAGCACCGTGCCCGCCGCCGCGAGGACCTGCACCGGTCGGACGGGCTCGCCAGGCCCGGAACGTGGCGGCACGGCGACCTCTCGCCCGAGCGGCCGCCCTCCTTCGAGCGGCCGGCGGAGGAGCGTCAGCTCGTTCGCCACAAAGCCTTCGCCATCGGCGAGCTGACCCCGGATGAGGCCATCTTCGACATGGTGCAGCTGGACTACGACTTCTACCTGTTCGTCGACCTCGCCAGCGGGACCGACAGCATCGTCGAGCGCACGGAGGAGGGGACGTACCGCATGGTGCGGCTGCGGCCGTCCACCGTCGCCCTCGGCCCGACCGCCGAGCCGGTGGACCTCGCCGGCGTGGAGGTGCCCGTCCTCGGCCTGGACGAGGCGATCGAGCGCCTCGGAGCGAGCGGCGAGCGCCACCTCTTCTTCGCCGACGCGGCGTCGGGCCGGGGATCCGTCCTCTACCTGCGCTACGACGGCCACTACGGCCTGATCACCCCGGAGTAGCCGTGCAGGTCGGCGGCATCCCGACCCGCTCCAGGCGCCGGGCCCCTCCCGCACGCAGAGGAGGCGCGACGCTCCGGTAGCAGCGTCGGTCCGCACATGGTCGCCCTGTTGATCGTCATGGCACTCGCGTTCGGCCTCGTCAACGGGGTGCACGATGCCGGCAACGCCATCGCCGCCCCCGTCGTGACGCGTGCCCTGCGGCCGGCCGGCGCCCTCGGGATCGCCGCCGTCTGTCACGTGGCCGGGGCGCTCCTCTTGGGGACGGCGGTGGCGGCGACGGTGGCCGGGATCGTGTCGGTGTCGGCGCACCACCTGCTCGACGTGCTCGCGGCCGCGCTCACCGGTGCGCTCGCCTGGAACCTCTTCACCCTGCGCCTCGGCCTGCCGTGCAGCTCGGGGCACTGCCTGGTCGGCGCCCTGGTGGGGGCGGCGCTGGCCGACGGAGGTGGGAGCGCCGTCCACTGGGGCGGCATGCACGGTCTCCGGCCGGCCGGCGTGGTGGGCTCGCTCGTGTGGCTCGTCCTCTCGAGCGTGGCGGCCCTCGCTCTCGCCCTGGTGGGCATCGTGGCCGCCCGGCGCGCCCTGCGCCGGGGATCGCGGCGCATCGTCGGCCCGCTCCGGAGGGGGGAGATCCTGACCTCGGCCGCCCTGGCGTTCGCCCATGGGTCCAACGACTCGCAGAAGACGATGGGCCTCCTGGCCCTGACGATCGCCGCCGGCGACCGGGTCGGCCCCCTGTCGGTCCCGCTCTGGGTGAAGCTGGCGGCCGCGGTGGCGCTCACGGTCGGCACCTCGCTCGGCGGTTGGAGGGTCGTGCGCACCCTCGGGCGCCGGATCTACCCGTTCCGGGCGCTCGGAGGGTTGGTGAGCCAGGGGGCGGCGTCCGCCGTCGTGGTGGCGGCCTCGGTGCTCGGCGCGCCGATCAGCACCACCGACGTCGTGGCGCCGGCCGTGGTGGGGGTCGGCGCCGGCCAGCGATGGCGCCACGTGCGATGGCGGGTGGTGGAGCAGATCGCGCTGGCGTGGCTGGTGACCCTCCCGGCGAGCGGCATCGTGGCGGCGGCCGCCCTGCCGGCGTGGCGGGCGCTCGGATGAGCCGGACGGAGGTCCGATGACCCGGCGCCGGGGCGGCCTGGCGTGGTTCCTGCCGAAGACGCCCGACGTCCTGGGCCTGCTCAGCGCCCAGGGGCGGCTGACGGTGGACGGCGCCGAGGCGTTCGACCGGTGGGCGGCGGGCGCCGAGCAGGAGGCGACGCGGGTCCGGGCCCTCGAGCACGCGGCCGACGACGCCCGTCGGGCCGTCGTGGCCGCCCTGCGCAGCGCCTTCACGACGCCGGTGGAGCCCGAGGACCTCTACGAGCTGTCGGAGCGGCTCGACGCGGTGATGAACCAGATGAAGGACCTCGTGCGGGAGGCGGAGGTCCTCTCCATGGCCCCCGACCCGGCGATGGCCGAGATGTCGCACCTGGTGGCGGCCGGGGTGCGGGACCTGGTGGCGGCGTTCCCGGACCTGGCCGCCTCGCCCGACGCCGCCACGGCGGCCGCCGACCGGGCCATTCGACGCCATCGGGGCATCGAGCGGGTGTACCGCCGGGCGATGTCGGAGCTCGTCCTGGCGCCCGAGATCGGGGAGGTGACGGCCAAGCGGGAGCTGTACCGCCGGTACGCCCGCATCGGGGACGCCGTCGAGCACGTGGCCAACCGGGTCTGGTACGCGGTGGTGAAGCAGGGCTGACGACGTTCGGTGGCGCCGCCGCCACCTCGAGAGGCCCGCTGCCCGCCCGGCGGGGACCAAAGCCCCTACTGAGCACTTGCCGCGCGACGCACGGTGGAGGTGGCGCCGCGAGTGCGCCGCACGGTCCGTTCGATCGAGAAGGAGGCAGGTGCAGATGGCAAAGGACTCAAAGGTGGTGGAGCGCATTTCGCAACCGGCGCGCGAGCTGTGGCCCTTCTCGATGCCGCCGCTCATGCGGTCGTTCGACGAGCTGTTCCGTGACGGATGGGGACGGCGGATGGTGGCGGTGGAGGAGTTCACCGAGGACGGGACCCTGGTCGTGCGGGCGGAGATGCCCGGGATCGACCCCGACAAGGACGTCGACATCACGGTCTCGGACGGCATGCTCCACATCAGCGCCGAGCGCACCGAGGAGGAGGAGAAGAAGGGTCGCCACTTCCACCGCCGCGAGCTGCGCTACGGCTCGTTCGCCCGCAGCCTGCCCGTCCCCGAGGGTGTCGACGAGGGCCAGATCTCGGCCACGTACAAGGACGGGATGCTCGAGGTCCGGGTGCCGCTGCCGACGGCCGAGGCTGCCAAGACGGCACGCCGAGTGCCGGTCAGCCACGGCTGACGGCTGGCGGCGCACGGCGCCACATCGAGGGAGGTCCGCATGAGCAGGTCACGACCTGACGGTGACGGGAAGCGGTCGGCGGTGCAGGTGGAGGGCCCGCTCGAGGACGCGGCGTCGGTGCTGCGCGAGCCGGT
>JAJYVT010000020.1 GCA_021791845.1 Actinomycetes bacterium | reverse complement strand
ACGCATCAGGGAGAGCGACGATGTGGTTGCCGTGGTTCATGTCGAGGAAGCAGTGGGCCGACGTCGTGGCTCGTGCCACCCCTGCCGGGTTCGAGACGACCCGCCGCCGACGGCTCCGACCGGGTCCCGACCGCCACGGACCGAAGATCGGCCACGCGGAACTGCGGCACATGGCCGAGGCCGTGGCCGCCGAGTCGGCGGCCTACCTCATGGGGACCTACGCCGAGACGGTGGCGGCGCGGGGCAGAGCCGTGCCGAAGTGGGCATGGACGAACCTGCTGGCGCACGGCAGCGCCGACGAGCTGCGACGCCAGGCGCAGGCCCTCGAGCAGGGTCGACTGCACACGAGAGCGTGGCTCGGCGCCCGGGGGTACCTGGCGGCGGAGATCATCGACCGGGTGGACCGCGGCGACTCGCTCGAGGCGATCCAACAGGACGTCCTGCTGCCGATCGAGCGCTCGCTCATGGCCAGCGGTCATGGGCTCCTGCGCGACGGGTCGGTGACGCAGTGGGTTGCCGAGGTCCGTGCCGCCCTGGGCGCCCACGACGCCGTCGTCGCACGGGGCGGGACAGCCCCGTGCACCTGAGGATCCGAGCCGGTCCTCGCCCTCGGCCGGCGGCACGCGCCGCCGTGCATCGTCTGCCGAGCCGCGGAACGCCGATCGGCTCACCGGGCACGTGGAGCGTCGGAGACGCGGGGCCCGCGATGGCAACGCAACGATGCCGGCAACGACGCCGGCAACGGCGCCGGTCGGGGTCCAACCCGCGTGTTCCGGATTCGTTGAATTCCGCCGCCCGTCCAGGTACCGTGTTCGAGGCGGACGCGGCAGCCTTCGCATGGGGTCGGCGAATTCTTACGCCTCGCGGCTCCGTTGGAGTACGTTCCGGTTGTAGCGACGAGACCATCGCACCAGGCCGGTCGGATCCGGCCGGCGAGGCTCGGGGGAGACGAGCATGGCCCTAGCGCCCCAGGACACCGGTGGCCCCGAGCGGGACACTGCCATGCGACTGGTGATCGCGCACCGGTCGGGCGACAGAGCGGCCTTCACCGAGATCGTCCGCAGCCACTACCCCACCCTGCTCGCGTGGGCGCGACGGCGGCTCACGAACCCCCAGGACGCCGAGGACGCCGTCCAAGAGGCGTTCCTCCGCGCCTACCGGCGCCTGGAGACGTTCGGGAACCAGGGCGACTGGCGGCTGGGCGCGTGGCTGAACACGATCCTCGGGAACGTGTGCTCCGACATGCTGGCCCGGCGCCATCCCTCGACCCCGTTCGACGAGCGGACGGACAACCGGGCCGAGGACCGTCCGGACGCCGCAGACCTGGTCTCCGACACCGTGGTCCTGGACGCCATCGCCCGGGCGATCGCCACGCTGCCGCAGTCCCAGCGGAGCGCCTTCCTTCTCCGGATGGTCGACGACCGCCCGTACGAGGAGGTGGCAGCCACCCTCGGCATCACGGAGGACAACGCCCGGGCGCGGGTGGCCCGGGCCCGCAGCGCGCTGCAGCGGGCGCTCTCCCGCAGCGACGCGCTGACCGGCATGCTGGCGGCGGCGCCGCTGCTCGTCGCCGGCTCGCTGCGCTCGGCCCTGCGGCGGATCTTCTCCTCGAACGCCGGCAATTCGGCCCATGCCACCGCGGCCACGGCGGCCTCGACCCTTGCCACGAACGTCACCAGCGCAGCCAACGCCGCCACGGCCACGGCGGAAGCGGCCACCGTGGGCAGCGGGCCCATCGGCACCGGCATGCAGATGCTCGGGCAGCTCGCCACCACGCCCGTCGCACAGGTGGCGATCGCGGCATCCACCAGCGGTGCCGCACGGGGATCCGTGGTGCTGGGTGTTGTCGCCAGCCTCGCGGCCGCCGGCGGCCTGTCGGTCCCCGCCGTCGCCGCGGCCACAACATCGGGGGCCGCGGCGCAGCCTGCGTACGTCGTCAGCGCGTTGTCGCCCGACACCTCCACGGTGCAACCGGGGACCGCGCCGTCGACGCAGGGGACGTCGGTCAAGACGTCGGGCACGGCGACCCCTTCCCACGCGCCCTCCGGGCCTCCGGCGCCGTCCTGGGTGGCAGTCGCCGCTTCGGCGGCAGTGGACGAGGCCGCGCAGTCCGGCGCCCAGCCCTCCCCCGGCACGCCACCGCCGCCCTCGGGGACCGCATCGGGGAGCCCCGCTCCCACGACGCCTGCTGCACCCTCCACCCCCGCCAAGCCTCCGACCTCGACATCGCCGGCCTCGAGCTCGACGGCCTCGAGCTCGACGGCCTCGACCTCGACATCGCCGGCCTCGAGCTCGTCGTCATCGAGCGGCACGACACCTGCCGCCGGCAGCGGGACGGGCTACACCTTGCCCATCGGCACCTGCACAGCGATCCCTGGGTTCCCCGGCGTCACCGCCCCCTCCTCGGTCCCCCCGCTCAGCTCCGACATGCTGGTCGCCTTCATGAGCACGACGCCGCACGGCCTCACATCCACGAACGCGTCGCCCATGTTCCAGACTACAGGGTCGATGAGCACGGCGTCCGGGTCGTCCGCCCCCGTCAGCGTCAAGGTCGGGACGTGCCTGGCCGCCGGCGGCTCCCTCCTCGCCGTGGACATGACCGGGACCACAGGGTCGGAGGTCCAGCTGGTCGGCTCACTGGTGTCGGCTCCAGCAACATCCAAGGCCACCCAGGGCGCGGTCGACCTCCTCTTCCGGGGCCAGGTCACCCAGATCGCAGGAACAGTGCTGCCCGGCGGGCGCCTGCCCTGGGGTCTGTCGCCGACCTTCGTCGCCGAGGTGCAGGTCCAGCCCGGTGACACGGCGTCGATCCAGGTGGTCTTCCTCCAGCCGATGAACCTCACAGGTTCGACCACATCGTCGTCGACCGGCACACCGTCGTCGACCGGCACACCGTCGTCGACCGGCACATCGTCGTCGACCGGCACATCGTCGTCGACCGGCACATCGTCGTCGACCGGCACACCGTCGTCGACCGGCACACCGTCGTCGACCGGCACACCGTCGTCGACCGGCACACCGTCGTCGGGGGCCACACCGTCCAAGAGCGGCACACCGTCGTCGGGGGCCACACCGTCCAAGAGCGGGACGGTCGGCGCCGGAGCATCCTCGACAACGAGCTCTACGCCCACAGCAGCAGGCTGACCGCCCGGTCCCGCTGGGACGGCCCGGGCGATCGGGTCCGTCGGATCCGCCCAACCTTCGCCCCCGGTCCGCCACTGGTCCGTCGGCTGCCGTCCGCATCCGCCCCACCCCGAGCGCGACGAAGGGGCCTGAACGGCCCCTTCGTCGCGCCTCTCGGCTCAGCCGGATCGCCGGCCGATGCTGAGTGTCAGCTCTTCAGATCGGCTTGCATCGCAGCGATCGTGGACGTGCTCACCGCCAACGGACCACCGAGCACCGTGATGTCGGTGATCTTCTTCGCCGTGTTGCCGTCGATCCCTGTGTGACCTGTGGTCTTCAGGAATGTGGTGAGGTACGGGCCGACCACGGTCGGGGACTCGGTGAGCAGCAGCGGGTGGGGCTTGGGCGGTGTGCCTGTCGCCTTGTTGTGCGTGTTCTCGAGCACCGCACCAGCCAGGCCGTCCGTGAACCCGTTCCCGCGGGCCACCAGGATCCGGCCGCCGATTGTCCACCCCAGGCCGTTTGTGCCTGTGGCGGCCTCGAACCGGGCCAGCTCACGAGCCGTGTCCGTGTAGTCCTTTCCGGCCACGCGGAGCACGCTCACGCCCGTTTTCGCCACGAGAGCCTTCTCCACTGTGTTGCTGACCGCGAGCTGGCCGCCCATGAGGATCACCTGCTTGATGTGCAGATCGGTGATCGCCGACACCGCTGTCGCGGAGAGCGAGGTTGCGGGGGTCAGGAGCAACGGCAGCTTTGTGTGGTAGGCGACGACGCTTGCCGACTGGGCGTCCTGGAACTCCTGCCCGCTGGCGAGGATCGCCGTCGGCAGTGTCCCCACCACCGTCGGCGCCTTGGACGCGGCTCCCGCCGTGTCGTTGTACCGGCCCGTCCCACCTGTTGCGTTCGGTGTGGCGAGCGGTGTCATGTACGCGCCGAGGAAGTGCTTGCCCGCAGCAGACCCGACGTACTCGGCCACCGACATGGCCGTCCCGTACTGGGTCTGGCCCCAGAGGCGGTGGACCGCGATCTTCGCTGTCGGGTTGGCTGTCCGGGTGGTGCCGCCGCACTTGTAGACGGGAAGCCCCGCGATCTGGTTCGCCACCGCTGTCGTGATGGCCAGCGGGCCACCGACGATGTACACGGTGTTGATGCCCTCCCGGCGGAGGGTTGTGATCGTCACCTGCGCCAGGCTGGTGGTCGGGGTGAGCAGGGTCCCGGTTGTCAGGTCCTGGGCGAGGAACTGGCTCGAGAGCGCGTCCTGGAACACCTTTGTCGTCGCCAGCACGGCGGCACGCGTGCTCGGGCAGGTTGTTGTCTGCCCGGAGGTGTGCGGGAAGGTGCGGGCGAACTCGGCCGCGGCCGTCGCGTCAGCTGTCGCGCCGTAGACCTGTGTCGACGTTGTGCTGATCGTGTAGGCGGTCGTCGATCCGATGGACGAGGTGATCTTGCAGTTTGTGGCGACGGTGGCCCTGACCACCATGGCCTTGACCGGTCCCGGTGTCTTCGCCGCGTTCACCGCCAGCCCGGACACGGCGTAGGTCGTGGCCGTCTTGGTCGACGCCGTCTTCACCTGGAAGACCGCGTACTTGGCCGAGCCGGTCGTCATCTTCGTGCCTGTCGCGTTCTCGTAGAACACCTTCGATGTCACCGTGCCTGTGCCGCGTGAGGTCGCGGCGGTGGCCGACGCGCCTGCGTTGAAGAAGTTGTTCTTGCCCGCTGTGGCGTTGGTCCCCGGTGTCAACGAGATGCAGACGTACCCGGCGCTCACGGCCCCCGGCTGGTTCTCGACGACGCTGATGGGGCTGATCGGCGCGTTGAACGCGGACGGCGGAACCGACACGGCCGGTGTGTTGCCGGTCACGAAGAGGGACACGACGTTCCCGTTGGAGAGCCCTGTCGCTGTCGCGGGCGTCTTTGTGTTGGCCGCGCCGATCGTCGACGCTGTCTGCCGGGCGGTGACCGACAGGGTGCCGTACTGCGGCGCCGTCCCTGGCTCGAGGTCGTACTTCACGCCGCTCAGGGTGATGGTGGCCTTGTTCTTGCTGGCCGTCGATGTGGTGAACGTGCCCGCGTTGGTGAACCGCAGTGTCACCCTGTTGTGGCTGACGGCCGTGCAGGCGACGCCTGTCGCCGAGGTCGACACCGTGAACGTCGGCGTGGTGCTGACGTGTGTGGCGCTGGTGACCCGGGCGGTCGGCGTGCCTGTGAACAGCACGTAGCCGTGGTTCGAGCTTGTGCAGTTGGCTGTTGTGTGGCCGAGGACGGTGAAGGAGACGGTCTCTGTGGCGTCCCAGCCGGCACCCTTCGTGACTGTGGCGAACGAGACCGTCCATGTGCCGGCCGCCTGCCCCGACCCCGTGCTCTTCAGGTTGGGCGTGGCGGTGGCCACCGCCTTGACCGGCGCCGCCGGTGGCGGCGTCGTGTGTGTGGCGTAGGCGTTGACCGCGCTGGGCGGCGTGAACGTGCCCTCCGTGGTCGATGTCTTCTTCCACGTCGGCGTCACTGTGATTGTGCCCGTCGCTGTGGTCGTCGTGTACCGGACGGCGGTGACTGTGATCGTGCCGTTGGTGTGCGCCGCCTCCGACACGGTGACCGTGACGTTCCGCTTTGTCGCGGGTGTGACCGTCGCCGTGCCCGAGATCGTGACCGTCGCAGAGGAGACCTTGGGGGGTGTGCCCCAGTCGACGGTGCCGCTCGGGACCCCGACCCGCAGGGTGAGCGTCGATGTGGCGATGGCGGTGCCCGTTGTGTTGGTCAGCGTCAGCTTCAGGTCCCCTGCCGGCTGGTTGGTGCCGGTCTTTGCGACCTGCGGCGCGCTTGTGGCGGTGATCGTGTTCAGGGTGGACGCGCCCGCAGGCCCGGCGGTCGCGAACCCGACCACCCCTCCGATCCCTCCGACGCCGAGCGCAGCCGCGGCCGCCACTCGACGGAGCCGATGTGTTCGAAGATTCAAGTCAGTTCCTCCTGGCTTTCGCCTCGTTGGTCTGTTGCTTGCTCTCGGATCACTACCCCGTCCCCGGGCTTCGGGCGGCGCGGCGGCGGTCGAGCCGGCGTACGTCTCGTTCAACCGTCCCGACGGACAGCCTGTGACATCGCCTTCGAGAGCGTACCTTGCCCTCCCACGTCATGGCACCCATGGCGTGACCGCCACCGTTGGCTGGGTATGGCCATCACTGCGTGGTGTCGCAAGCGCCTGGACGGGTAGGCACCTCGATGTGAGCAGGAGGTCGAGGGGGTGCCGGCGGCCGCGCTCCTCTCGGGCAGAGGGAGCGCCACAGGGGGACCCGGTCCTACGCTGCTCCCCCGCCGCCCCACGCGACCACACGCGACACGGCCCGCCCCGGACCGAAAGTCCGGAGCGGGCCGCCGCGTCACCTCCAGGGGAAGGGGTTCGGGTACGACAGTACCGAGACCCATCACGGGGGTGGTGGATGCTCGGGCGAATTTCGCCGTCCTGTCACGCTCGAAACAGACCGTTCACGAAACGCGCTTGACGAGGGCCCTTCCACCCTCCATCGTGTGGGCGTCCCGAGCGGAGAGGGAGGAACCAAGGACGTGACGACCGTCGTGGAACAGAACGCGCCCAACCAGGATCTGCCCGAGTCGGACGAGGCGTTCCACGTCGAGACCCACGGGGTCGACTACATCCCCCTCCGGGAGCGCTGGGCGACGCCGAGGGACGTGGCCGGCATGTGGGCCGGGGCCAGCGTCCAGATCGAGTACTTCATCTACGGGGCGATCCTGATGACCTTCGGGTTCACCTTCGCCCAGGCCCTCTCCCTCATCATCATCGGCAACCTCTCCTACTTCCTCCTGGGGCTCGCCAGCCTCCAAGCCCCGCAGACCGGCACCACCGTCTTCGCCATCAACCGGGCCAGCTACGGCCCGAACGGCTCGAGGGGCATCGCCTTCTTCAACTGGGTCACCCAGCTGGGCTTCGAGGTGGAGGGGATCATCCTGATCGTGGGCGCCGCCCTCGTGCTCTCGATCAAGGCCGGGTTCTCCCCCGGCGACCCGGCCAAGATCGCGTTCGTCTTCCTCGCCGTCATCATCCAGGGCGTCCTCCCCTTCCTGGGCCACGCGACCATCGTGAAGACGCTGCGGGTGCTGGTGATCCCGTTCCTCGTCCTCTTTGCCGTCCTCCTGGCCTTCGCCATCCCCCACGCCACCACCACCGGCGTGGCCCACGGGGCCGACTGGCAGACCTACATGGAGGGCCTGGCCTTCACCATCACCCTCTCGGGGCTGGGATGGACCGAGTGCGGCAACGACTACACGCGCTACTGCCCGCCCGGCACGAGGAAGCGCTCCATCGTGGGCTGGGTGTTCCTCGGGACGGCCGTGCCCGAGATCCTGGTCATGACCCTGGGGGCGGCGGTCGGCACCTTCTTGACGAAGGTGGGCACCTCGGCCAACGCCTTCCTGCCCTTCGCCCACCAGAGCGCCATCCCCGCCTGGTTCGTCGTGGTCTTCCTCGTCTTCTCCGTCGTGCAGCTGTTCGCCATCAACAGCCTGGACCTCTACTCCTCCGGCGTGACCCTCCAGGCCATGGGCGTGCGGGTGCAGCGGTACGTGGCGGTGGTCATCGACTGCGTGATCGTGCTGGGCTTCAGCATCTTCGCCATCTTCGACACGTCCTTCTCCACGTTCTTGAAGGACTTCGTGGACGTGGTGATCGTCTGGATCGCCCCGTGGCTCGCCATCTTCCTCGTGGACTGGGTCCTCCGGCGGTTCCGCTACGTGCCGTCGGAGCTGCAGAAGACCGGACGCACCAGCCTCTACTACCGCAACGGCGGGTTCTTCTGGCCGGCGGTGGTCGCCCAGCTGGTGGGCATGTACGCCGCCATCTCGGCCCTGGCCGCCACCTTCCACCTGCCCCAGTGGCTCAACCCGATCACCTACGCCACCCGGGACAGCTACGGGTTCGGGGCGGACTTCAGCGTCTTCATGGGCATCGGGGTGGCCGGGCTGCTCTACCTCGTCCTCGCCCGGGGTGCCGTCCGGCGCCAGGCCGACCGCCAGGACCAGCTCCTGGCTGCCGGGAACGGGCTGCCCGGGGCGGACGCGGCGTAAGGCGGGGACCCGCCGGGGCATCGACTTCCCACCTGCCGGCCAGTGTCGCGATCGGCTCCACGTCATCGCCGATGACGTGTTGGCTCGTTCGCGACGTGGATCCTCCCGTTCGCCGCGGCCGCGGCCGTCCACTGCGGGACCGTCGTCTCGGAGCGTAAGCGCGCCGGTGGCCCGATCCGGTGTCGATGCGAACGTGCCGCTATCTCACGAGCGCACGGTCCGACCCTCGCCACGCGCGCCATCGACGACTTGAAGCGTACCGGTGTCGCGGTGATGGACCCCTGAGTCGCCGAGAGCGGGAGCTGACGCGCCAGGCGCGGGCGCCCGGCGGGAGATGGGGCCATGGCAGAAGGCATCGGGAGTGCATCGGGATGCAAACCGCGGGCTTCCCTGTGGGCGTGCGTGGGGGTGCGACCTGGCAGGCAAGCCTGTCCCGTGCCGGCAAGAGCTATAGGTTCGAAGCGGGTCCGGCGTACGTGCCCGCCGGAGCGAAGGGAGCACGATGCCACTGGAGGATCTGAGGGCGTGGCTGTTCCCGCCGTCGCATGGGACATGGCATGGGGAGGATCTCGGCCTCTTGGATCCGGGGGATGCCGCCGATCGTGCCGCACTCATCCGGGCCGACCACCCTGACCTCCACGAGGCGACGGGGCCGGGAGACGGTGCGCTCGACCTCCGGGATGACCCCTCGGGTCCGCGGCTCCATCTCATGATCCACGAGGTGGTCGCCACGCAGCTGTGGGAAGGCGACCCCTCGGCGGTCGGGACCACTGCCAACCGGCTGCGCGCCCTCGGGTACGACCGCCACGAGGTGCTGCACATGCTCGGCACCGTGGTCGCCGAGGACCTCTGGCGGGTAGGGCGCGGCCAGGCAGTGCTCGACCGGAACGCCCGCCAGGACCGGCTCGACGCGCTGCCCGGTTCCTGGGAGGAAGGGCCCGGCGTCCCTGCGAGCGACAACTCGGACGCCGACATGAACGACACATACGACACATACGACACATACGACACACTCGACACAGGCGACGACACATTCGACGAGGAGCTCCTCGTCGCCGCCCACGAGGTGCTCACCGAACGTGGCCCCCTCGACGAGGAAGCGCTCGCCGAGCTCCTGGGCACCGAGGTCGAGGATCTCGACCTCGTCATCGGGCACCCCTCGCTGACCGTCGTCGCCGACGGCCGCGTTGCCTCCGCCCTCGCGGCCCTCAGGGGCGCGGCGCTCACCCACCGGGTGACGACCGACGAGGCGGCTCGAGGGTCCCTGGACCTCGGGACCGACCTGGCGCCTCTCGAGGCGTTCCTCTGCAGCGCCGGCCATCTCCACCTGGCGGGAGGAACCCGAGCCGAGCTCGAGCCAAGCAGCGACGCAGAGGAGCTGGACGGCGACCGCGTCACTCTCAAGGTGCCACCGCCGGACCTCCGAACCGGCGACGTCGTCGGGTTCCAGGTGCCCGAGGATGTGGGTTGGATCCCCGAGCTCGAGATGGTGCGCCTCGATGCGGCCCCGCCGGCCTCCGCCGAGGCAGCCATCTGCTTGGCGAGGGGATTCGAGCTCCTGAGCCAGGGCGAGCCTCTGCCGGTGCGGTCCATCGACCTGTTGTGCCAGATGGCTCTCGACGCCTCCGCGATGGTCGCCGGCATCCTTCCCCCGCTCGACGAGCTCTTCCAGCGCGCCGGTTTCGAAGCCCGCCACGCGCATGCTGCACCCCAGGGCGCCGACTGGGGTGCATTGGACCAGCGTCGGCGCATCGCCAGGCTCTGCGCTCGGCGGGGCCTCGACTCCCCCACGGCCGCGGTCGTGCTCACCGTGGTGGAGGCGTTCCGTTCCCTCGGAGAAGCGGCGGGGCGCGCAGGTGGTGGGGGCAGCGACCTGTCGCGCCAGGCGGCCGAGGTTTTGGCCGTCATGGTCACCGAGCCCGAGGTGGCGGAGGCGTTCGCCGAGGCGACGGTGGACCAGGTGGCGACGGTGCGAGCCGTCCTGCGCACCCTGCGCCGGAGCGCGGGAAGGCGCTACACGGCGGGCGTCCTGTGGGTGGAGTCGCTGGTGTCGGGGCGGGCGGGCGACACCGAGGCCGCCGAGTCGTGCCTACGCGCCGCGCTCGCAGCCCACCCGGGCGACCACCTGCTGGATCAGATCCTCGAGGACTGCGCCTGGCATGCGAGCGACCGCGGCGACGCCGCCGCGGCGGTCCGGTTCCTCGAGCGCACCGACGCGCGGGGGGAGGACTCGAGGCTCACGCTCCTGCGCACGGTGGCACGACCGCCGGTGCCCCGCGCCGGTCGCAACGCGCCTTGCCCGTGCGGCTCAGGCCGGAAGTACAAGCTGTGCTGCCTGGCCCGGGAGGGAACGGCACTGGCGACGCCCCTGCCGACACGTACCCGCTGGGTCTGGGAGAAGCTGCGCTGGTGGCTCGAACGCTTCGGCCCCTTCGCCACAGTGATCGAGGTCGCCCTCGCGCTCCACGGCCGCCCTCGCGTCGAGGACGTCGTGGCGCTGGCCGTCGACATGGACATCGCCGCCTCCCTCGTCCTCTTCGGTGACGGCGCAGTCCAGTCATTCCTGAGCCAGCGGGGGGCGATCCTGCCGGCAGACGAGGCGGACCTCGTGAGCCAATGGGCACTCGCGCCGCTCTCTGTCTTTGAGGTGACCGATGCCGTCCGAGGCGAAGGCCTCACGCTGCGCGATCTCCGTACTGAGGACGTCACTTCGGTGCGCGAACGCCACGGGGCGAAGGCGGTGACGCCCGGCGACCTGCTCTTGACCCATCCCGTCTTCGACGGGACCGGGTACCAGATCGTGGGCGGGATCGTCGGCATCCCCCTCCGCCTCCGCGACCCGCTGCTGGAGGCGCTCGACGAAGGGGCTGGCGCACGTCAGCTGGCCCAGATCCTGGGCTCGGGGCGTCAAGCCGCCCGCCACGGTGAACACTGAGGGCGAACCGACGGTGCTGTGCAGCGCGTCCTCCGAGCTCGAGGACCCGGTCGCGTCGGCGCGGTGCCTCGATGTCGTCCTGGAGCCTCACGGAGGAGCGCGCTGGGCGGAGATGCTCGAGGTGGAGGGCGAGCGGCTGGTGCGGTCCGTCATGACGATCGACGGGACAACGCTGGTGGCGTTCGCCAACAGCGAGCGCCGCTTCGAGCACCTGAAGGCGATCGTGGTCGCTGCGGTCGACGGCCTGGCCCCGATCATGGAGGCACGGGAGAGCCTTGCCGAGGCGTCTCGCCGCCTCGGCAAGGCGGCCGCACCTTCTGACCTCCTCGTTCCTCCATCCCCCGCCGCCGCCGCACTGGCCGAGCTCATGCGGGCCCGAGAGGTACGGTGGCTCGACGAGCCGATCCCCGCCCTCGGCGACCTGACTCCCCGTCAGGCGGCAGCCGACCCCACCCGCAGGGAGGACCTCGTCGCCATTTTGCACGAGTACGAGCGCACCCCGATCCCCCGGGGGGCCGGGCGGCTACGACGTGGGCCGGCTCCGGGCGCTGCTCGGAATGGACGGGGCCTGAACGAGGCGCAGCGACAACCGGCGCAGGGCCAACATCGAGATCCTCGATCGTGGCGTGCTGGATAGGGTTGCCGGCGTGGCGAAGCCACCGCGGGCGGCAACCGGGAGCAAACAGGAGATCGACGTCCTGCTGCGGCATGAGCGTGCGGCGCCGGAGCGGCCCGTTCTCGAGGCGCTGCTCGCCGTCCGGTGCTTTGGCGAGGGAGCGGCCCGTGCCGCTGCGACCAGGCTCCTCGATGGGCACGCGCCCTGGGGCTCCGACCTCGGTCCAGGGCAGGAGTTCCTGCTCGGGGCGCCGAGCCCCCACCAGTCGGCGCTGTTCGTGGAGGTGCTGAGGGGCGGCGAAGGCCGCACCCTCGAGGCCATCGGCCGCCAGCGCGGAATGAACGCCCCCGCGGTCGGCGACGCCGCCCAGCGTGCCGGACGCCGCATCCGGGCCGTGCTCCCGGGTGCGCCTCCGCCGTGGCCGTGGCTCGTGACCGAGCTCCGCCGCCGGCTCGGCGCCGTCACGACCGAGGGCATCATCGGCGACGTGCTGGCGCGGCTCGGAGCCACTCCGGGCTCGGTGGCAGCGCTGCTTGCGTCATGGCTGGCGGGTCCGTTCCGCTCGGTGCGCGGCCACCCCGGGTGGCTCGCCCGCGACCCGGTGGCGCTCCTTGGCCACTCGGCCCGGTGTGTGCGCGCAGACGGCGGCGTCCGTCGGCTCGGTGATCTCACCGGAGAGCTGGCCGACCTCGAGATCGCCACCGGGATGCTCGTGCCCTGGCTCCATGCGTTCGGGGCGGCCATTGTCCACGACCTCGTGGTCGCAACCGCCGGACCACTGCCAGATGCCGTGGAGCGGCTGCTCGACGCCCACGGCACGGCCCGGAGCCTGGCGGAGCTCGCCGAGGACCTGGCGTCCGGTGGCCGCACCGTGGACGCGGCGACGCTCGCCGCCTGCATCCGTGGTCGCCGCTTCCGGACGCTCGAGGACGGAGCCGTCCGCCTGGCGGCCTGGGGCGAGCCCACGCGGGGTGCCTCGGCAAGGCGGACGGGGCAGGAACCGGCGCCGTCGACGCCGGCTGGGGCCGCGGCCGACCGACCGACGGCCGCCCGTCGCCACGGGCCGCCGAGGGCCACAGAGGGGCATCGAGGGCCGCGCCCGGCTCCCCCTCGGGTCGGCGGGCACGACAGCGCGCCGGCCACCGCCGAGCAGCTGCGGCTCCGGGTCAAGGTCGACGATGCCGTCCTGCGGGGAGAGGAGGCCGTCGTGCCTGCCGAGCTGGTCGACGGGCTCGGGATCGCCGCCGGCGGTCGTCGGACGTTCTCGTGCCGGTGGGGTCCGGTCACCCTGGCCGCCGACGGACCGCGGCCGAAGCGGGGCTCCCTGCGCGCAGTTGCCCGGGCCGCGGGCGCCCGGCCGGGCGACACGCTCCTGCTTTGGTTCTCGCTCGCGGGGGACCTGGTGGTCGAGGTGCGGGAGGCCGCGCACCCGAAGCGAGGCCGGACCGCACCCCCCGGGAACGAAGGCCCCGGCCCCTTCTCGACGCCCGCCCCGGACGCTATGGTGCTCCGGGGCGCTGCCAGGCCTGCCGGCCTGGCAGGAACCGAGCCCGGGCAGCTCCAGATCCTCTTCACCGGCACAACATCCCAAGGAGCGCGATGACCGACGTCCCGAACGCCCTCGAGTCGGCCCTCGACGCGATCGAGGGCGACGCCGATGCGACGCTCAGGATCCTGGCCTCCGCCGTACGCTCAGCCAAGCGGGCCAAGGCGGCCGCGGCCTCCGGGCAGCTGCGTGACCTGCAGCAGGCGCTCGAGGCGACGGCGGCCCTGGCCGACCAGGCAGCAACGGCCGCCCAGGACCTCCGGGCCGGGTGGCGCTTCGATGCCGGTACGTACTTCGCGTCGGGTGCGTACGCCAAGGAGCTGCTCGCCTGTGCCGCCGACGCTGGCCTTCAGGCGTTCGAATCGGACGACCTCATCCTCAGCTATCCAGCCATCGTCCAGGTGTCGGCGGGCGACGCCACCGTGGTCGTCGACAAGACGAAGGAGCGCCGGGTGCGCCCGTCCGTCCTCGTCGGCCAGCTTGCGGCGCTCCAGCAGCGCCCGCCGAAGTTCAAGCCCGAGCCGTTCATCGAGGCGTTGGCGGCCGCCTACGACCTCGTAGCCGGGGCACGGCGGCTCCGCCCGGGCGCTCCAGCCCGCCTCGTCGACGTCCACCGGGTCCTCACCCTCCTGCCGGGGTCGGCCAGGGACTACAGCCGGCAGGAGCTCGCCCGGGACCTGTACCTGCTCGACCAGAGCGGTGTGGTTGATGTGAAGGACGGCCGGCGAATGAGCCTGCCGGCCAGCGCAATGACCCGCAGCGGACCCGTGCTCACGACGGTGACCCGCTCAGGCCAGACGAAGGTGTACGCCGGGATCACCTTCGCCGATCCGGTGACATGATCGGCGTCGAGGACTACGTCTCCTTCCTTGCCGGCGAGTACCTCGCCGACTACGTGGCGAACGGAGGCGCCGCGGTCAAGTTCGTGGTGCCGGGAGACGAGGTGGCCGCCAGCGCCTTCACCGCGCGGTTCACCGCCGCTGCTGCCGACGCCAGGTACGCCGTGGCCTCGGTCGATGCCGCGGAGACCCGCGTGCACCTGCTGGAGCAGGTCTTCTTCGACGTCGCCCGCCAGGTCGACTGGGACCGGCTGGCCACGTCTGCCGCGGCCCGGGCCGCCACCAGCGCCGGGTACCCCGCGCCCGAGGACGGGGGGCCATCCGTCGAGCGACTGGCTGCCCACCACGGCGTGGACCCGCGCGAGCTCAAGCGGGACCTCGACCGGGCGCTGCAGGCCCAGGTGCAGCGGGACTACGCAATGGTGGCCGAGTTCCGCACGGCGATGCTGCGGCTGTGCCAGGCGCAGCTCCGCACGGGGCAGGTCTCCGACGCCGAGCATGCGGCCGTGGTCGACTGGCTGCGGGGGGACTTGCGCCAGATCTCGGCCCTGCGTTCGGCGCTCATCTTCCGCCGCATCGGGCGTCACAACGCCCGACAGCTCCTGTTCTCCCTGGCGCACTGGCTGGCCGTCAACGACCGTGCCGGGCTGGCCCTCGTGCTCGACATCCGCCGGCTGGGGTTCGCCCGCCGGCCCAGCCCCGAGGAGCGGCACGGCCACTACTACACCAAGGCTGCGCTCCTCGACACCTACGAGGTCCTCCGCCAGCTCGTCGACAACACCGACGAGATGTCCCACCTCGTGGTGGCGGTGGTGACGTCGCCCGCATTCGTGACCGACACCGTTCGGGGGCTCGACGCCTACCAGGCATTGAAGCTGCGCGTCTTCGACGAGGTTCGGGACGCGGCACGCGACAACCCGCTGTCGTCGCTCGTCCGGCTCGGTGCGCCATGAGGGACATGACCGGATTGGTCGACCGCCGCCGGGCGCTCGAGGCGCTGCGGGCGGGCGTCCCCAACCGCGACGCGGTGGCGGCGCTGGGCTCGATGCAACAGGGTGTGGAGGACCGCTTCAGCGGACTGCTCGCCGCCGCCCGCGCCCTTCCGGAGGGGCCACCCGCAGGGGGGATGCTGATCGGGGGCGGCTTCGGCACCGGGAAGAGCCACGTCCTCGAGCACCTGGCGCACACCGCGCTGTCGGAGCAGTTCGTCGTCTCCAAGGTGGTCATCTCCAAGGAGACGCCACTCCACGACCCGGTCAAGTTGTACCGGGCCGCCATCGAGCTGGCCAAGGTCCCCGGGCGACCGGGCTCAGCCATCGACGAGATCGTCGCTGGCCTCGACGTCGACGCGCCCCGTTACGCCGAGCTGTACCGATGGGCCCACCAGGAGAGCGCCCCGGTCGACAGTCGGTTTGCCGCCACGTTGTTCCTCCACGAGTACGCCCGGGGCGACGAGGAGTTCGCCGACCGGATCGTGCGCTTCTGGGGCGGCGACCCGCTCCCCGTGGCCGACCTGCGCCGCCGCCTCAGGGAGGCGGGAGCAGCGGCCGGCTACCGGCTGGCGGCGATCAAGGAACGGGACCTGGCGCGCCAGCGGTTCCGCTTCGTCTGCCGCTTGGCCCAGGCGGCTGGCTACGCTGGCTGGATCGTCCTGCTCGATGAGGCCGAGCTCATCGGCCGGTACTCGGCCCTGCAGCGGGCCAAGTCCTACGCTGAGATCGCCCGCTGGGTGCGCGGGGACCGGGACGACCCGGCTGCCCCGCTGTGCGCCGTGCTCACGACCGTCGACGATTTCGAGGGTCAGGTCCTGGTGGGCAAGAACGACGTCGAGCTGATCCCCAAGCGTCTGCGGGTCCGGGGCACGGCCGACGACGAGGTGCTGGCAGCGCAAGCCGAGACGGGGATGCGCATCATCGAACGCGAGCAGGTCCAGCTCCAGCCACCGGGGCAAGAGGAGCTGGACCGCACCTACGCCCAGCTCAAGCAGATCCACGGCGAGGCCTACGGCTGGGAGCCGCCCGACGTGGCGGGCCTCGAGCGACTGCCGTCCAACCGGATGCGCCAGTACGTGCGCGCCTGGATCAATGAGTGGGACCTGCGCCGCCTCGACCCGACGTACTCCCCGGTGCTGACCACCACCGACCTCCACGTCGACCTCAGCATGGAGGATGCCGAGGGGGGCGCCGGGGCCGGGGTGGAGGACGAGCGCGACGGCGACGCCGATGGCCGCCCGGGCGATCATCCGGGCGGCGCCGAGGGCTGCTGAGCTGCTGACCGACGACCTGGCGGCGGCGCTCGCCACCGGTGGAGGGCAGACGGCGGCAGAGCTCGCCCACCACCTGGCCGTGCCGGAGCATGACGTCACCCGCCAGCTCTTCGCCGGTCATGGCCGGTTCCGGTGCGACCGAGGTCGGCCTCCGCGCTGGTGGCTCGCCTCGGCCGGCCCGGGCGGGGACCGGGACGGGGACACACCGTTGCGAGCCGCCGCGCCGACCCTGCGCGCCGTGACCGACGCCTGCGCCCCGCGGCCTCGTTCTCTCGGGGCTCCCGCCCGCACCCCGCTACGCCTGTACCCCTGGCAGTCCGACGCCCTCCGAGCCTGGGAGACCCGGGGGCGGCGGGGGGTGATCGAGGCGGTGACGGGTGCCGGCAAGACGATGGTCGGTGTGGCGGCCACCATCGGCGAGCTCGAGCGCCACGGCCAGGTGCTCGTCCTGGTGCCGACGGTGGAGCTCCTCCACCAGTGGGTTGGCCACCTCGGAGCATGGGTGGGTGGGCGGCACGCGGTGGGCCGGCTGGGCGCCGGGCATGCCGACAACCTGGCGAGCCACGACGTGCTGGTCGCCGTGGTGAACAGCGCCCGCAGCCTCGACGTCCGCCCCATCCGTCGCGGCGGGCTCCTCGTGGCCGACGAGTGCCACCGCTACGGCAGCGCGGTCAACCGCCTGGCGCTCGACTCGCGCTTCGCCAGCCGCCTCGGCCTGAGCGCCACCTACGCCCGGGAGGACGACGGGACGATCGCCTGGCTCGACCCCTACTTCGGGGGCACCTGCTTTCGCCTGGGCTACCGGAGGGCGATCGCCGACCGGGTGACGGCGCCTTTTTGCGTCACGCTCGCCGGCGTGCGGTTCTCCGCAGATGAGGAGGAGCTCTACGATGACCTGAGCGCGCGGATGACCGTGCTGAGGAGCCGCCTGCTCCGTGCCTACGGCGTGCCGGACGAGCCGTTCGAGGCGTTCCTTCGGGCGGTGGGAGCGCTGGCGGAGGGGTCGGCGCCTGGCAGCGGGTTGGCTCGCGCCTACCGGCAGGCGATGCTCGAGCGGCGCCGACTATTGGCCGACACGCCGGCCAAGGACTGGTGCCTTGCGTCCATGGCGCCAGCGCTCTCCGGCGCCGAGCGCGCCATCGTCTTCACCCAGAGCATCGCCACGGCCGAACGTGCGGCCATCATCCTCAATGCCTGCGGCTTGGCGGTCGAGCCCCTCCACTCCGGTCTGGACGCCCTCGCCCGGCGGGCGGCACTGGACCGCTTCGCCTCGGGGGAAGTGCAGGTCCTCACCGCCCCCCGGCTGCTCGACGAGGGTATCGACGTCCCGGCGGCTGAGGTCGCGGTCATCGTCGGCGCCAGTCGGTCCCGGCGCCAGATGATCCAGCGCATGGGCCGCGTGCTGCGCCGCAAGCCAGACGGGAGGTCGGCCCGGTTCGCGATCGTGTTCGTGGAGGGCACCGTCGAGGACCCCCGAACCGGTGCCCACGAGGCCTTCTTGGGAGAGGTCGTGGACGTCGCCGAGGCCGTGACCCTGCTCGACGCGGCCACCGTCGCCAGTCGTCCCGACCTCGTCGCGGCGTCGCTCCGCTTGGGGGCGTGATGCGGGCCCCCGCTCCTGCGACGGCGTGGCCATCGCTAGCGGCGCGCTGGACGGAGGCCGAAAGCACCAGGTCCCAGAGCCGCCGGCCGATGGAAGACGCACCATCCGCGCCGGCGTCACGACATCGCGCGACGATCGCTCCATGGGTGTGCGCAGCCGACAACGACGGCAGCAGAAGAAGATCCAGCACCGGCGCGAGGAGCGGGCCTCCCGCTCCGGCGGGCGGGCCCAGCAGAGCACCTGGGACGCCCTCGCCGGGGGGCTCTCGGTCGCCCTGATGGTCCGGGTTGCGGCGGAGGCCCGCTTCCATCGCCGCCCGAACGCGGCGGAGCTGGTGGAGGCGCTCGCGGCAGGGCCGCCGTTCAAGGCCGGCCCCCGGATGGTGGCTCGGGCACTCGGCGAAGCGGCCGAGCACTGCGTCCGCGAGCTGGCAGAGGCGCAGTGGCTGCCGAGCGAGTTGGCCCGCCAGGCCCGCCGGAAGGGCGGGACTGAGGCCGAGGAGGTCGTCGCCACCGCAGTGCGCTCCCTCTGGCGATCCGAGCATCGCGCCAGCCGCGACACCGGGCGCGATCCTGAGTGGCCCAGTGAAGCCGCGGCCCTGACGGAGGCCGGCCCCGGGCAGTGGCGACCGGACCCGGCCCGGCCGTCATGGCATTCCGACGTGGAGGCAGGAATCGCCGCCCTCAGCGTGCTCATGCACCTCCCCGCACTGCCGGCTCGCCGGACGACGCGCTCAGCGCCCGGCGGCGGCGCGGCGCCCGACGCCCGCATCCTCGAGAAAGTCCGGCATCTCTTGTCCAAGGCCGAGTCCACCACGTTCGCCGACGAGGCCGATGCGTGCACCGCCAAGGCGCAGGAACTGCTATCGCGCTACAGCATCGACAGCGCAGCCCTGCAGATGACTGCGCCCCGGCAAGAAGCCCAGGCGGCGGTGCGGCGGCTGTGGATCGACGAGCCCTACATCATGGCCAAGGCGCATCTGCTCCACGTGGTGTGCCAGGCCAACCGGTGCCGGTCGGTGATGGACGAGGAGCTGGGGTTGGCCACGCTCGTGGGCCACGACGACGACGTCGAGACGGTGGAGATCCTCTTCACCTCGCTCCTGGTCCAGGCCACCACGCAGATGACGGCCGCGGGCCGCAAGACCGACCGCTTCGGGCGGTCGCGGACCCGGGTCTTCCGCCGGACGTTCCTCGTCGCCTTTGCGGCTCGCATCGGCCAGCGTCTCCGGGCCACCCAACAGGAGGCCGTCTCGGCAGCCGCGGCGGTGCACGGCAGTGGGTTGCTCCCGGTGCTCGCCTCCCGATCGTCGGCGGCAGACGACGTGGTTGCCGAGCTGTTCCCGACAACCGTCAGCCACCGGTCGTCGGCGAACGACTACGAGGGATGGGTGGCAGGCACGGCGGCGGCCGACCTGGCCACGCTCACCTACCAGCCGGAGCTGGCCGACGCACTCGCCTGATTCGGGCCGGGGCGTTCCGTCGTCCACGCGCCGACCGCCGCGTACCGGCGGCCGGCGCGTGGGGACCGTTACTACGACACCCGGCCGCCGTAGCGGAGCCGGCGCATCTCGGCCCGCACGTCGTCGAGCTCGTCTGTCGTGAGGATCCGCGGCACCCCGTGCTGGCGGGCGCGGCGGTAGGTGCCCGCCAGCCACTCGAGCAACCCGGCCCGCTCGTAGGCCTCGGCCAGGGTCGTCCCGTACGTGACGGCGCCGTGGTTCTGGAGGATCGCCGCCGTGCGGCCGGCCAGCGCCGCCGACGCCTGCTCGGCCAGGCGGTCGGACCCGAAGCGGGTGTAGCCGGCCACCCGCACCGGGCCGCCCAGCCCGACGATGGCGTAGTGGACGGCGGGCAGCTCGGCGCAGGACGTCGACAGGGCCACCACCTCGGGCGAGTGGGTGTGGACCACGGCGGCGGCGTCCGTCGTGGCGTACACGGCCCGGTGCATGGGCCACTCCGAGGAGACCGCCCCCCGCCCGGCGCGCTTGGCGCCGTCCAGGTCGACGATGCAGACGTCCTCGGGCGCCACCATGTCGTAGGGCATGCCCGAGGGCGTGATCGCCACCACGTCACCGACCCGGACGCTCAGGTTGCCGGCCGTGCCGAACGCCAGCCCCTCGCCCGCCATCCGCCGGCCGTAGGCGACCAGCTCCGCCCTGGCGGTGTCGAGCGCGCCGGCACGGGCACCCCGTGGCGCCCGATCACTCACGCGCCGGTCGCTCCGGTCGCTCGGACCCCCTTCCTCCGTCCCGGGCACCGGCCCAGTGTGTCAGGCGGCCGCCTCGTCGATCACGACGTGGGCAGGTCGTACAGGGCGGTCGCGTTGTCCGCCCCGATCATCGAGGCGACCCGCTTCGCCTCCGCCAGGCTCCAGTCGCCGTCGGCCACGTAGCGCCCGAGCACCCGGGCCATGGCCGTCCGCCACAGCCGCGCCCCCAGGTAGTGCAGCTCGGCCGGGCCCCACGCGTCGGAGGAGTACAGCTGCTTGCCGAAGGGGCCCAGCTCCAAGGACTCGGCCACCAGCTGGACCGATTGCGCGCCGAGGTAGTTCACCGCCTCCCCCACGTCGAAGAACACGTTGGGGTACATCTGGGCCAGGTACCCGGCCTCCCGGTGGTACGGGTAGCAGTGGAGCAGCACCACCGGCGTCCCCCACGGCTCGGCCAGCCGGAGGAAGCCCGACAGGAGCACGGGGTTGCTGCGGTGCAGGTCCAGGTCGGTGTCGCCGAAGCCGGTGTGGATCTGAAGGGGCAGGCCGGCGTCGATCCCCGCCCACAGAAGGTGGCGCAGCAGGACGGGGTCGCTGATCCGGGAGCTGCCCGCCGTTTCGACCGCCCGCAGCCAGCGACCGGCGGCGGCCGTCACCTCGGAGGGGACCGGCCGGGTCGGCTCCAGGTCCAGGCCGTGGCGGTAGGCGACGATGCTCTTGGTGCCGACCGCCCCGGCCGACAACCGGGCGGCGAGCCGGTCCTCGAAGGCGGCGGCGTAGGCGGCGGCGTCCGGACCGGCGGCGGCCACCTCCTCGGCCACCGCCTCGAGCCGGACGATCTCCCTCGCCCGTGCACCTGCGACGCTGGCCATCTGGTCCGGCGTGAGCAACCCGGCGGTGGCGAAGCCCGTGTCGACGAGGAAGGTGGCGGCCCCCGACGCCCGGAGGAGCCTGCGGTTCACCTCCTCGGCGCCGAGGTCGCGCCGGCGGGCCAGGTAGCTCGAGGGGCGGGCATCGGGCTCGAGGTCCAGCGCCGGCGCGCACCAACGCCGCAGGGCGAAGCCGAGCTGGCTGTCGAACGACGACTGGCCCGGGCGCCGGCTCCGGTCCGACTCGGTGATCATCGCCTCGAAGCTCTCGCTCGTCAGCTCGCCCCGGGTAGCGCCGTGGACGTGGTGGTCGACGAGGGGCAGGGCCTCGAGGTGCTCCGTCAGCTCCGCCGCCGCGTGCCGTGACGCTCCGTCCATGGTCGCCCCGCCCCCCTTTCCGATGCCGTCAGCGACGCCGGGGACGGTGCGCCCTGCAGCGATGCACCCACCAGCCCGCCGACCGAGAGGGTGTAACAGAACGTACGGAACCACGGGCACCCATGCAAACGGTAAAGTTAGTCACAAGGACGCGGATCGGCAACGAGCTTGCCGACGAGCGCCCGAGCGTGGCGACGGGTCCGGGCACGTGGGTGGCGGGCGTGCCGGACACCGGAGCCACCCCGAGACGGCAGGGAGGGACGGCCGTGTGCAGGTTGATCGGATGGACGAGCGCCCGCCCGCGGACGCTGGCGCAGCTGGTGGGCGAGGACCGCATCGACGCCCTCGTCACCGACGTGTCGCGGCTCCATCCCGACGGGTGGGGTGCCGCCCTCTCGGACCGGACCGACGGTGGAGGGGCCGACCTCCGGGTGGAGCGCTCGACCGAGGGGGCCCTGCGCGATCCCGGCTTCCTCACCGTGGCCCGGAGCGTCCCGGCGCAAGCGGCCGTCCTCCACCTCCGCCGGGCCACGGCGGGCTACGCCGTCGAACCCGTCAACACGCACCCCTTCGTCTTCGACGGCTGGGCCTTCGCCCACAACGGGACCATCCCGGAGGCCGAGCGCATCGACGGTCTGCTCGGCGGCGAGTGGCGCGCCCGGCGCGCCGGCACCACCGACAGCGAGCGCTACTTCCTCTGCGTGCTCGAGCGCATGGAGAAGGAGGGGGACCTCGTGGACGGCATCCGGGCGGCCGTCGCCGACATCCGGTCCGAGTGCGGGCTCGGGTCGATGAACGCCATGCTCCTGGGGCCGGGCGTCCTGGTCGTCGTCCACGCCCGCGCCGGCACGGTCCCGCCGCTGGACATCCTGCTCGAGACAGTCGGCGGCGACGTCGCCCTTCTCCCGCCGGAGCACACCGACTCGTACTACGACCTGCGCTACCGGGCAGGCGCCGACAGCATCGTCGTGTCCTCCACCGGGATGCCGGACGCCTCGTGGGAGCCCCTGGCGGAGGAGTCGGTGCTCGTGGCCGACCGGGCGACGGGGACCGTGGCCGTGTGGCCGCTGGCCGGAGGGGCGCCCGTCGTCACGATCGATCATCCGGAGTGGCCCGGGTCGTGACGGCGGCGCCGCTGCCCGCCGGAGCACGGCCGCCGACGGTCGCCGACCAGGTCCGCCACGCCCTGCGCGCCCTGCCCCCGGCCGAGCGCCGGGTCGCCCGCGCCCTGCTCGCCGTGTACCCGGCCGCCGGTCTGGGCACGGTGGCCTCGCTGGCCGAGGAAGCCGCCACCAGCACCGCCACCGTGGTACGCCTGGCGCAGAAGCTGGGCTACGCCGGCTTCCCCGAGCTCCAGGCGGCGCTCCGCCAGGAGCTGGCCGGCCGGAGCGCGGGGCCGCTCGAACGGCTGGACACCGCCGTCGGCCCGGGCCCCGGGCTCCTGCCCTCCGTGGCCGCCCAGCTCGGCAGGGTGGCTGCGAGCATCGCCGCGACCGTGCCACAAGCCGAGATGGACGTGGCGGTGGAGCTCCTCGCCGACAGCAACCGGCGCGTGGTCCTCAGCGGGGGACGGGTCAGCCACTCGCTGGCGGAGATCCTCGGGCTGCACCTGGAGCGGGTGCGGGGCGGGGTCACCGTCCTGCCTCGCGACCGGGTGCGCCGGCTGGCCACCACCTTCGACCTCGGGCCGCGGGACGTGGTCCTGGTCCTCGACCTCCGCCGCTACGAGGCGGCCACCGTCGAGCTGGCCACCCGGGCGCGGGAGCGCCGGGCCCGGCTGGTCGTGGTCACCGACACGTTGCTGTCCCCGGCGACCCGCCATGCCGCCGCCGTCCTGCCGGTGGCGGTGGACAGCCCCTCACCGCTCGACACCCTGGTCGCGGCCCTGGCCCTGGTCGAGGTCCTGGTGCTCTCCACCATGCACGCCATCGGCCCACCGGCCCGGGCGCGATTGGAGCGGTGGGAGGACCTGATCAGCGGGGAAACCCGCACGTAACCGATCTTCGTCGGATCGCCCAAGCAATCCCAGGCGCGTTCGTGCGAGCCGCCATCGCTCCCTGTGGACAACCGCGCTAAGTTCCCTCGGGTACACCGGAGGGGCCCCTCCGGCTCGTGCCGTGGTGAGATACCGGCGCGGCGCCCGGGGTCCGGACACGTGGGGGTAGGCCCAGCATGCGGCTTCTTCGCAAGGTTCTTGCATCGGTCACGGCGGTCTGCGCCGTCGGGGCAATGTCGGCGGCGGTCGGCACGGGGGCGGCGGGAGCCGCCCCGGCCCGCCACGCCGCCAAGGGCGGGGGGGTGATCACCTTCGCCGAGCAGCCCGGGTCGCCCCCGACGTACATCTTCCCGCTCTACAACGGGGCCAACTCGCAGAACTCCGACATCACGTACCTCCAGCCCCTCATGTGGCTGCCGCTCTACTGGTTCGGGCACCCGACAAGCAGTGCCGCCACCATCAACTACAAGCTCTCGATGGCCGACCCGCCGGTGTTCTCCAACGGCGGCAAGACCGTCACCATGAAGCTGAAGCACTACGTCTGGTCGACAGGCACCCCCGTCACCGCCCGTGACGTCGTGTTCTGGATGAACCTCGTGATGAACGAGAAGACAAATTACGCCGGCTACGTGCCGGGCGGCTGGATGACACACGTCGCCGGCTACTCGACCAAGGGGACAACAACCTTCGTCCTCACAATGACAAAGGGCTACAACCAGACCTACCTGCTCTACAACGGGTTGGCCACGCTCACCCCGATGCCCCAGCAGGCCTGGGACAAGACGTCGGCGTCCAGCCCCAACGGCACATACGACACCACCGCGGCCGGCGCCAAGTCCGTCTACAACTACCTGAACTCCCGCTCCGAGTCGCTGTCCACCTGGGACAAGACACCCCTGTGGCAGGTGGTCGACGGCCCCTGGCGCCTGAAGCCCACAACCGGCTTCCAGGTGACCGGCCAGGTGACCATGGTCCCGAACACCAAGTACTCCGGCCCGAACAAGGCCAAGGCCAGCGAGTTCGAGGAGGTGCCGTTCACCAGCGCCTCGGCCGAGTACGACGCCCTGCGCTCGGGCAGCGTCGACTACGGCTACGTCCCCACCACAGACATCGGGGCGCTCGCCTCCCTCAAGGCCTCCGGCTTCAAGGTCGACCCCTGGTACGAGTGGGGTCTGACCTTCCTCGGCATCCTCTTCAACAACCCGAAGTACCAGGCCCTGGTGGGCCAGCTCTACATCCGCCAGGCGATGCAGACGCTCATCAACCAGCCGGAGTACATCAAGACGATCCTGGACAAGTACGGGACCCCCACCTACGGGCCGGTGCCGACCTTCCCCAAGACCAACTTCCTGGCCAAGGCCGAGACCAAGAACCCGTACCCGTTCTCGGTGGCCAAGGCGAAAAAGCTGCTCAGCTCCCACGGCTGGACCATCCACGTCGGCGGCACGGACGTGTGCGCCAAGCCGGGCACAGGGGCCGGGCACTGCGGCAAGGGCATCGCCAAGGGCACCAAGCTCGCGGTCTCGCTCATGTACCCGAGCGGCACGCCCTCCGTCGACAACGAGATCCAGGTGATGCGGTCGACATTCGCCCACGCCGGCTTCCACCTCACACTGTCGGAGGCGCCGGAGAACACCGTGCTGTCGGACTCCAGCGCCTGCATCGGCAAGAAGGCGGCCACATGCCCGACCAACACGCCGGTGCTGGCGATCTGGTCCTCGCCGGCGTACACCTACGTGCCGATCTACTACCCCGACGGCACAAGCCTCTTCGGCTGCGGCGGCGCCACCAACGCCGGCAACTACTGCAACCAGACAGCGAACAAGCAGCTCACACAGATCGAGTCGCAGGGGAACGCGGCATCCATCAAGACGCTGTACAAGTACCAGGAATTCTTGGCCAAGCAGGTCCCGGACCTGTGGTTCCCCAACGCCGCCTACCAGATCTCGGCCATCTCGACCAAGTTGAAGGGCGTGTCGGCGCAGGACTCGACCGGCCACATCTACCCCGAGACATGGTCGCTCGAGTCGTAGCGTCGGGAGCCACCACCGTCTCGGCGGGACCCGGTCGCCGCCGCCGCACGACCGCCCAGCGGCGGCGGCGACCGAGCAAGGAGGGCGCAGCAGCGACGTGACCCGTTACCTGGCACGACGGATCGCCCAGGCGGTCGCGGTCATCATCCTCGTGACCATGATCGTCTTCGGGATCCTCCACTTCCTCCCCGGCAGCCCGGCCCGGGCCATGCTCGGGGTGAAGGCCACCCCGGGGGCCATCGCCGCCTTCAACAAGGCCAACGGCTACGACCGGGCGCTGCCCATGCAGTACCTCTTGTACATGGACCGCCTGGTCCACGGGAACCTGGGCTTCTCGTACCACCTGGACCAGTCGGTCGGCTCGCTGCTCGCGCTCGACCTGCCCAAGACCGCCCTCCTGGTCGGGGTGTCCTACGCGTTGGCGATCGTGATCGCCATCCCGGTCGGGCTGGCCCAGGCGCTCAAGCGCAACAAGGCGGTCGACCACGCCTTCACCGTCTTCGCCTTCGTCGGCTACTCGATGCCGATGTTCTGGCTGGCGATGCTCCTCATCGTGCTCTTCGCCGTCCAGACCCACGTCCTTCCCGCCCAGGCCGGCACAGCAGCGTCGAGCGTGGGGGCGGTCTTCAACAACCCCAAGGTCCTGGTCCTGCCGGTCGCCACCCTCACCATCGTCACCGTGGCGCAGTTCAGCCGGTTCATGCGGACCTCGGCCATCGACAACCTCCTCCAGGACTACATCCGCACGGCCAGGGCCAAAGGGCTCTCCCAGCGCCAGCTCGTGACCCGACACCTCCTGCGCAACAGCCTGCTCCCCATCGTGACCCTGATCGGGCTCAGCCTCCCGGCCGTCATCTCCGGCGCCATCGTGGTCGAGGCGGTCTTCAACTACCCGGGCATGGGGTGGCTGTTCTGGCAGGCGGCCAGCACCCAGGACTACCCCGTCCTCATGGGCTTCACCATCGTGGTGGCGGTGGCGACGGTGGTCGGCAACCTCGTGGCCGACGTCGTCTACGCCGTCTTGGACCCGCGCATCAGGTACTCGGCGACATGAGCTTTCGCGACATGCTCGACGTGGGCGGAGGCCTGCTCGCCCCCGACACCGTGACCGCGCCCGCCGAGCCCGAGCAGCCCGGCGGTGCCGCCGGCCAGAGCACCTGGCGGGTGGCGCTGCGCGAGCTGCTCCACAACCGCCTGGGGATGGTGGGGCTCGGGATCATCCTTCTGATGGTCCTCTTCAGCTTCGTGGGCCCGCTCGCCTACCACACCAACCAGGTGGCGACCAACCTCACCCAGGTCAACCTGGCGCCGGGCGGGAAGTTCCCCCTCGGGACCGACCAGGTCGGCTACGACGTGCTGGGCCGGCTGATGGTGGCCGGCCAGTCGTCGTTGGAGGTGGGCATGGCGGCGGCCGTCATCGCCGCGGGCATCGGCACCCTGTGGGGGGCGGTCTCGGCCTTCGCCGGCGGCTGGGTCGACTCGGTCATGATGCGCATCGTGGACGCCCTGATCGCCATCCCCACGGTGCTCCTCGTCCTCCTCCTGGCCACCATCGTGACGCCGAGCGTGCTCACCATGATCTACGTCCTGGGCTTCGTCTCGTGGATCATCACCGCCCGCCTCGTGCGCGGCGAGGTGCTGGTGCTCCGCACGCTCGACTACGTGAGCGCGTCCAGGGTGGCCGGCGAGCGCCCGGTCCGGATCGTCCTGCGCCACGTGGTGCGCAACGTGATCGGCATCGTGGCCGTGCAGGCCACCTTCGAGGTGGCCAACGCCGTCCTGTTGCTCGCCACGCTGAGCTACCTCGGCCTCGGCCCGCCGCCGCCGGCGGTCAACTGGGGCGGGATGCTCACCACAGGCCTCAACTTCATCTACGACGGCTACTGGTGGCAGATCTACCCGGCCGGCATCTGCATCGTGCTGACGGTGGTGGCCTTCAACCTCCTGGGCGACGCCACCCGCGACGCCCTGGACGTGCGGCTCCGCCAGCGCTGAGCGCGGGGGAGGTCCGATCGGGCCGGCAGGCAGGCGCTGCAGCGGAGGCGGACCGCCGTGCGCGGCGCGCCGCACGTCCGCCGCCTTCGCCGGGAGGAGGGAGAGGGACATGACGGAGGAGGACATGAAGCGATGAAGGTCCACATCTCGATCGACATGGAGGGCATCGGCGGCATCGCCGACGGCGCCGACACCACCGTGGGCGCCCCCCACTACGAGTACTGCCGCAAGCTCATGACCGGCGAGTGCAACGCCGCCATCGAGGGCAGCTTCGAGGGCGGCGCCACGGAGGTGCTCGTGAACGACTCCCACGGCACCATGCTCAACCTGCTCCAGGAGGAGCTCGATCCCCGGGCCCAGGTGGTCCGGGGCCGCACCAAGGCGCTCAGCATGGCCCACGGCCTCGACGCCGGCATGGACGCCACCATGTTCGTCGGCTACCACGCCCGGGCGGGCGGCGGCGACGGCGTGCTCAACCACACCATGCGGGGGCACGACCTCGCCGACGTCTTCCTCAACACAGAGCCGGCCGGCGAGCTCCGGCTGAACGCCGCCGTGGCCGGGGCGGCGGGGGTGCCGGTGGTGCTCGTGACCGGCGACGACGTGCTCTGCGCCGAGGCCAAGGCGGTGCTCGGCGACGTGGAGGCCGTCGAAGTGAAGAAGGCCGTCGACAAGTACACGGCCGTCTCGGTCCACCCCTCGGTCGCCCGCCAGCGCATCCGGGAGGGCGCGGCCCGGGCGCTCGGGCGCCTCGGCGACTTCGCCCCCTACCGGGTGGAGACGCCCACCACCTTGCGGGTCGCCTGGAACTCCACCTCGACGGCGGCGCTGTGCGCCAACATCCCCGGCGTCACCCGGGTCGCGCCGCGCGAGGTGGCGTACACCTCGAGCGACGTCCCCGCCCTCTACCGGCTGCTCCGGGTCTTCTTCCAGCTCGGCACGGCCGCCCTGGCCGCCAACCCCTACACCTATGACTGAGAAGGGCGCCCCGATGGCCGAGGGGACGGCGACGCCGTTCCGGCGCTGGACCGACCGGATCGAGCAGCTGGCCACCCGGCGCGTCTTCGAGGTCGGCATCCCGATGGGCGACGGGGTGGAGCTGGCGGCCGACGTGCACCTCCCGACCGACGAGGGCCTGGGGCCGGTGCCGGCGGTGGTCGAGCTCACCCCCTACAACAAGGACAACGAGGCCCTCATGGCCGACGACGCCGAGCTGTGGCGGTCGAACGGCTACGTCTTCGTGGCCGTGGACGTGCGGGGCCGGGGCAAGTCCGAGGGCGAGTGGGTGGCCTTCGCCAACGACCCGAAGGACGTCCACGACACCATCGAGTGGGTGGCGGCCCAACCCTGGTGCGACGGCAACGTCGGCACCACCGGGCTCAGCTACATGGGCTGGGTCCAGTGGGCCGGGGCCTCGGAGCACCCGCCCCATCTGAAGGCCATGATCTCCACCTCGGCCGCCGGCCGCTGGCAGCAGGAGATCCCGTTCACCAACGGCGTCTTCCAGCTCTACTTCGCCTGGTGGGCCTACGCCACCCGCCGGCGCATCGAGGAGACATACGGCGTGGAGACCACCGACTGGGAGCAGGTGCTGCGCACCCTTCCCGTCGGCGCGCTCGGCGCGGTCATCGACGCCAGTGGCAACAACTGGGAACTGCTCACCGGCCACGACACGCTGGACGACTTCTGGCGGGGGCTCCGCTACGACGACCACTACGCCACCATCGAGGTGCCCTGCCTGCACGTCACCGGCTGGTACGACCTGGAGGACCTGCTCGGCGCCTTCCACCACTACGAGGGCATGCAGACCTCGCCCGCCCGCGACCACCAGCACCTCCTGGTCGGCCCGTGGAGCCACGTGAAGTCCCGCTACCCCGACCGGGCGTGCGGCGGGCTCGACTTCGGGCCGGAGGCCGCCTGGGACATGGAGGCCGAGCACCTCCGGTGGTTCGACCACTGGCTGAAGGGCAAGGACACCGGGCTCTCGTCGGTGGACCGGGTGCGGGTGTTCGAGCCCGGCCGCAACGCCTGGCGGGGAGCGGCGTCGTGGCCGCTGTCGGACGCCGAGCGCTGCCTCTACCTGGCGCCCAGGCGGCTCGAGGACGCCGCACCCGCCGAGGAAGCGTCCACCGAGTACCGCTACGACCCGGAGGACCCGGCCACCACCCCGATGGACATCCGCAAGTACCCGGTCGAGGACGTGACCATGGAGCAGACGGCGACCGAGGCCCGCGACGACGTCGTCTGCTTCACCAGCGACCCGCTGGCCGAGGAGCTCACCGTGTCGGGCTGGGCGACGCTCGAGCTCTTCGCCTCCTCCGACGGCGACGACACCGACTGGCACGTGAAGCTGACCGACGTCCACCCCGACGGGCGGTCGTTCCGGGTGACCCAGGGCTGCCTGCGGGCCGCCTGCCGCAGCTCGCTGGCGCAGCCCGAGCCGCTGGTGCCCGGAGAGACCACTCGCTTCGACGTGGAGCTGTGGCCGACCCACCACGTCTTCCTCCCGGGCCACCGCCTGCGGGTGTCGGTGACGAGCAGCGACTTCCCGTGGTTCGCCCGCTCGCTCAACCGGTTCGGCCGCATCGCGGAGCTGGCGGAGCCCCGGGTGGCCGTCAACACGGTCCACCACGGCGGCGCCCACGCCTCGCGCCTTCGGCTGCCGGTCGACAGCAGCCGCCGATGAGGTCGAGCGGCGCCCCGGCCGAGCCGAGCCACCTCGGCGACGGCACTAGCATCCCGCGCCGGTGCCCGACCGGAGCCCACGGCCGATGAACAACCCCTTGCGCTCGGGGGTCTCGCTCTCGCGGGTCCTCACCGTCCTCGGGTCCAGCCTCCTGGACGCCCGCTGGCTCCCCTCGGGAGGTGGCGGGGAGGTGCTCGACATCGTCATCTGGGACGCGGTGGACGAGCCGGCCGTGGACCATGGCGACCTTGTCCTCGGCGTGGGCGTCCGTGACGTCGAGGACCACTGGAACCTGCTCAACCGGCTGACGGGGACCCGGTGCGCCGGGCTCGTGGTGAAGGGCGCGGGCGGGCCGCACGAGCCGCTGGACGACGCCGTCGTCACCGCGGCGGAGCGCGCCGGCGTCCCGCTGGTGCAGCTCACCAACGGCGCCTCGTGGGAGCAGATCGTGGTGCTGATCCGCTCGCTCATCATCTCGGGCACACCGGGCCCCGAGGGGCGGGCGACGGGCACGATGACCGACCTCTTCACCCTGGCCGAGGTGGTGAGCGCCGTGCTGGGGGCGCCGGTCACGATCGAGGACCGCTCGTCGAGGGTGCTGGCCTTCTCCGAGGACCAGAGCGGCGTGGACGAGGCCAGGACCGAGACCATCCTCGGTCGCCAGGTGCCCGAGCGCTTCATCCAGGCGCTGAGCGACCGCGGCATCTTCCGCCGGCTGGCCCAGGGCACCCAACCGGTGTTCATCGAGGGCCTCTACGACGGCATGAAGCCCCGGACGGCGGTGAGCGTGCGGGCGGGTCAGGACGTGCTGGGGTCGATCTGGGTGGCCACCGACGAGCGGCTGTCGGTCGAGCGGGAGCAGTGGCTCATGGACGCCGGCCGGCTGGTGGCGCTCCACCTGCTGCGCCTGCGGTCCGAGAGCGACATGCGGCAGCGGACGCGCTCGGACCACCTGTCCGCCCTGCTGCAAGGCGGTCACCCCGCCCTGGAGATGGCCGGGCGCCTCGGGCTCGGGGCGGGACCGTCGTGCGTGGTCGCCGCCACCACCCAGCGGACCGAGAGCGTGCTGGCCGAGGCCGAGCTGCAGCGGCTCGAGACCTCGCTCTCGGTGCACCTGAAGGCCGTGCGGCCGCGCTCGGCGGTGGCACGGGTGCAGGACGTCGTCTACGCCGTGCTCGCCCCCGTCGACGAGATGGACGAGACCGGCCGTGGCCCGGCCGCCCTCATGGAGGACTTCGTGGACTACACCGACCCGTCCCGCGCCTACCTGGTGGGGATCGGCCGGCCCACGCGCTCGTTCGCCGACATCGCCCGTTCGCGGCTCGACGCCGACAAGACCCTGCGGGTGCTGCGCAACGACGCCCGCGGTCGCCAGCTGGCCCGGTTCGTGGACGTGCAGGTCGACTCGTTGCTCCTGCGCCTGGTGGACCTGGTGGTGGAGGACGAGGACATGGTCCTCGGGCCCCTCGCCGCCTTGGCCGCCTACGACCAGCGCCACCATGCCAACCTGCTCGAGACGCTGGTGGCGTTCTTGGACTCCTTCGGCGACGTCTCGCTGGCGGCCAAGTCGGTGCACGTCCACGCCAACACCTTCCGCTACCGGCTGCGGCGCCTGAGCGCCATCAGCGGCATCGACCTCGAGAGCCCCGACACACGGTTCGGGGCCATGCTCCGGCTCCGCCTCTGGGAGCTCGGCCAGCACGGCGACGCCCGGTTCGCCTTCGCCCCGCGTCCGCGACCCTGACGCGGCGCGCGCCCGCCTGCACGTCAGGGCTTCCCCGGCTCGTCGTCGGCAACCTCCAGCGACGCCGGGGTCGCGAGCAGGAGCAGGTGCGCGTCACGCAGCCGGCGCGGCGGCGGCCCCTCGCCAAGCCTCGCGTGGAGGGCGGCGAGCGTCTCGAGGACGATGCGCCGGTACAGCCAGAAGAAGAAGGCGGCCAGCGGGAGCTCGCCCCCGAAGCCGGTCACCAGCGTGACCCATTCGCCGGGGCGGCCGAACGACGTCATGATGTCGAACCAGGCGTCGCACAGGAGCAGGGTCCCGGCCACCACCGCCGTCGACGCCAGCACCTGACGGCGGAACCACGCCGCCCACGCCGCAGAGGCCAGCACCGCCACGAGCGCGACGTCAAAGCCGATCCACAGCAGGTTCCAGTGGCCGGCGTCGTACCTGGGAGGGAGGGAGAACCCGAGGAAGAGCA
Source organism: Actinomycetes bacterium (assembly GCA_021791845.1). Taxonomy (GTDB): domain Bacteria; phylum Actinomycetota; class Acidimicrobiia; order Acidimicrobiales; family RAAP-2; genus JAJYVT01. The sequence continues at coordinate 14,048 of JAJYVT010000020.1, read as the reverse complement.
CCCAGGGGACGAGGCCGGTGGCGATGGCGAGGAACACGGTCGACAACTGCCGGAGGTGGCGCGGGAGCAACGGAACCACCGCCTGCGCCCGGGCGGGCGCGGCGCCGGCGCCCGCTCCGTCCACCTGCACCCTTCCAACGCCGGCGCCCCTGCCCGGTGGCATGCCCGGCGGCTCCCCGGTCGCACCCATAGCGCAGACGGTAGCGGCAGCACCTGCCGCTCCCCGCCCCTTGACCGGCGATTCCCGGATCTCTACCGTGGGGCATGCGCGCGTGAGACGGGGGGCCCGATGTCGACAATGACAGCCGGTGCAGGGACGTCGACACAGGAGTCGGAGCACCTCTCCGCCTTCGGCTACCGCCAGGAGCTGCGCCGGTCGCTCAGCTTCTTCTCCAACTTCGGGGTGGCCTTCACCTACCTCTCGCCGGTGGTCGGCATCTACTCGCTGTTCGCCCTCGGGGTCGGCACGGGCGGGCCGCGCTACATCTGGACCATCCCGATCGTCGTGGCCGGCCAGCTCCTCGTGTCCCTGGTGTTCGCCGAGCTGGGCAGCTCCTATCCCCTGGCCGGCGCCCTGTACCAGTGGTCCCGGAACATCATGGGCCGCTCCTACGGGTGGTGGGTCGGCTGGATCTACGCCTGGGCGCTCATCATCACCGTGGCGTCGGTCGACACCGGGATCACGAGCTACGTCATCACCCTCATCAACAACTGGTTCGGGACCACCTTCACACCCTCGGACCCGAACATCATCTTCGTCTGCACGATCATCCTCATCGCCGTCCAGGCGACGATCAACATCCTCGGCGTCCGCTGGACGGCCCTGATCGCCCGGTGGGGCGTCTGGGTGGAGGTGCTCGGCACGTTCGGCATCTTCGTCCTGCTCGCCGTCGAGGGGTTCCACCACTCGGCCGGGTACCTCAACACGACGGCCGGGACGACACACGTGGCCGGCAACCCCTTCGGCGTGAGCTTCTCCCACAGCTGGTTCCCCGACGCCGCCCTCATCGCCGTGCTGGCCAACGTGTACATCTTCTACGGCTTCGAGTCGGCCGGGGACATCGCAGAAGAGGTGGTCGACGCCCGGCGGCGGGTCCCCCGGGCCATGGTGACCACGATGATCGTGGGCGGCATCACGTCCTTCGTGCTCGTGGCCGGGTTGTCGCTCGCCATCCCCGGCGACAACCTCTCCAAGGTCGTCACGCTCGGCGTGCCCTACATCTTCTCCTCCAGCGTGCACACATCGGCGCTGAGCGACGTCCTGCTGGTGCTCATCTGCCTCGCCTTCTTCTCCTGCGGGCTCTCGGTGCAGGCGGCCGGCTCCCGGGTGCTGTTCTCCTACGGCAGGGACGACCAGCTCCCCGCCAGCAAGTCGCTGCGCAAGATCTCGCCGACGCTCCGGACCCCCGTGTTCGCCGTGCTCGTGGTGACGGTGGTGCCGGCGCTGTTCGCCCTCCTCGCTCGGGCCACCCCGTCCAAGCCGGTCCACATCCTGTTCTTCACATACCCGGCGAAGGTGAACGCCCTGTTCATCCTCGTCTCGTTCGCCACGTCGGGGATCTACCTGTCGTTCCAGATGGTCGTGGTGGCGGCGCTCGTCGCCCGCATCCGCGGCTGGCGCCCCCGGGGGTTCAACCTCGGCAAGTGGGCCTACCCGGTGTACATCGTGGCCATCGTGTACGGCGTCGGGATGCTGGTGAACATCGTCTTCCCCGGTGGGCTCACAACGCCGCGGGCCGCGCTCTTCAACTACGGCTGGATGACGCTCGTGGTCATGTTCATCATCATCGTGATCGGTGCGATCGTGTACTTCGCCTACCGGCCGCACGTGCGGGGCGGAGCCCCGAGCGTGGTCAGGGGCCGGATGGTCACCGCGCCCGGTCCCGGGCCCGGGGTGGCAGGCGCGCCCGACGCCGCCGGGGTCTCGACCGGCGCGGCCGGGCCTGCACCCGGACCCGGCGCCGCCCCGGCACCAGACGGCGGGTGAGCGCGGCAGGCAGCAGCTGCGAGGAGGGAGAGACGATGAGCTCGTTCGGCGTGATCCTGGTGGCGGTGGACAAGTCCGAGCATTCGGACCGGGCCGTGGCGGCGGCCCGCGACCTGGCCAGGGCGAGCGGCGGCGTCGTCCACCTGTTCCACGTGCTCGAACGGCAGGTGGTGACCGGCAAGGACGGGGGGGCGTTCGAGCTGGAGACGGAGGCGGACGTGGAGTCGTTGCTCTCGGCGGAGATCGCCACGCTGGACGAGGGCGGCGTCACGGTCCAACCGCACGTCCAGCGCGGCCGCCAGGAGGAGACGGCCCGCGCCATCCTCCAAGCTGCGGACGACGTCTCCGCCGACGTTGTCGTGCTGGGCTCACGCGGCCTGTCGCCCTTTGCCGCCGCCGTGCTCGGCAGCACCACCTACAAGGTGATCCACACGAGCAAGCGGCCGGTGCTGGTCGTCCCGTGAGGGTGACCAGCACCGGCCGGGCCGTGCCGAAGACGGTTACGCAGCCGGTGCGATGCCGACGACCGGCTCGTTGAGAGCGGCGCCACCCTCGCCGCCGAGATAGCCCGCGCTCCCGAAGCTGAAGACCCCGCCGTCGGAGGCGACGAGCCAGTAGCCCTTGCCTGTGGGCGTGGCCGTCATGCCGACGATGGCGGCGTTGAGGTGCATGGCGCCGGTGGAGCCGTAGAACCGGGCGCTCCCGAAGCTGAAGACCCCGCCGTCGGAGGCGACGAGCCAGTAGCCCTTGCCTGTGGGCGTGGCCGTCATGCCGACCATCCGGGCGTTCATGTGCATGGCGCCGGTGGAGCCGTAGAACCGGGCGCTCCCGAAGCTGAAGACCCCGCCGTCGGAGGCGACGAGCCAGTAGCCCTTGCCTGTGGGCGTGGCCGTCATGCCGACGATGGCGGCGTTCATGTGCATGGCGCCGGTGGAGCCGTAGAAGCCCGCGCTCCCGAAGCTGAACACCCCGCCGTCGGAGGCGACGAGCCAGTAGCCCTTGGCTGTGGGCATGGCCGTCATGCCGACGATGGCGGCGTTGAGGTGCATGGCGCCGGTGGAGCCGTAGAACCCGCCCGGACCGAACGAGAAGACGCCACCGTCACGCGCCGTCAGCCAGTAGCCCGCAGACGTCCGTGTGCGTGTCTGTGTGCGTGTGCGTGTCCGTGTCCGTGTCTGTGTCTGTGTGCGTGTGCGTGTGCGTGTCTGTGTGCCCGTTCCTGTCCGTGTCCGTGTGCGTGTCTGTGTCTGTGTGGCGGCCGCGATCGCCGACAACGCTCCCCCGCCGTTCGCAGGACCGTACCTGGCCGTTCCGCCGGTGTCGCCGCCGCTGGTGCCCGAGCCCATGCCGGCCGCCAGGACCGGCGAGGACAGCACCAGCAGGGCGGCGAGCACGCCCGCCACGATCGTCAGGGCGCGACGCATTGCCTTCATGTCACCCTCCTCGGTAACGGGAGGATCCGGCGACGACCGATGGATCCTCGAGTCCAGACTGGGGAGCGGACCCCGGCGCTCCGTAGGGTCGAAGGTCCCGGGGCGACGCGGCCCGTGCACCCTCGATCAGTTCGGCTGGCGAACCCAGGATGTTGCGCCGCCGGCTGCATTGTGCGGATCGACCAAGGGCTTTCGACAAGTTCGTCGCGCCAGCCCTCGCGACCACGGAACCCCCCCGCCTAGCGTGCTGGTGCGGCGGCCCGTCGGAGGCCGTCAACCAGAGGTGGCGCGCCGGTCGCCAAGCCCGAAGGGGACGTGACCGGGAGCCGGAGCGAGAGGGGAGGTTCGGGTGCGCCAAATGGCAAGCGAGCACCGTGCCCCGTCCCGGGTCCTTGTGATCGGCTCGGGCATCGTCGGGATGTCGTGTGCGTGGTCGCTCCAAGAGCACGGCGTCGAGGTGTGCGTGGTCGACCGCCGCCGACCCGGAGCCGGGGCGTCGTGGCAGAACGCAGGGCTGGTCTCGCCGGCCATGTGCGTCCCCCTGCCCGAGCCCAGCATCCTGCGCTACGGAGTCCGGGCCGTGCTCAGCCCCCGCTCTCCCGTCGCCCTGGTGCGCTCGGCGGACCCCCGTCTGGCGCGGTTCATGGCAGCCATGGTCCGCTCGTGCACCACCGCGTCGTGGCGTCGCAGCATGGCCTCCTACCGCGTGTTGAACGAGCTGGCCGCCGACGCCTTCGCCCACCAGCAGGCCGGCGGCGTCGAGCTGGAGCTGCACCGTGGCGACGTGGTGGCCTGCTTCGCCCACGCGCACGAGAGCGCCGGCTTCCTCCACGAGATGGAGTCGGTCGTCGCCGCCGGCCAGGCGGTCGAGGTCTCGCTGCTGACCGGCGACGAGGTGCGGTCCAACGAGCCCCACGTCTCCGACGAGGTCGAGCTGGGCGTGCGGGTGCGCGGCCAGCAGTACCTCACCCCATCGCGCTATGTCGCCGCGCTGGCCCAGAGCGTGCGGGAGCGGGGCGGGAAGATCGTGGAGGACACGCCGATCAGCGCGGTGGAGCGCCGCCACGGTGTGGTGGTGGCCCGGGGGCCCCAGGGAGAGCTCGAGGCCGACGCCGCAGTGGTCGCGGCCGGCGCATGGGCGACGGACCTGCTGGCCGGCCACGGCGTGCGCGTCCCCGTGTACGGCGGCCGGGGCTACAGCTTCACCGTCGCCGCCCCCAAGTCCTTCGCGAGCCCCCTGTACTTCCCGGTCGCCCGGGTGGCGCTCACGCCCCAGGCCGACCGGGTCCGCTTCGCCGGGATCATGGAGTTCGGCTCACCCGATGCCTCCCTCCAGCGCGCCCGCTTCGGCCACATGGTGCAGGCCATCCGCCACCTCCTGGTGGACGTGGACTGGTCCACGATGGCCGACCAGTGGATGGGTCCCCGGCCCCTGTCGGCCGACGGCGTCCCCCTCGTGGGGGCGACCGCGACCCCCGGGGTCTACGCCGCCGGCGGCCACGGCATGTGGGGCGTCACCCTCGGCCCGCTCACCGGCTCGCTCCTTGCCCGGCAGATCACGACGGGCGTCACCCCGCCCGAGCTTCGCCCTCTCGACCCCTGCCGCTGAGCGCTCAGGCGAGGTGCCCGCGGGCCGACACCGGCCAGCGGGCGACGACGTCGCCTCCGGAGGCGACGTCGTAGGTGTCGAAGAGGTTCACCACCGGGCACACGTGGTTGGGGACGACCCGCACCATCGTGCCCACCGCCGGCGGGGTGCGGTCGCCGATCGCCACGATCCCGTGGCACTCCGACATGGAGGCGACGACCGCCCCGTCGAGCTCGGGCACCGTCCCGAAGCCCTCGAGCCACGCCGGCCGGTCGCTCCCGAGCGACTTGCTCCCGGCGTCGATCACCACCTGCCCCGGGACGGCGGTGCTGACCACGGTGGCCGCCACCACCAGCGCCACCTGGCCCGGGTCGGCGGCGCCGAGCCGCACCTGCTGGCGGTCGTTGAAGACGTAGGTGCCCGGCCGCTCCTCGGTGACGGGCCGCATGGCCGAGCCCAGCACGGTGGGGCTCGAGCCTGCGCTCACCCGCACGGCGTCGAGGCCCCGGCCGGCCAGGGCCTCGACGGCCTGGCCGAGCCGCTCCACCTCGTCGCGCGCCGCGCCCGCCGGTGCGTCCGGCGTCCAGTAGCCGTGGCCACCGTGGGTGAAGACGCCCTCCACCTCCAGGCCGAGGTCAGCCACCGCCTCCGCCAACGGACCGGCCGCCTCGGGGAGCACGCCGCTGCGGTGCTGGCCGGTGTCGACCTCGATCATGACCGCCGCCCTGCCCGCCAGCCCGGCGGCGGCGAGGAGCTCGGCCGCGTCGAGCGAGTCCACGCCGACGCTGAGGCGCAGGCTGCCGGCCAAGCGGGCCAGCCGGTCCGCCTTGTCCCGTTGGGCGATCACCGGGTAGGCGATGAAGAGGTCGTCATGGCCACCGGCGGCGAACACCTCCGCCTCTCCCACCGTCGCCACGGTGAGGCCCACCGCACCGTGCTCGCGCTGCAGCGCGGCGACATCGAGCGACTTGTGGGTCTTGGCGTGCGGCCGCAGTGCCACCCCCCGCTCCTGCATCCGCGCCGCCATGCGCGCCACGTTGGCCACGAGGACGTCGTGGTCGACCACGAGCGCGGGGGTGCTCAGGTTCTCCGGCAGCTGCCAGTCCATGGTGGCTCCTCTCCCGTCGCGAGCCGCGTCAGCCTCAGCCGGCGCCTGTCCAGTCCTCGGTCAGGCTGCCGTCGGGGGCGGCGCGGAACAGGGGGATGGCGCCGAGGGACCGGACCAGCTCGGCGTCCGGGCCGAGGGCGCGGCGCCACTCCTGGCCCTCGATGAGGAACGAGCCCACCACGACCGGCTCGGCCCCGGCCCGCCGAAGGAGGCTCAGCGCGGCGCGCAACGAGGCGCCGGTCGAGACCACGTCGTCGACCACCGCCACCCGGCGGCCGTGCACCGCGTCCACCCGGGACGGGTCGAGCCGCAGCGTCTGGTTGGCGCCGGTGGTGATCGAGCGCACCGGCTCGGCCCAGGTGTTCCCCAGGTGGATCTTGGGCGTCTTGTGGAGGATCACGTAGTCGTCGATGCCGAGCGCCCGGGACACCTCGATGGCCAGGGGAATGCCCATGGTGGCGACCGACACCACCACCTCGGGCTCGGCGTCGCGCAGCAACTCGGCCAGCTCGCGCCCGGCGACCTCCGAGAAGCCGACCCCCAGGTCGACGCAGATGAGCAGCGCGATGGTGACGTCGTCCGTCACCTGCACGAGCGGCAGGTCGACCGTCTGCGATCCGACGGTGGTTCGGTAGGTCCGCTCGTGGTCGATGCCGCGATGCTGCCGGTCCGGGTGCCACACGCGCAAATGCAGGGCGGAGCGGACGGTGCGCACGCCCGATCAGGTGGCGGCGGGCCGCGAGCCGGGTGCCACCGCGGCCGCACACCGCGCCGCCAGCACGGCGACGGCGGCTCGCAGCTCGTCGCCTCCCTCCACCCGGAAGGCGAACGGCACGGTCGCCAGCCACTCCTGGGCGTACATGGACGGGTTGCCGGTGCTCCCCACGAGCACGCAGCCGTCGGGGTGCGCCTCGAGGCGCCCCATCGGCGGCCGGACCCAGGGTGCCAGCTCCGACGGCGGCGCCTCGAACACCACCCGGGTGGGGAAGGCCCAGCCGTGGCCCAGGCTCTCCTCGAGCGTCGCCACCGGGTCGAGCCCGTCGGGCGGCGTGAACGTGCGCCCGGTGGGCTCCACCGCGCCGACCCGGTCGACGCGGTAGCTGCGGACCGCCCCGGCACGGTTCGACCAGCAGAGCAGGTACCAGCGCCCGTGCCGGACCACCACCGCCCACGGGTCGACCTCGGGCTCCCACTCCCGCCGCTGATCCCGGTCCGGCTCCGGCCCTCGCTGCTGCTGCGCTGGGCTTCGGTACCGGAGCCGGACGGTGCGCCGGTCGGCGACGGCGACCACGAGCGCGCTGGTGACGGCGGGATCGGGGTGGGCGGCGTTGCGGTCCGGCGCCGCCGCGGCGTGCGCTCGAAGGGCCGCCGCCTGGCGGCCGACGTCGGCCGGGAGCGCCCGGATGACCTTGCCGAGCGCCGAGCCGGCCAGCTCGCCGGCGCCGGTGGCCGCCGGGTGGGCCTCGAGCACGGCCATGACCAGGGCCAGCGCTTCGTCCTGGGTGAACACGACCGGAGGGAGCCGCGTTCCCCGCCCGAGCCGGTAGCCGCCGTAGCGACCCCTCGCGGACTCGACGTCGATCCCGGCCTCCCGCAGCACCGCCACGTACCGGCGAGCCGCCCGCTCGGTCACCCCGAGACGGGCCGCGAGCTGGCCGGCGGTCGTCCCCGGCCGGAGCTGGAGCATCTCGAGCGTCTGGAGCGCCCGGGCCGTGGGGCTGGGCGCGGCCTCCGGGGAGCCTGCCGCCGTCACCCGGCCAGCGTAGAAGAATTCTCTGGAACCGGAAGCCGATCGTCCGGTATCGGCTCTACCGTCGCTTCCATGGACATCATCCTGCTTGCCGGCCTGTGGCTCGACGCCTCCGTCTGGGACCCGGTCGCGTCGCGCCTCGGGTCCCTGGGCCATCGCCCCCTCGCCGTCAGGCTGCCCGGCCAGGGGGCGCCCCCGGTGGCCGCCACGCTCGAGGACCAGCACGCCGCGGTGCTGGATGCCGTCGACGCCGCCGCCACCGGGCCGGTGCTCGTCGTCGGCCACTCGGCCGCCTGCACGCTGGCCTGGATGGCGGCCGACGCCCGCCCCGGCGCCGTGGCCCGGGCGGCCCTGATCGGCGGGTTCCCCCGGGCCGACGGGGAGCGCTACGCCGACTTCTTCCCCCTCGTGGACGGCGCGATGGCGTTCCCGGGATGGGAACCGTTCGAGGGCCCGGACGCCGACGACCTGAGCGAGGAGCAGCGCCGGGCCATGTCGGCGGCCGCCATCCCCGTCCCCGAGGGGGTGGCGAGAGGCGTCGTGCACCTGCGCGACGACCGGCGCTACGACGTGCCGGTCACCCTCGTCTGCCCGGAGTTCTCCCCGGCGCAGGCACGTGCGTGGCTCGAAGCGGGCGAGCTGCCCGAGGTCGCCCGGGCACGCCACCTGGACTTCGCCGACATCGACTCGGGCCACTGGCCGATGATCACCTGTCCCGCCACGCTGGCCGGCCTGCTGGCCGGGCTCGCCGGCGCCTGACCGTGCCGACCGTCCGACCGCTCGACGCCTCCACGTGGGACGCCTTCGCCGACCTGGTGGAACGGAACAACGGCATCTACGGCGGGTGCTGGTGCATCGCCTTCCACACGGCCTACCGACGCGGCGTGAGCGACCCCCGCACCCTGAAGGAGGCGCTCGTTCGCTCGGGAGAGGCGCATGCCGCGCTGGTGCTCGACACAGCGGGGCTGGCCCAGGGCTGGTGCCAGTACGGCAGCCCCGAGGAGCTCGCCCTCAGGCACCGCCGCGCCTACGACCAGGACCCGCCGCCACCGGCCCGGTGGCGGATCACCTGCATCTTCGTCGACAAGCGGCACCGGGGCCAGGGGGTCGCCCGCGCCGCCCTCGAAGGCGCGCTGGCGCAGATCGCCGCCGCCGGCGGCGGCACCGTCGAGGCGATCTCCGAGACGACCGCCGGCCGGGAGGCCCAGGGGCGGTTCCTCTTCAGCGCGACGGTCGAGCTGTTCGAGCAGCACGGCTTCACGCGCGGCCGCCAGGTGGGCAAGCACGCGTGGATCGTGCGCCGGGAGGTCGGTCCGGCCCCGAGGCGGGGCGCGCGTCGGATTGGCGGAGGTGGACGGGAATCGAACCCGCCGGACGGGGTCTACCCGTCCCACCCGCTTTGAAGGCGGGGAGGCCCACCAGGCGCCTGGACACCTCCGCGGGCGACACTACCGACGGGCCGGCCCCGAGGCACAATCGTCGAGCGGGTCAGCGCACCCGGAGCAGGGGCCCGTCCCCAGCGGCCACGACCTCGCCGACCACGGGCGCGCCGGGGATCTCACCGGCGACGAGCAGGCCCCCCGAGGTCTGCGCGTCCGCCAGCAGCACCAACTCGTCGTCGGCCGCCTTCGACTCGAGGTGCGGCCGCACCCACTCCAGGTTCCGCAGCGACCCGCCGGGCACGAACCCGTCGGCCAGGGCACGGCGAGCGCCGTCGAGGTAGGGCACCGCCGCGGCGTCCACCACCGCCCCCACGCCGCTCGCCCGAGCCATCTTGAAGAGGTGGCCCAAGAGCCCGAAGCCGGTGATGTCGGTGGCGGCGCGGACGCCGGCGGCAACGGCGGCACGGGCGGCGTCCCGGTTGAGCGTGGCCATCACCGCGACCGCCTCGTCGAACCGCTCCCCCGTCGCCTTGTGCCGGGCGTTCAGCAGGCCCACCCCGAGCGGCTTGGTGAGCGAGAGCGGGTCCCCGGGCCTGGCGGCGTCGTTCCGCAGCAGGTGGTCGAGGTCCACCGTGCCGGTCACCGCCAGCCCGTACTTGGGCGTGGTGTCGGTGATCGAGTGGCCGCCGGCGATCGGGCACGCCGCCTCCGTCGCCACGACCTGGCCGCCTCGCAGGACCTCGACCGCCAGCTCCTCGGGGAGCTCGTCGACGGGCCAGGCGAGCAGGCTCAGGGCCACCAGTGGCTCGCCGCCCATGGCGTAGACGTCGGAGAGGGCGTTGGCGGCTGCGATCCGGCCCCAGTCGAAGGCGTCGTCCACCACGGGCGGGAAGAAGTCGGTGGTGCTCACGATGCCGCGGTTGCCGTCGAGGCGGACGACCGCGGCGTCGTCGCCGTGCTCGGTGCCGCACACGAGGTCCGGACCCGACGAAGCGGCCCGGGCCGTGGCCACGACGCCGATCCCCGAGCCGGCGGCGGCCAGGAGCCGCTCGAGCGTTCCCGGCGCCACCTTGCACGAGCAGCCGCCGCCGGGCGCCGTCTGGGTGAGGCGGATCATGCGCCCCCCGTGGAGGCCGGGAGGCGTGGGCCGCCGATCCGGAGGTCTCCCCGCCGCCGGGTGACGCCGCGCGCGTCGAGGAGCGCCAGCAACGGCACCACGTGCTTGCGGGTGCTGCCGAGGGCGGTCCGCACCGAGGACACCGTAACCCCGTCGGGATGGTCCCGGAGGAGCGCGGCCACCAGGTCGGCCGCCCGGGCGACGGCGTCGGCCGAGAAGTAGTGCCCGTCGCGCTCGACGACGAGCCCGGAGCGCACCAGGTGCCCCAGCTCCGAGCGGTCGACGCCCAAGGCCGCCGGGTCCGGGGGCGCGAACGGCGACGCCTCCAGGGCCTGGAGGAAGGGGTGCCCGGCCAACGCGGCGGCGGCCCGTCCCGAGGCGGCGTGCGTCGCACCCACGGCCCGCCCGCCGTCCAGGGTGACGTCGCCCGCTCGCACCAGCTCGCCCAGGACGGCCCGGCTCCGCTCGTCGAGCTCCCCCACGTCCATGCCGAGCGGGCCTGCGTCGAGCACCCGAGCCCGCAGGACGGCCGTCGCCCCCTCGAGGGCCGCAGGGTCCACGACCCAGCGGCTGGCCACGGTTGCGGTCCGCCGCTCGCCGGTCAAGCGCTCCAGCAGGTCCACGTCGACCCAGCCGCGCTCGGCCACCACCCGGTCCACCGAGCGGTCCGGGCTGGCCTTGGACGGCCGAAGGACCGGGGCGACGTCCAGGATCATGCCGCCGCCGATGGTGGCCGACCGGCCGGCGTCCCGCAGGACGTAGCGGTCCCCGGGCAGGAGCGGGAGGGCGGTGGCGAGGCGGAGCCGCACGCAGCCGGTCTCGCCGGGCCCGATCTCGTCCGCGCCGAGGACCCGGACCCGGACCGGGTGCTCGCCCGATCCCACGTAGGCGTGGAAGGCGCCCCGGCCGTGGCGGCCGACCGGAGCGGGTGCCGCCGAGAGCAGGGTCAGACTGGCGTCGAACACGGTGGTGGGCTCCCACTGCAGGGTCCGGACCAAGGCCGCCCCCCGCACCAGGTCCTCGCGGCGGGTGGCGCCGCGGTCCCCCTGGGCCACCCCGGTCACGTTGACGGCCACCCGGTGGCCCGGACCGATGACGTCCACGCTGCGAAGATGGGTCTGGAGTCCCCGCACCCGCACGGGCCGAGGCTCGAACGACGGAGGCGGTCCGGGCACCACGTCGAGCCGTTCGCCGACGGCGAGGGAGCCGCCGGTGAGCGTCCCGGTCACGACCGTCCCGGTGCCCCGCAGGACGAAGCTCCGGTCGATCCACAGGCGGGGCCGGCCCCGATCGGCTGCCGTCGGCGTCCCCGCCAGCATCTCGTCGAGCGCACGGGTGAGCGCGTCCAGCCCCAGCCCGGCGGGGGCGTCGACGGGCACGATCGACGCGGCCTCGAGGACGGTGCCGGCCAGCCGCTCCTCCACCTCCATGCGGGCCAGCTCCATGAGCTCGGCGTGCTCGGGCGACCCGGAGGCGGGGCCTGCGGCCCTCGTGAGCGCGACCACGGCGTGGCCCACGCCCAGGAGGTCGAGGATCCGCAGGTGCTCCTCGGACTGGGGCTTCCAGCCCTCGGTGGCGTCGACCACGAAGAGGCAGGCGTCGACCGCTCCCACGCCGGCCAGCATGTTCTTCACGAAGCGCACGTGGCCGGGCACGTCCACGAAGGCGACGTCCCGGCCCGACGGCAAGGTGGACCAGGCGAACCCGAGGTCGATGGTGAGGCCCCGGGCCTTCTCCTCGGCCAGCCGGTCGGGGTCCATCCCCGTGAGGGCGCGCACCAACGTGGACTTCCCGTGGTCGACATGGCCGGCGGTGGCGACGACGTGCACCGGAGGCGTTACCTTCCCCGGCCCTCGGCGAGGGCACGGCTGGGGCCGCCCTCGAGTCGCCCCCCGAGGGCGGCGGCCAGGGCCTCCGCCAGCACCGGGTCCATCGCCGGGTCCACACTTCGCAGGTCACAGAGCGTCCGCCCGCCCTCCATCCGGGCGATCACCGGAGGCTCGTGCCGGCGCAAGGCAGCACGCAGGTCCCCGTCGACGGCCACGCCGGCCGAGGGGATCCCCAGTCCCGGCACCGACCCGCCGCCGGCCACGGCGAGGCACCGGACCGCGGCCGCTCGGGCGCCGGCACCGGTCACGGCCGCGGCCACCGCCTCCGCCCGGCGCTCCAGCTCCGACTCGGAGGCGGTCGCCATGCGCCAGAACGGGATCGCCCGCCCGTCCCGACGCAGGTAGGCGAGCATCGTCTCCTGCAGGGCGGCCAGGACGAGCCCCCCGGGCCGCAGGGCGCGGGCCAAGGGGTGCCGGGCGCAGGCGGCCACGAGGTCGGCGCGGCCGGCGATCACGCCCGCCTGCGGCCCACCGAGCAGCTTGTCGCCCGAGAACGTGACCAGCGCCGCGCCGGCGGCGAGCGTCTGGCGGGCGGCGGGCTCGCCGGCCAGCCACGGCGGCGGCGGGCCGTCCAGCCAGGGGGCGCGCTCGTCCAGCAGGCCCGACCCGAGGTCGGCTACCACGGGCGGCCCCAGGTCCGCCAGCTGCTCGACCGGGACCGACTGGGTGAACCCCTGGACCCGGAAGTTCGAGGGGTGGACCTTCAAGATCGCACCCGCACCCTCGGTGGCGGTGGCACCCGCGGCGGCGGACACCGCGGCCTCGTAGTCGGCGAGCCGGGTCCGGTTGGTCGTGCCGACCTCGACCATCGGCGCGCCGGAGAGCGCGCACACCTCGGGCACCCGGAAGCCGCCCCCGATCTCCACCAGTTCGCCCCGGCTCACGACGACGGGCCGGCCCCCGGCCACCACCGAGAGGGCCAGGAGCAGCGCCCCGGCGCCGTTGTTGACGACGAGCGCGTCCTCGGCGCCGGCCGCCAGCGCCACGAGGGCCGCGGCGTGGCTGCGGCGGGACCCCCGGCTGCCGCTCTCCAGGTCGAGCTCGAGGTTCCAGGCCGCGGGCGCCTGGTGGTGGCCGACCGGGGCACGCCCGAGGTTGGTGTGGAGCAGGACGCCGGTCGCGTTCACCACCGGTCGCAGCAGGCCGCGGGCCCTCCGCTCGGCCCGCGACCGGGCGGAGGCCGGGTCTCCGGCGGCGATGGCGTCCCGCGCCGCCTCCACGAGCATGGGGTGGGGCAAGGGGACGTCGGCGATCGAGCGGGCGAGCACGTCGACGGAAGGGGGCCGCACGTCCATTGCCATTGCCATAGCATGCTCCGGCCACACCCGTGGCGCGCCGGCAGCCCGCCTCGGGCCGACTGCCGCCTGTGGTTCCAACCGGCAAAGGCCGGGTAGCCACCCATGGGCAGGAAAGGAGAACGGATGCAGGCGGTACCGGCCGACCCGGACGAGATGGACGACGCGTCGGGCGTCGAGGAGGACGTGGAGCGAGCGATCGGCGCCGACGGCGTGGCCATCGTGGCGAGCGGGCCGAGCTGCCGGATCACCGGCACGGGCCCCGTGCCCTACGCCGTGCTGGCGGAGGTGCCCGTCGGGCTCGATCCCGAGGGCGTGGTGGTCGACCGCCGGACGGGGCTGGCCTACGTCTCCTGCTCCCGGTCGAACGCGGTGGCGGTGGTGGACCTCGAGCACGCCAAGGTCGTCGCCACAATCCCGGTGGGGGTCGAGCCCATCGACATCGTGGTGGACCACCGCGCGGGGCGGGTCCTCACCGCCGACGCCCGGTCGGACCAGG
>JAJYVT010000019.1 GCA_021791845.1 Actinomycetes bacterium | reverse complement strand
GCACTTGCATGACGCGCAAGGGGTCAGAGGTTCGAGTCCTCTACGGCCCACCGATCTTGGAACCGTACGTTGCTATTCGAACCGACCTGTGCTGGTCACGGCGCTGGGACGGATTCGAAGCGCTGCCGGCCTCGGAACCGGTAGATCTGGAAGTCGGTGTCGAGGGTGAAAATCCTCCGGTCCCCGCGCTCTTCTGCCAGCGCGACGAGGGTGGCGTCGGCGAGGTCCATGGGTCGATCTGCGTACTGGTCCATCAAGCGAGCACTTCGGTCGACGGCAGAAGGAGAGAGGTCGGCAACGACGAGGAGGTCGGTCTGCACCAGGCGCCAGAGCGCTTGTTGAGCTCGAATGCCGCCGGCCCGAGCAAGCAAGTACATCGCTTCGGTGAACGCCGGCCACGTCGTCACGAGGGGGATCGTCAGTCGGTCGAGGGCATCGACGCACGAAGCATGGTCAGCTTCATCAGCGTCGATGATCGCGATCAGTGGGCCGGCGTCAGTGAGGGTCACCGCCCGTTGCGGTCTGACGCCAGCGACTCCGTGAACGCGGCGCCGGTCCGACGCGCGCGCCCGCCGCCGCCGTGGACTACGCCGGCAACATCGGCGAACCGCTCGCTCGGACGAGCCGCCAAGGTCTCCTCGGCTCGTTCGGCGGCCGCTTGGCGGAGGAATTCGGAGACGGATTCACCCTTCGCCGCTGCTGCACGACGGACCTTTTCGTCGAGGTCAGGATCAAGCCTCAGACTTCGCATGCCATGAGTGTATCACGGTGACACATAGGTGTGATACCCAAGGACCTTCTCGGGGGCGGACCGCTCAGATGCTGGGGCGGCCGCGCTTCACAGCAGCCTCAGCCGTTCTCCCAGGTCGTGGCGGTTCGAATACGAGTGTCCACGGCCCACCGCTCGAATCTGCCAGACTGTATGGCATACTGTGGTCGTGAGAACGACCTTGGAGCTCGACGACGTCCTCCTCGCGTCGCTGATGGCGCGCCTGCCTGGCATGTCGAAGACCGAGGCGATCCAGCGAGCGGTGCGCTTCTATCTCACGCACGACGCCGTTGATCAGCTGCGCCAGCTCGCGGGGACGGTAGAGGTCGATGACCTGTCACGAGAGCTGCGCGGGGCTGACCGAACGACGTGACCGTCCTTGCCGACACGTCGATCTGGGTGGAGTACCTGCGGCACGGCAAAGAGTCCAGGGCAGCTCGACTGGATGACCTCCTCGTGGCAGGCGACGTCGTCGCCTGCGGTCCTGTCGTGGCGGAACTGCTTGCCGGCGCCAAGTCTCCGGACAGGGGAAGGCTTTGGCTCTTGCTAACCGGCTTGCCGTGGGCGGAGCTTGGCCCGGTTCAGTGGCAGAGCGTGGGCGAAACGGCAGCACGTCTGCGTGAGCGCGGCGAAACCGTGGCGCTGACCGATATCGAGATCGCTGTTGCCGCGGTCGACTCGTCCTCGCGACTTTGGACCCGCGACTCCGACTTCGGGCGAGTTCGAGGTGTTCTACCCGCCCTTCAGTTCTTCGACCCTTGATCAGAAGGGCACCCTGACCGAGCTTGCCGACGCGAAGCCGCACGTCATCGAGGTTCGAACACGATTGCCTACGGCCCACCAAATTCGCCACCGTAGGCCGCTATTCGAACTTCAAGATTCCGCACCCGACCGATCACTTCGGGCGGTAGACATCGCTCCGATGGTCGACGCGGTCGACGTAGACGATGCGATCGCTCTCGTCGATCCAGTAGATGACCCGGTACGCGCCTACTCGTGCCGCATGCCAGCCTTCAAGATCGCGATCGAGCGGATGCCCGATCCGGTGAGGCTCTGCGATCAGCCGACCGAAGCAGAACTCGACGCTGGCTCCGACGACGCGAGGTGAAGACGCTGCAAGGCGGTCGAGCTGGCGAACCACAGGTGGTGACCACTGGAGTTGATATTCATCCACGGGTCCAGCGTTCCAACGCCTGCTCCTTGGTCAGCTCGATCGTCTGACCAGCCTGGCGAGCAGCGGCGGCCTCGCGGAGATCTGCCATCGCGTTCGGATCGGACAACAGGTCGAGCGTGTCTTCGAGCGCTTCCAGGTCCTGGACCGCGAGCACGACGACGCTCGGTCGCCCGTGCTTCGTGATCACGACGCGACGGTGCTGGGTTTCGACGCCTTCGACGACCTCGGACAGATGCGTTTTGGCGTCCGCCAAGGTGACCTGCTCGGCAGTGGGGATGACCATAACTAAGAATGGGCTCGCGCGTTTGCTACGCGGCCCTGCTCAGAGCCCCATTTTCCGGGCTCGATTTGGGCGTCAGGCCGAGTAGCGCCGTGTGGGGCCCATGACGAACACTGGACCGAAGCCCTTTGCGATGGCGTAGAGCTTGTGGAACTTCGGCCCGGCAGCCACGTTGCAGTAGGCGGCGAATGTGGTTGTAGAGACGCCGGGGAAAGCGGTCGGGCGGGCGGGGTAGGTGAGCTTCGTCCGAGCGGGTGTTCGCACATTGCGGACGGAGGCGGGGCCGGCGCCAAGCAGCCTGGAGCCGAACGCTGCATGGCACAGGTTCTTGGCCTCAGCCCGTGCTGCGGCGTAGGAATGCGGAGCCGGATTGGGCGGCACCTGGCTCTCGACGGCGGCAAGCGATGCACCGAGCGCCGCGAGAGCAACGAGTCCTCCAATGACGACGCCGGCAGTTCGCAACCGCATACTGCGTATCGTAATCATTCACCGACCTTGTGCAATGAGGCGAGGCGCCTCTCCATGCAGCAGTTCGGAGCTGGAGTCCTCGGGCAGCGGGCAGAAGGGTGTGGGCGGACCCTCTGCGTCCTCGAGCTCGGCCCAGTCGAAGAGCTCGTCTTCGACCAGCTGCTGGTTCACGGCGTCCTGCTTGCGCTTGGAGGTCTTGGGCGCCCCTGTCGCCTGCGTGCCTGTTGTCGAGGGCTTGGGAAGCGGCACCCGGTGGACCTGTGGGCGGGTCACGTAAGCGTCACGCTCGAGCAGGCCCTGGAGCACCCGGTAGAACACGAGTCCCCTCGACCACGAGTGCCTGCGGTTGAACCGGAACACGAACTCGTCGAGGTAGGGGTCGAGATACTGCGGATGGATGCCGCCGTGGTGGGTGCCGAGTATCCAACGCTTGGAGAGACTGGCGATGGTGTGCACCCGTGGGAACACGACGTGGGCGGGATAGGGCGACTGCGTCATGGACGTGGCCTTGTGCTTGTAGCCGAGGGACTTCAGGTTGATGTAGCCCCTGTGCCCGTCGGTGTGGATGGCCGAGCCCTTCTCCACGTGGCGCTGTATCCAGGGCTCGAGGGATGTGTGGGTGGAGTCCTCCAAGCGTCCCATCCGTATCCTTCCGATGACCTTGCCACGCTTGCACTCGCAGGCGATGACCACACAGGCCTTGGTGGCCAAGCTCCTTCCTCTGCGGTTGTTGCCGAGGTCCTGGCCGCCCAAGTACATCTCGTCGATCTCGACGAGCCCCTTGAGCGGCTCTCTATCCTCCTGGCTGAAGGTGAGGCGCACCTTGTGCAGGACGTGCCAGGCGCTTCGGTAGTCGATGCCGAGCGAGCTCGATAGGAATGTGGCGCTCACGCCTCGTTTGTCGCTCGACATGAGCCACACTGCCAACAGCCAGGTCTGAAGCGTCAGGTGAGTCTGTTGCAGCGAGGTGCGGGTGGTGACCGATGACCAGTGCCGGCACTTGGGGCACCACCAGCGCATGCCAGTGCGGTGCCCGCTCCCTTCTTCGCACAGCGGGCAGACGAAGCCGTCTGACCACCGCAGGTCGGCGAGGAAGTCGTGGCAGCGCTCGTCGGTCGAGAACCAGGCGATGAACTCCTGCCAGGTCCCTGGGTAGTGGCGGCCCGCCCTGAGGCGCCTGGGAGCCAGGTCCCAGCGTTCCGACACTTTTCCCACTTACGAATTGTGCCTCCTATCAGGGACGCGTAGCAAACGCGCGAGCCCATTCAACTAAGACTATATCTCAGCGACCGAGCGTAGGCCGTCGAGGCGTTGCCGCACGTCAGGCAGGTTCGAAGCCCCGTGGAGGGCGGACTCGATGAGCTGCCCGGCGCCGGTCGGGCGGTCCGCACTTGGCCGGGCTGCCCCGGAGGGCGGTCTCGCCTGACTGGCGGACGCGGGGACACGCCGGATCGACGCCTGGGTGTTGGCCGATCGCTCCCGGCGCGACCTCGTCCCCGCCGTCTGGCTGCCCGGCCCCACGGTGCGTGCCGGTCGTGGGCGGGCCCGCTTCCGGAGCCCCGCGAAGCTCGCCAGCACCACCGGCCTGAACGTCGGCTGTGTGCACGTGTCAGTTGCCCGGAAGGGGTACAGGGCCCATGATCCGCTCGACAAAGGAGGGCCGACCGCGTGCCTCCGGCATGCTTGACCGTGCTCAGCTGGCTCGCCATTGGACTGGCGACCGTTTCGGCGCTGTGGATCGCCGCCGACATCTGGCTGCGGGGGCACCGCCAGCAGATGGGGATCATGGAGGCGGTCTGGCCCGTCACCGCCCTCTACTTCGGACCGCTCGCGGTCTGGGGCTACCGGCGCTTCGGCTGGCCGAAGAGCCCCACCTGGCGGAAGGAGCGCGGTGGCGAGCCGCCGGAACTGCCGGGATGGTCGGCGATCGCCACCGGCGTCAGTCATTGCGGTGCCGGGTGCACGCTCGGCGACCTCTGCGCCGAATGGGTCGTCTTCGGTGCGGGAACCACCATCGCCGGGCTGTCGCTCCTGCCCGAGTACATCGGCGACTACGTGTTGGCCCTGGCGCTCGGCATCGCCTTTCAGTACTTCGCCATCGCCCCCATGCGTGGTCTCGGACTGAGAGCGGGTCTCGTCGAGGCGGCGAAGGCCGACTTCCTGTCCCTCACCAGTTTCGAGGTCGGCTTGTTCGGCTGGATGGCGCTGATGCAGTTCGTCTTCTTCCCCCACCACATCCGCCCCGACCATGCCGCCTTCTGGTTCCTCATGCAGATCGGGATGGTCATCGGGTTCTCCACCGCCTGGCCGACGAACGTGTGGCTCATCCGCAAGGGCATCAAGGAGGCGATGGAGATGCGGCCGATGTAGATGCGGCCGATGTAGATGCGCCGACGCTGATGCCCCTTGCCTAGTGGGTCCGGGCGAAGCGGTGGACGGCGTCGAGGAGCTCGGTGGTCTTCTCGGCCGCGACCTTCTCGTCGCCCGAGGAGAGGGCGTGCCGGACGCAGTGGTTCACGTGGTCGTCGAGCAGGATGCCGGCCACCGTCTCGAGTGCGGTCCTGGCTGCGGCGATCTGGGTGAGGATGTCGATGCAGTAGCGGTCCTCGGTGATCATCTTCTCGATGCCTCGGGCCTGACCTTCGATGCGCCGCATCCGGTTGACCAGCGCCTCCTTGTGCTTGCTGGCCACGTAGCCATACGGAGGTGGTGCCTCGGCCTCACTGCCCGGCTGGCTGGTGCCGTGCGTCGTCGTGTCGGTCATCGGTTCTCCTCCATCGGACGGAAGCTGCGGAGGCGCAGCGAGTTGGTGACGACGAAGACGCTCGAGAACGCCATGGCGGCGGCGCCGACGATGGGATTGACGAGCCCAGCGACCGCGAGGGGGATGGCGGCGGCGTTGTAGCCGAAGGCCCACACGAGGTTGCCCTTGATCGTCGAGAGCGTGCGCCGAGACAAGCGGATGGCGTCGACGGCCGACCGGAGGTCGCCCGTCACGAGCGTGATATCGGAGGCCTCGATGGCGACGTCGGTGCCGGTCCCGATGGCCAGTCCGAGATCGGCCCGGGCGAGGGCCGGAGCGTCGTTCACGCCGTCGCCGACCACGGCGACCACCTCGCCCGCTTCCTGCAGCCGGGCGACCTCGGCCGCCTTGTCCTCGGGCAGGACGCCGGCCATCACCCGATCGATGCCCACCTCGGCCGCCACCGCTCGGGCCGTCTGCTCGTTGTCACCGGTGAGCAGCACCGGGGTGAGCCCGAGGTGGCGCAGCTCGTCCACGGCCTGGCGGCTGGTCGGCTTGACGCGGTCCGCCACCGCCACCACACCCTTGACCTTGCCGTCGGCAGCCACCCCGACCACCGTCGACCCGCCCGCCTCCAGGCGGTGCACGTCGTCGACGAGCCTTCCGGTGAGGCGCACCCCCCAGTCGGCGAGGAGGTTCGGGCGACCGATCACGACGGCATGGTGATCGACGACGGCCTCGATCCCGAGCCCGGCCCGGGAGGAGAACGACTCGACCTCGGGGAGAGCGCCGAGCCGTTCGCGCCCGTAGGCGGCGATGGCCTGGGCGATCGGATGCTCACTGGCCGCCTCGGCCCCGGCCGCCAGGCGGAGGAGCTCGTCTTCGCCCGCTCCCTCGGCGGGCACGACCGCCGAGACCGTCATCTT
Source organism: Actinomycetes bacterium (assembly GCA_021791845.1). Classification (GTDB taxonomy): domain Bacteria; phylum Actinomycetota; class Acidimicrobiia; order Acidimicrobiales; family RAAP-2; genus JAJYVT01. Next base: position 41,105 of record JAJYVT010000019.1, on the reverse strand, counting down.
CCCCTCGGTCAGGGTCCCCGTCTTGTCGAGCACGATGGTGGTGATCTGGCGGGTCTGTTCCAGGATCTCGGGGCCCTTGATCACGATGCCGAGCTGGGCGCCGCGCCCGGTGCCGACCATGAGAGCAGTTGGCGTGGCCAGTCCCAGCGCGCACGGGCAGGCGATGACGATGACGGCCACCGCCGCGGTGAAGGCGGTGGTCGTAGCCACGTTGCCCATGAGGAGCCAGCCCACCAGGGTGAGCGCCGAGGTGGCGATGACGACCGGCACGAAGATCGCCGATACCCGGTCGGCCAGGCGTTGGACGGGTGCCTTGCCGGCTTGGGCATCGGCGACCAACCGGGTGATCTGGGCGAGCGCGGTGGATGCTCCGACCCGGGTGGCCCGCACCACGAGCCGGCCCGAGGTGTTGACCGTGGCGCCCGCCACCGGGTCGCCCGAGCCGACCTCGACGGGGACCGGCTCACCGGTGAGCATGGACTGGTCGATGGCAGAGGTGCCGGACTCGACGATCCCGTCGGTGGCGACCTTCTCGCCCGGACGGACCACGAAGCGGTCACCGACGGCCAGCTCCTCGACGGGCACGAGGACCTCCGCCCCGTCGCGCAGCACCCGGGCATCCTTGGCTCCGAGCTCCAAGAGCCTGCGGATCGCCTCTCCCGAACGGCGCTTGGCCCGGGCCTCGAGGTAGCGGCCGAGGAGGATCAGGGCGGTGATGGCTCCGGCGGTATCGAAGTAGACGCTCGTCGACATCCCTGCCGCCAGCACGATCGTCGACCACGTCCACGCCGCCACCGTGCCCACGGAGATGAGCGTGTCCATCGTGGCCACGCCGTGCCGGGCATTGGCCACCGCCGCTCGGTGGAACGGCCAGCCGGCGAGGAGGACGACCGGGGTGGCAAGAACGAGCGAGACCCACTCCCAGCCGGGCGGTCGGGATGGCGGGGCCCAGGCGAAGATCGCCAGGGGCACGCTGAGCACTACGGCGAGCAGGAGACGCCAGCGGTAGGGGCGGGCCGGGTCCTCCACGGCGACGCCCTCGGGCAGGCTGGCCCCGTAGCCGGCGGCCTCCACCGCCCCGATCAGGTCGTGGACGTCGACCTGGGCCGGGTCGTAGGCGACGGCGGCGTGCTCGCTGGCGAAGTTGACCGTTGCCGCCACGCCGTCGAGCTTGTTGAGGCGCTTCTCGATGCGCGCCGCGCACGACGCGCACGTCATGCCGGTGATGGCGAGCTCGACGTGCTGGCGCTGCTCGGGCGCAGGAGCCCTGGGCCCGGTTGCCGTCTCGGTTGCCGTCGTCGTCACGACGCCTCGTAGCCGGCCTCGTCGATCGCCGCTCGCAGCTGTGCGTCGTCCAGGCCCTCGCCGGTCACCGTCACGAGCTTCGTGCCGAGGTCGACCTCGACCCGGGCCACGCCATCGACCGCACCGAGCTCGCTCGAGACGGCGCGCGTGCAGTGGTCGCAGGTCATTCCCGGTACGCGGTAGGTGATCGTCTCGGCCATGGTGGGCTCCTTCTCGCGAGGCTCAGTATACCCTGCCCCCGTATCGTTCAGTAGGGCCGATGGTCCCGGACGGCCCGGTCCCCCGGACGGCCCGGTCCCCCGGACGGCCCGGTCCCCTGGCGGCTGGCTCCCTCGACGCCGTCTCTCGGCGCATGCCGCCGCGCCGGTGGTCCGCCGTCGGTCCGTGGGCCAACTCCCCGGTTCAGTTCCCGTTGGCGACAACGAAGGTGCCCGCCATGCCCTCCTGGGCGTCGCCGGGGACCGGACAGAGGTACTGGTAGGTGCCCGGTGCCGTGGCGGTGAAGCGCAGCGCGCCTTCGTGCATGCCGGCCGAGGTGGACTCGCCCAGGAACCACAGGGCCGCCCCGTCGAACGCCGGTGCTGCCGACATCATGGGCATCCACGACGATCCGGTCCCTGTGGCCGTCACGACGAGCCCGTGGGCCATGCTCTTGTCCGCGTTCACGACGTCGATGGACACGTGGGCATCCTGGGGGACCACGACGGTGGGGTTCGTCATGCCTGCGACGCGGAAGTTCTCGGCCGGCATCGAAGGGCTGGCGAGCACGACGAGATGAACGGCCCTCGTGGTGAAGGTCAGGCGGTTGCCGCTCGGGTCGGCGGCCGCGCCGGACGGCACCATCTCACCCAGGCGGGCCGCCTCCGAGGGGCTGACCCGGGGGCCGGGCGCGTCGGCGAAGAGCCGGCCCATGACCGTGGCGGGATCGGCGTCGCCGTCCATCATGAAACCCGGGAGGTCGTGGCCCCGCATCCATTCGGGCGCTGTCGTGCCGCCCATCATGCAGACGTAGCCGGCGCGGCTCGCCGTCCGGCCGTCATCGCCCCCCATCATGGGTCGCTCGCCATCACCTGGAACGTCGTCTCCCGGTGCCAGGGTGGCGCCGGGTCGGGCCGACGGGTAGGGCCACAGGTCCCGACCGGATGCGAGAGGCGGGGGCCGAAGCCTGTCGGGGAGGCCACGGCAGGGGGGAGGCGACCGGCGCACTGTGTCGCACGCCGGGACTTCTGCCCCTGTCGCCGATGACTGGCCGGGGTCAGGATGACCGGCAAACGAAGGTGCGCGACGCCCTCAGGGCGGGACGCACCAACGGGGTCAGCGAAAGGAGCCAGCCGTGGACGCGGAAGCAGAATTCGCGATCGGCGCCGTCGTTCGGTGTGAGGACGGCGAATGCGGCGCGCTCCGGCGCCTCATCGTCGACCCCTCGGCGCATGCCGTGACCCATCTCGTGGTGGAGCCCGATCATCACGGGAACAAGGGCCACCTCGTGCCGATCGGTCTCGTCGCGCAGGCCGCCGCCCGCGAGATCCGGCTCCGGTGCACGTTGGCGCAGTTCGACGCGCTCGACCCGGCGGAAGAGATGGAGGTGCGGGCGGGCATGCAGATCGACTGGGAGTCCCAGCAGGCGCGGTCGACATGGCGGTTCGGGCCGCTCGCCTCGGACGTCGACGGGTTGGGTCCCGGAGAGGGCACCGAGCCGCGAGCGGTCACCGACGAGAACATCCCCCGCGGGGAAGGCGAGGTCTCGCTCGGCCAGCCCGTCCACGCGTCGGACGGGCCGATCGGGCACGTCGACGCGCTCGTCACCGATCGGAGCGACCATCGGGTCACCCACGTGCTCCTCGGAGAAGGGCACCTGTGGGGGAAGAAGGACGTCGCCATCCCGGTCAGCGCCGTGAGGTTCGTCGTTGACGACGGCGTCTACCTGAACCTGACGAAAGAGGAGGTCGGCGACTTGCCCGCCGTCGGGCCCGACCGCACCGCGTGAACACGGCCGGGGACCGGTCGGGGAAACCGCTCACCGGGAAACCTGCGAGCTGCGTGCAGGGTGTCGAGAGCCTTCGCCAGGCTTGCATCGGGCCGGCCTCGGCCGCGAATGCCCAGGTCACCGAACGAGCGCTTGATTTACCGACACCGGCAAGGATCAAGTCTTATGCTTGCCCCGACGGTTGTTTGCTGGCAAATTATCGCCGGCAGCAACCACCTCGGATGGTGCCATCAGAGGCAAGCGCATAGGGGGGCAGGCTATGGCAGCGGTGACCGAACCGGCACAGGAACGCCCTGCGACCACGCCGGAGGGATCGGTTGCGGGATACGAGGCGACCGACCTCAAGCTGAAGAAGACGATGGGCCTCACGCAGCTGACCGCCCTGTCGCTCGGGGCGATCATCGGATCGGGATGGCTCTTCGCGGTGCTCGGTGCAGACGCCACCGCCGGTCCGGCGTCGCTCTTCTCGTGGCTGATCGGCGGCATCTGCGTGCTCTTCATTGCGTTCACGTACATGGAGATCTCCAGCATGATCCCCCGGACCGGGGCGTTGTCGAGGTACCCGCAGCTCACCCACGGCGGCTACACCGGCATGGTGCTGGCGTGGGCGTACCTGCTCTCCGCCGTCACCGTGCCCACGATCGAGGCCGAAGCGTCGGTCACGTACCTGTCCAACAAGTTCCCGGACCTCGGGCTGATCCCGCCGAACAGCACGGTCCTCTCGTGGCCGAAGGGCATCATGCTCGGCTACGGGTTCATGATCTTCTTCTTCTTCCTCAACTTCGTCGGCATCAAGCTCCTCTCGGAGGTCAACCGCTGGGTCGTGCTGTGGAAGCTCGTGATCCCCACGCTGACCTTCATCTTCGTGTTCTTCGCCTTCCGGAGCTCGAACTACGGCTCGGCGGTCGGCGGCATCGCGCCGCTGGGCGCATCGCCGATCTTCGGTGCCGTCGCGACGAGCGGCATCGTGTTCAGCTTCCTGGGCTTCCGCCAGGCGCTGGAGTACGCAGGGGAGGCGCGCAACCCGCAGCGTGACGTTCCCCGGGCCACGATCATCTCCGTCGGGATCGGGATCGTGCTGTACACCCTCCTCCAGATCGCCTTCACCGGAGCGATCCGGTGGGGGAGCTTGGGGGTCAAGGTCGGGGACTGGTCCGCTCTCGGCTCGAGCAAGTGGGCGACCGGCCCCTTCTACAGCGAGCTCCACTCCGCCGGCTTGGGCTTCCTCGCCGCCTTCGCGGCCCTGCTCATCTGGGACGCGGTCATCTCGCCGGCGGGGACCGGCTACGTGTACATGGGCACCGCAACCCGGACCTTCTACGGGATGTCGGTCCAGCGCCTCTTCCCGCCCGGGCTTCGGGTGATGAACCGGTTCTCGATCCCGTGGACGTCGCTGATCGCCGCAACCTTCGTCGGCGGCCTGTTCTTCGTCCGGCAGCCCAGCTGGTACAACCTCGTCGGCTTCATCTCCTCGACCACCGTGCTGACCTACATCATGGGCGGCGCGGGCCTCATGGCACTCCGACGGCTGGCGCCCACGTGGCGCAGACCGGTGCGGCTCCCGTACCCGTGGGTGCTCAGCGCGATCAGCTTCATCGCGGCGACCGAGATCGTCTACTGGAGCGGCTTCTCGGTGCTGGTGGAGGTCATGACGTTCGTCTTCATCTCGATCGTCCTCTACTTGATCTACTACGCGCCGGCGAAGGGGTTCCTGAGCACCAACCAGGGCCTCACCCTCGGTCTCGGGTTCCTCGTCGCGTGGGTGTGGATCGCGGCCAAGGGCGGCTGGGTGCTTCGAAGCGGGACACTTCCGGTGAAGGGCTCGTGGACGTTCGGCACCTACTTCACCGCCTTCGCGGTGGCGCTGATCATCATCACCATGGCGACGTGGCTCCTCTCGAACGAAGAGGGTCGCAAGCACATCCAGTCGTCCTGGTGGCTGATCTTCTTCTCGATCTCGCTCTTCCTCCTGTCCTACTACGGAAGCCTCGGCGCCAAGGCGAGCAACGCGACCGTGCACTTCCCGTGGGACTACCTCATCGCCGGCGGGATCGGGCTGATCTCGTTCCTCTGGGCGGTCCGCAGCGCCTTCGAGACCGAAGAGCTGCGCGAGCTGCACATCGCCCTCTCCGAGGGACGGCCCCTCGCCCCGGTGCCGGAGATGGAGACGGCGTGGAAGCCGCTGCACCAGGCGCCGACACCGCCCGACGGTGGCGCCACGACCGCTTGACCGCCCGGCTCCACCCCGCGGTCACAAGACGGAGGGCACGGCCGGCGTCCACGCCGGCCGTGCCCGCGCGGTGGGCCCGGCCGAACCGCCGTCCGAGGGGCGCTGCCTGCACCTCGGGGCGTTGCGAGGGCGCTCAGACCTGTAGCGGCACGTCGACGGCGACGTCGACGTCGACGGCGTCTCGGAGCTTGAGGGCGCCGAGGAACCCGGTGTACGGCTTGATGCCCCAGGTGCTCTGGACGATCTCGGCGTGCCCGACGACGGTGCCGTCTCCCTCGCGCCGGACCTCGAGCTCGACCGGATGGGTCTGGCCCGCCAGCGTGAGCTCGCCGAGGATCGCCGCCTGGTCGCCGCCGACCCGGACCTCCGTCGAACGGAACGTCGCCGTCGGGTGGTCGCCCGTCCGCAGGGGCTTCTGCATGGCGGCGCGGATGTCGTCCTTGTCGCCGTCCGTGAGCGGCTTGACCCCGCCGCTCCCCGCGACCACGAAGAGGCTGCGCAGGTCGATCTCGGCGGTGACCGACGGGGGAGCGCCGGGCTCCTCGGGGACGACGATGGTCCCGTGCCAGCTGGCGGCTTCGAGGACCAGATCGTGGCCGGCCTTGGAGGCGATGCCCTGCCGGTAGGTGCGCAGCCGCACCGTGGCGCTCGGTGGTCCGAGCGTGTGCTCACCGGGATCGAGACGCATGGCCCAGCTCCTTCCGGGGGTCCGACGCGGCGCCTGCCACCCTAGGCACCCTGGGTCGGGAGCAGCACGCCGGCGGAGCGGACGGGGACCGTTGGGGCCCTGGACGTTCCGAGCGGACCCCGGCAGGGTAACTCCGATTGCGTGGCGACCGAGGCGGGACGGATGTCGCAGGAGCTCGGCTCCGAGCTGGAGGAGGCGGGCCCCCACGCCTGGCTCCGGGCCGTGGCCCGCGCCGGCCTCGTCTCCCGGGCGGTCATCTACACGATGCTCGGGGTGCTGGCGTCCCTCATCGTCGCCGACGGGCACCCGCCGTCCCAGGCGTCGGGCAGCGGGGCGCTGGCCGAGATCGCCAAGCAGCCGGCGGGGCCGTTCCTCGTGGGCCTCCTCAGCGCCGGCCTCCTCTGCTACGGCGGCTGGCGGTTGACCCAGGCCATCACCGGGATCGATCCGGCGGCACGTGACCGCCCGTCGGGCTGGCGGCGTCTGGGGTGGGTGGCCATCGCCGCCGTGTACGCCGTCCTGTTCGCCGAGGCCCTCTCGATCCTGCTCGGCAGCGGCTCGTCCGGCGGGCCCACCAACCACCCGCAAGGTGCGGCGGCAACCGTGCTGTCGTGGCCGGGCGGGACGGTGCTGCTGGGGCTCGTGGGCGCAGCGCTGACGTCGGGTGCGCTGGCGCTCGGCGTCTGGGCCTGCCTCCACGACTACGGGAGCACCTTGGACGAGGCTCGTGCGCCCGCATGGGTGGGCCGGGCGAGCCGCGTGACGGGGATCGTGGGCAACCTCGCCCGGGCCGCGCTCCTGGCACTGGTCGCCTCGTACACGTTCCTCGCGGCGGTCGACGACTCGCCGTCGAAGGAGAAGAGCCTCGACCAGAGCCTGGAGGCGGTCGCCCACTCGCCGGCCGGTCCGTGGTGGATCGCCCTGGCCGCCACCGGCCTGGTCGCCTTTGCCGCCTACTCGGCCTTCGAGGCCCGCTATCGACGGATCTGACGGTCGTGCACGGCGCGCCACCCCGGCGGCAGGGCCGACGCGGGGTCCACGGCGGGATCAGGTTCCCGCATCGTGCGGCGTCGAGCCGGCCCCGGCCTCGGCGGTGGCCGCCCCTTCGGGCGGGACGCGCCGGCGCGTGCCGATCTCGTCGGGGGCGATCTGGGCGCCCGCCGCGAGGTACTCCGCCTGTGACATCGGGCGGCCCTTCACGCGCACCTCGACCTCCACCTCCGGACGGAACTGGCTCGTCGTCGCCTGGAGAGCGGCCAGCTCCTGGTCGGCCTTCGTCAGCGGCGGCTGGACCATGCCCCGCGGCCAGAGCCGGTGCACGAGGAGCGAGTTCAGCTCGGCGCAGTACACGGTGATCTGTGCGGCGACGCTGAACCAGGCGATGAGGCCCAGGACGGTTCCGAACGTGCCGTAGACGGCGTTGTTGTCGCGCAGGTAGTGGTTCACCACGTAGGTGCCGAGGGCCTGGAGCACGGTCCAGAGGACGCCGCCCACCACGACCCCGGGGACCAGGCAGTGGGTCTCGACCTGCCTGGGGGTGAGGATCCGGAAGGCGAAGAGGTAGACGCCGACGTTCGCCAGCGCCGCCAGCGCCTCGGCGCCGGCGCGGTAGGGGAGGCCGTGGCCGCCGAACGTCCCGACACCCGAGAGGAAGGTGGTGACGACGAGTCCCACGCCCAGCACGGCGATGAAGGCGAAGCTGCGACCCATCCGGGTGACGTAGTTGGGGCGGATGGCCTTGGGCAGGTACCACACTGTCTCCATGACCTGCAGCCCGACGCCGGCAAGGGCCTGGACGCCGTAGACGAGCCCGATGATGCCGACGGCGAGCCCGAAGGCGGAGTTGCGCTTCATGGGCTCGATGTTGCTGGCGAGGTCCTTGCCCACCACCGGGATCTCGCCGTAGGCGGAATGGAGCACCGTGTCCCGGAGCCCGGGATGGTCGGCGAGCACGATCGCCAGCACGGTCACGAGCAGGAGGAGAAGGGGGAAGACGGTGGTGAGGGCGGCGAAGGTGAGGCGGGCGGCGAGCGCGCCCCCGTTGTCGTTCCCGAACTTCTGGACGAGCCCGAAGACGAAGCTCGGGACGCGGTGGCTCTGCTGGAACGCGTCGATCCGCCGCACGGTGCGCTCGATGCGGTTCATGGTCGCCTCCGAAACTCGCGGTGCAGGTGCTGAGTGCTTACCCGAGATCGGCGGCGTCGACCATCCTCGGCGCGCTCATGCCCTGGTCGCATGGGCCGTGCAGGGTGCCGTGCAGGGTGCCGTGCAGGGGGCGCGCAGGGCGCCGCGCAGGGCGCCCGCCCGCCCGGCGGTGCTCAGCCTCCCAGCGCCTGTCCCATGGCATCGACGGCCGACTGGGTGATGGCGAAGGGCCCGCCCAGCACCGTGAGGTGGGACACCCTGGTCCCGCCGATGCCCGTGGTCCCGGCGGTGTGGAGGAACGAGGTGAGGGCCGCGCCCACCGTCGCGGGGCCGAGGGTGAGCACGAGGGGGGCGGGAGCCCCGCTCGACGGCCCGTCGGCCGCCACCACCGCGCCGGCCAGGCCGTCGGTGAACCCGTTGCCCCGGGCGACGGTGACCGACCCGGTGCCGGCCCAGCCCATGCCGCCGGCCGCACTGGTCTCGAAGGAGGCGAGCTCGGTGGAGGTGCCCGAGAATGTCTGGCCGGCGATGCGCAGGACCGACAGGCCCATCCCCTCCAGGGAGGACACGACGCCGTTCGAGACGGCGAACTGGCCACCCATCACGATGACCTGCTCGATGCCGAGTGACCGCAGGGCGCCGGCCGCCTGGGACGACAGCGACGACGGGGTGGTGAGGAGGATGGGGAACCGCTCGGCGTAGGCGAGCGTGCTGGCGCTCTCGGCGTCCTGGAACCCGGTCCCCGTGGCCACGATGGCGGTCGGCAGCGGGGCCACCGTGCCCGGGGCGGCCGATCCTGCACCGCCGGTGGCGTTGTAGGCGCCGGTCCCGCCCGAGGCGTTGGTCCCGGCGTAGGCGGCGGGGAAGGATGCGGCGCCGACGTCGGCGGCCGGAGGCGTCTCGGCGATGCGCTCCGCCGTTGTGTACTGGGTCGCCCCGTCGATCCGGGTCACCTGGATGGAGGCGGCGCCCGGCCGCGACCCGCCGCCGCAGGCGGTGACGTCGGTCGACTCGAGCTGCTCGACGACTGCTGTGGACACGGCGAGCGGCCCGCCCACCACGTCCACCGTGGTGATGCCCTCGGCCCCGATGGCCGCCAGGGTCGCCGACGAGAGCGCCGTCGGGGGCGTGAGGAGGGTGCCCGTGCCGAGCGAGCGGGCGAGATAGGCGCCGGCCAAGGCGTCGGCGTAGGTGGCGTCGGTGGCGAGCACCACCGGCCTGTCTCCTGTGGTGCCCGGGCAGGCGCCTGCAGGGAACTGGTGCTCGAGCTCCGCCGCCGCGGTGGCGTCGGCTGTGGGGCCGTCGATGCGGACGTATGTCGCAAAGGGCGGGGCCGGGCTGGCGATCGGCGTGAGGGCGTCCCCGGTCAGTTGCGGGTCGTGGTGGAACTGGGGCCACGTGCCGGGCCCGTCGACGCCGCTGCCGTTCGATGTCTGCACCTCGTAGTGGTACACGATGCTTCCGCTCGTCTGGTGGCCGGCCACCGTGATGCCGATGGTGCCGTTCGGGTCCTTCGTGACGAGGGGGGCGTTCTCGAAGCCCGTTGTGGTCGTGACTGTCCGGACCACGAGTGCGCCGTCGGTCCCTGTGAGCACGTCGAGGCCGTTGTTGCTCGCGACCACCACGTCCTGATGCCCTGTGCCGAGGGCCATCGTGACCGGCGATCCGACGATCCCGAAGCGCAGCTGGGTGTGCCAGAGCTCGGTCCCGCTCGCCCCGTCGAGGGCGTAGACGCCGCCCGACCGTGTGGCCGCGACCACCTGGAGCTGGCCGTTGTCGAGCACGTCGGCCAGCGCCGGGCTCTCGTAGCCGGTTGTGCCCGCGAGCTTGTCCGCCCAGACCTGCCGGCACGCCGCGTTCACGGCGATGACCTCGTCGTGCTGGGTGGCGCTCGGATATGTGGGACCGGTGCCGGCGACGATGCCCGTTGCCGAGCCGGCGAGGAACGGGCCGACGGCGGGCGAGGAGTTGACGGACTCGTCGGTTGTGTCCTCGCAGACCAGGCTGCCGCTGGCGGTGAGCACGCGGATGTGCCCGCCGTCGGCGTAGGTCTTGCCGTAGGCCGTCCCGGCGGTCGACGCCCCACCCTCCACGATCTGGTTGGCGCCTGTGCCCTCGACGTGGCCGATGGCGGGCGTGGCGAAGTTGGAGTCGGCCTGGAACCAGGGGAACCCGGGAAGGACGCGACGGCTGGCGGCGTCCATGGCGTAGGTCTCCTGGCCCAGCGAGCCGGCCACGGCGGCGGTCTGCCCTGCGAGTGTCCCGACGGCCATCGACGCCTGGACGCCGCTGTGGGCGCACAGCGTGTCGGTCGCAGGATTCGTCGCCAGCACCAGTGTCTGGGCCCCGCCCGGGTAGAGCCACTGGTAGCCGCCGGCGCAGCTCGAGGCGGCGTTGCCCGTGCCGACGAGAACGGTGTCCACTGTCGAGCCGGGTGTGGTGGCGACCGCCGAAGGCGTCGATGTCACCCCGGCGCCCGCGTCCTTCGGCCAGCCCGGCACCGGTGATCCTGTGGCCAGGTGGTAGGCGTAGACGTGCCCGGAGCTGTCACCGACCACGACCGAGGGGCCCCCTGCGAGGGCAGCCTCGTTCGGCGACGACAGGGCGATGTAGGAGCCGCCGCCCCCGTCGGCGATGTGCTGCTCCCAGACCAACGTGAGGGAGATCGGGGGCGCGGCGCCGGCGGGTGCCGGGGGGACCTCGGGGGCGAGGCCCAGGGCAGCCCCTCCGGCGAGCGCTCCGGCGAGTGCGACCGCGTACCCGGCGCGGGCGATCGGCATCATGGCCCCCCTCTGCCTCGAGCACGCCCGGCACGTGCGTGCGGGCGGCAGGAACGTGCCGGCGGTGCGCAGGGATCCGCGCCGCCTTGGACGGGTGGAGCGTGGCGCGCCCGGCCCCCCGCCGTCAAGCGCCTCCGGGCGTCGAGGGATCGGCGCCGTCCCTGCCTCCGTCCTGCAACCGGGGAGAGGGGCGACCCGGCGGTACTCTGCTCCCGATGCCGCCGCACGACGAGCTCCGACGCCGCGGGGCGCGGGTGCTTCCCCCGGGCAACTCCCGGGCCAGCCTGTACGTCCCTCCTTCGCCGCCCTACGCCGTGACCGGCGCCGGTGCCGTCGTCACCGACGCCGAGGGACGCCGGCTCGTCGACTGTAACAACAACTACACGTCGCTGGTGCACGGGCACGCCCGCCCGGAGGTGGTCGCGGCGGCCGTGGCGGCGATGCAGCAGGGCACGGCCTTCGGCTTGCCGACCGAGGCCGAGATCGACCTGGCCGAGGCCTTGACCCGGCGATTCGGCCGCGACCTGCGCTGGCGGTTCGCCAACTCGGGGACGGAGGCGGTGATGATGGCCGTGCGGGCGGCCCGGGCCCACACGGGGCGCGACCTGGTGGTGCGCCTGGACGGCGCCTACCACGGCACCTACGACCAGGTGGTGGGAGCGCGCGAGCCCGGGGTGCCGGAGGCGGTGCGGGCCCTGACCCTGGCGGTGCCGCAGGACGACGAGCCGGCGCTCGTCCAGGCGTTCCGGGCCCACGGCGGGCGGATCGCCGCCGTCCTGGTGGACCTGATGCCGAACCGGGCGGGGCTGCGACCCCTCTCGCCGTCCTTTGTTGCCGCCGTCCGGCGCGAGGCGACCGCGTCCGGGGCGCTGGTGATCGTCGACGAGGTGATCACCTTCCGCCTCGGCGTCGCCGGCCTCCAGTCGGCCTACGGGCTGGCACCGGACCTCACGGTGCTGGCCAAGATCATCGGCGGCGGCTTCCCCGTGGGGGCGGTCGGCGGCCGGGCCGACGTCATGGCCTGCTTCGACCCGGAGCGATCCGAGCCGATCCACTGGGGCGGCACCTTCAGCGCCAACCCGGTGAGCATGGCAGCGGGGGCGGCGGCCATGGCCCTCTACGACGAGGCGGCGGTCGGTGCGCTCAACGCCAGCGGCGAGACGCTGCGCGGCGCGCTGGCGGACGCCGGCGTCGAGGTGGCCGGCCGGGGCTCGCTCCTTCGCCTCTTCCTCGACGATGGCGGCACGGCGTGGTGGGACCTCTACCGGGCGGGCGTGCTCGTCTCGTCCAACGGGCTCATGGCGCTGTCGACGGCGATGACGGGCGAGGACCTCGAGACGGTGCGAGCGGCCGTGGTGGCGGTGCTCGGGTGACCGCTGCGCCGTCGCCGGGGCCCCGAGCCCGCGACCTCGGCATCCGGATCGGGGACGGCGAGCCGGGGCCCTTCAACGCCATCACCGACGTGCCCGGGGTCCGCGTCGGCCATGTGACCCTGGTGGAGGGCGACGGACCGCTTCGCGTGGGCGAGGGTCCCGTCCGCACCGGTGTGACCGTCGTGGTGCCGGCGGAGGAGGTCGGCCGCAGGCTCCTGTTCGCCGGTTGTCACCGGTTGAACGGGAACGGGGAGCTCACGGGGCTCGAGTGGGTCCGGGAATCGGGCCTGCTGACGTCGCCGGTGGCCATCACCAACACCCACAGTGTCGGCGTGGTGCGGGACGCCCTGGTGGCGGCGGCCCAGCGCTCGCGGCGAGCCGGCGAGGCGACCTGGAGCCTCCCCGTGGTGGGCGAGACGTGGGACGGGATCTTGAACGACGTGGACGGCATGCACGTGCGAGCCGAGCACGTGTGGCGGGCCCTCGAGGGGGCGTCAGGCGGGCCCGTGCCCGAGGGCAACGTCGGCGGCGGCACGGGGATGATCTGCCACCAATTCAAGGGAGGGATCGGGACGTCGTCGCGCGTGGTCCACGACGCCGGCACGTCGTGCACGGTCGGCGTCCTGGTCCAGGCCAACTACGGCAGCAGGGGACGGCTTCGGGTGGACGGGGTGCCGGTCGGCCGGGAGATCCCCGTCGCCGAGGTCCCGGCGCCGGCACCGAGCGGTCGCCCTCCGGGCGCGGGCTCGATCATCGCGGTCGTGGCGACCGACGCACCGCTGCTCCCGCACCAGTGCGAGCGACTGGCCCAACGGGCCGGCCTCGGCATCGGACGCGTCGGGGGAACCGGCGCCAACTCGAGCGGGGACCTCTTCCTCGCCTTCGCCACCGGCAACGCCCGGCACCCGCTCCCGCGGCCGCCGGAGGAGGGCGGCGCGGCGGTCACGGCCGTCGACATGCTCTCCGACGAGGTGATCAGCGGGCTCTTCGAGGCTGCCGTCGACGCCACCGAGGAGGCGATCGTGAACGCCCTGGTGGCGGCGGAGACGATGACCGGGCGCGACCGCATCACCGCCTTCGCCCTGCCGCACGACCGCCTGCGGGCCTGCATGCGGGCGTTCGGACGGGCCTGACCGCCCCGGGGCCTCCTGCCCTCGTGCGGCGGCCCCGGGTCAGCGCCGGTGGCGCGCCATCCACTCGACGCCAAAGTCCACGACCGCACGCTGGCGCATGAGCCGGGCCGTGCCCGCCCCGATGGGCGCTTCGGCCTGCAGGCCGGTCGCGGCGAAGTCGGAGCCGAGCGGGGCGAAGTCGGAGTCGTCCAGCTCGAGGTCCTGCCACTCGGCCCACCGGCGCTCCCCGTCCTCGACGACCGGCCCCGACTCGGTCACGACCTGCTTGGCCGGATAGGTGGCCCGGTGCTCGGCGAGGTGGAGCGACGTGTTGTTGCCGTGGTCCACGCCGAGGAGGAGGACCCAGGCGTCGAGGTCGTAGAGGCGGGCGAGCGGCGACCCCTCGCCAAGGCCGAAGGCCAGCGCATGGCCCTCCACGACCGAGTCGCGGTTCGGCCCCACGGCGGCGAACGAGACCGCCGGGTGCCCGCTCCGCCGGGCGTCGGGATGGTGACGGAAGCACTCGACCACCGCACCCATCCCACGCGTGCCCGTGAGGTCGGGGTCGTACGCCGGCGTGTGCTCGCGGATGGCGGGCCACCATTCCCTCGGCACGGGCGGGTGCTGCCATGCCGCGGGGTCCGAGAGGTGGCCCGAGTGCGTCGGCATGACCACCGTCCCCGTGGTGCCGACGGCGTCGAGCAGCGCCAGCACGACGGCGTGGGCACCACCTGCCACCCACCCCAGCTGGGACAGCGAGGAGTGGACGAGCACGGTGGCCCCGGGCCGGACGCCGAGCGCCTCGAGGTCGGCCCGCAGGCCGTCCCGGGTGACGGGCCCGCCGAGCGCGATCGCGTCGGCCTCCGTCACGCCACGCCTCGCACCGATCGACCCGGACCGCTCACGCCGGGCCGCGCGTCACCAGCGACATCGCCTCGTCGAAGGAGGCCTGCCAGGGCAGCTGCCGCAACCACCACGTCGCACCGGCCGTCTCCCAGGCGGAGGCGTCCGCTTCCCCTTGTGCCTCCGCGCTGACGACGACAACGTCGAACCGACCGCCGGCCACGCGTCCGGGGCCGAGCTCCTCGAACAGCGCGGCGAGGTCGGCCGGCGCGATGCCGATGGGAAAGACGCCGTCGAGGGTGGCGGCCCGCCGGACCGGCCGGCCGCGAACCGTCTCGGTCGCCGCCCAGATCGGGATCCCGCCCGGTTGGAGCGGCGTCGGCAGGAAGCGGACGCCGGCCAGCCGGTAGTGCGCTCCCGACGCCGACACCGGCTCGCCGGACCACGCCCCCCGTACGATGGCCAGTCCCTCGTCCAGCATGTCGCCCCGCCGGCGGGTGTCGGTCTCCTCCCCGAAGGCGGGGAACTCGGGACCTCGGGACACGCCGATCCCGACGCCCAGCACCGCCCGCCCACCGCTCAAATGGTCCAGGCTGACCGCGGCCTTGGCCACGTTCCACGGTCGGCGACGGGGGAGAGGGGTCACCAGCGGACCCAGTCGGACCCGCTCGGTGACGACGGCCGCGGCTGCCAGCGCGATCCAGGGATCGACCACCTCGAGGTCGCCCTCCTTGCGGACGACGTGGTCCCAGAGGAACACCCCGTCCCATCCGGCCCGCTCGGCCGCGGCGGCCAGCGCCGCGACGGCCCTGGCCGAGCCGTACGGCCCGAAGTTGGGTACGTGGAGGCCGCGCTGCACCGGCGCAACCCTACCGACCGCGCCCGGGGGCACCCGGGCCGGGACGGGCACGCCCGGCGGTCCCGAGCACTGGCCCGGGCCGCCGCCCGCGCAACCGGTGGCGGCGGGGAGCCTCCGGAGCCGCTACGGTCCGGGCCGGAGCGCCGGGAAGCCTGGTCGGCAACGAGACGTCGAGAGAGGAAACCGGCCGTGCCCCGAGCCGCGCCCCCAGCCCAACGCCCGACCTCCGCCCCCGCCCGGCGGCGGGGCCACCCGTGACCACCCCCGTCGCCGTCGTCGCCTTCTTCGGCGGCGCCCTCGTGAGCCTCTCGACGAGCTGGCTCGTGGTCTCGCGCATCGAGCGGGTGGGCGCGCGCGTGGGCGCCACCGAGGCGCTCCTCGGGGTGGTGGCGGCGCTGGCCGGCGATGCGCCCGAGATCACCTCGGCCGTCACCGCCCTGGTCGACCACCAGGGTGCGGTGGCCGCGGGCGTGGCCATCGGCTCCAACGTGTTCAACCTGGCCGCGCTCCTCGGGCTGGGAGCCGTGGTCGCCGGCGGGATCGCGCTCCACCGGCGCGCCGTGGCACTGCAGGGGGCGGTCGCCGTCTGGATCGCCGCCGCCTGCGTCCTGACGGTGGCAGGGGTGTTCGATGCGGCGACGGGCCTGGCGGTCGTGTGCGTCGCCCTCGTGCCCTACGTCGCCCTCACGGCGACGAGCGGGAGCCGCCGCTGGCAGCGGCCCGGTCGCTCCCGCTGGGAGCGGTGGGCGGCCGCCGCCATCGCCGAGGAGGAGATCGAGCTCAGCGCCGTCGTGCACCCGCGGCGGGGCAGGGCCGTCGACGCGCTCACCGCCGCGGTGGCGCTCGTGGTCGTGGTGGTGGCGAGCGTGGTCATGGAGCGGGCCGCCGTCCAGCTCGGCTCGCGTCTGGCGGTCTCGCAGATCGTGGTGGGCGGCGTGGCCTTGGCCGCGGTGACCAGCCTGCCCAATGCCGTGGCGGCGGGGTACTGGGCCCGGCGGGACCGGGGCGTGGCCATGCTGAGCACCGGGCTCAACAGCAACGCCTTCAACGTGGCCGCGGGACTGCTCCTCCCCGCCGTGGTGCTCGGACTCGGCCACCGGTCGGGCCCGCAGATCCTGACGGCGGGGTGGTACGTCGGCCTGACGGTGGTGACGGTGGCTCTCGCCTATCGCCGGCGAGCGCTCTCGCGTGCCGCCGGGTGGGTGATCATCGTCCTCTACCTGGTCTTCGTGGCCGTGCTGGCCGCAGGGGGGTGACCCTCCCCGGCGAGGACGACGGCCGAGGTGGCGAGGGCCGTGGCTCCGACCGCCAGGGCGCGCTCGTCGATGTCGAAGGTCGGGCTGTGGTGGAGCCTGGTCTCCCCGTCGGCGACGGCGGCGCCAACCATCATGTAGCAGCCCGGGACCGCCTCGAGGAGCACCGAGACGTCGTCGGAGGCGGCCACGGGCGCGCCCATGTCGCCCACCACCGCCTGCGGGAGGGCGCGCCGCGCCGCAGCGAGCACGGTGCGGGTGACCGCCGGGTCGTTGCGCACCGGTCCGGTCCCGAAGGCCACCTCCAGGGACCCGGTGACGTCGAAGTCGGTCGCCACCTCGGCCACGAGCGCCCGGAGGCGTCGCATCGCCTCCTCCCGCTGGCCGGCGTCGAACCAGCGCAGGGTGGCCCAGAGCTCGGCCCGGGTGGGGACGACGTTGGGGGCGGTGCCGGCGGCGATCTGCCCCGGGCTGCAGACGGCGTCGGTCCCGTCGGCCCCCATGCCGGCCACCGCCTCGTGGAGCCGGTGGGCGATGGCCGCCGCCGCCAGCACCACGTTGCCCTGGCGCGGCTGGAGCGCGCCGTGGCCGCCGGCGCTCGTGATCGTGATCCCGAGCCCCCAGGCGCCGGCCATGGAGACCCCGGGCCGGGCGAGGACCGTGCCCGTGGGGGCGAGCGTCGTCACGTGCAGCCCGATGGCCGCCGCCGGGTCCTCCCCGGCGAGCAGGCCGCCGTCCACCATGGCCTGCGCGCCGGAGACCCGCTCCTCGGCCGGCTGGAAGACGAACAGGTAGCGGCCGGGCAGGTCCTCCGCCCGGGAACCGAGTGCGGCGGCGACGCCGAGCAGGATGGCGGTGTGGGCGTCGTGGCCGCAGGCGTGCATGACCCCGGGCACCGACGACGCGAACGGGAGATCGGTGCGCTCCTCGACGGGCAGGCCGTCGATGTCGGCACGCAGGAGCACGGTGGCGCCGGGCTTGCCCCCCTCGAGCACGGCGACGGCGCCGGTCTCCGTAGGGCAGCGGCGCAGGTCGGCACCGATGCGGGTGAGCTCGTCGCGTACCAGATCGGTCGTGCGGCGCTCCTCCGAGGAGAGCTCGGGGTGGGCGTGCAGGTCGCGGCGCAGGTCGACCAGGTGGTCCACCCGGGCGGCGAGCTGGTCCCGGACGAGGGCGGCCGGGTCCTCTGCGGCGCGGGTCACGGGCTCAGGCGGACCAGCGGCCCACGTGGACGAGCTCCCGGCGGGGCTTGCGGCGGCCCCGCAGGTCACGGGGCGGCTCGTCGGCGTACCCGACGGTGATGGCGCCGATGGGGAGGAACCGGTCGGGGATGCCGAAGGCCCGGCGGACCGGTGCCAGGCGTGTCTTGGCGATGCCGAAGAAGCATGCGCCGAGCCCCTGGTCGACGGCCGTCAGCAGCATGAGCAGTGCGCCGAAGCCGGTGTCGATGTCCCAGTACGGGGCCGGCCACCACGCGTCCGACCGGTCGGTGAACCCCTTGTCCGGCTGGGCGTACCGGTCGAGATAGGCTCCCTTGTTGGAGCACGCCACGATCACCAGCGGGGCGTCGAAGGTGGCGGCGTACCAGTTGTCAGGATCGTGGTCCGGGGTCGCCGCCTGGCGGAACCGGGCGACTGCATCCGGCTCGTCGAGCACGAGGAAGCCGAACCCCTGGGAGAATCCGGCCGAGGGTGCCCGGAGTGCGTTGTCGACGATCCGCTCGACGACCTCGGGCGGCACCGGACGGCCCGGGAGGTAGCGGCGGACCATCCGGCGGCGGGCGACCACCTCTTGGAACTCCATGCGGTGACACTACCGGGGGCGCCGTGCGCCGGCCGGTGGAGGATGTTCCAATGGCGGGGTGGACCCCGACCCGCCCGCCGAGCCCGAGCGCGCCCGGTCGGACACGCCGGCCGGGGGCCCGCGCCCGGCGCCGGCGGCGCTTCGAGCGCTGCTCGCCAGGGCACGGGTGGACCTTGCCCCGCGTCACCGCCAGCCACGGTCGGTGCTCGTCGTGGTGGCGACGGTGGTGGCGCTCGCAGGGTCGCTCGCCGCCGACGCGCTGGCGGTCCACGTGACCACCGGTGCGTTCCCCGCCACGGCCCGCTTCTCCCACTTCCGTCTGGCGGACTACGCCTCCCTCACCGTCGTGGGCGTGGTCGGGGCATGCGCTGCCTGGCCGGTGGTGGCTCGCGTGTCCTCCGCGCCGCGGGGCCTGTTCTTCCGCATGGCGGTGGGCGCGACCCTGGTCCTGTGGGTCCCCGACGGGCTGCTGCTCATGCTGGGGGAGCCCGCTCCCGGCGTCGTCGCGCTCATGGTCATGCACCTGTTGATCGCGCTCGTCACCTACAACGCCCTGGTGCGGCTGGCCCCGGTGCGCCCGTGGCCAGCCGATGGCCGTTCGGCGAGCCCGGCGGCGCTGGACGAGCAGGTGGTGCGGCGAGTGTGGAACGCGATGGCGCTCCTCGTGGCGCTCGAGCTCGTGCTCGGCGTGGTCACCATCGTGTCGGTGCCCTTCCGGCGGCCGAACGCGTTGCTGCCCACCCGTGGCACCTGGCTCTACGCCGCCCACGGCGCGTTGGGGATCGCCCTGGCGATCGGGGCGGTCGTGGTGCTGGCGCTCTCCCTGCTCGCCGGGCGCATGGCCCGCATCGGCGCCGTCCTGGGCGGGCTCGGGGTGCTCGTGGGCCTGGCAGGAGGGGTGCTGGCCAGCTTCCAGGTCTCGAGGCTCCTCGGGATGGGGGTGATGATGATCGGGGTCGTGGTGGCCGGCATCGGCTACCTCATCCCGGCGATGGAGGCCATGGGGAAGGCGGAGGCGGCGAAGGCGCAGGCGGCCCGGGAGGCGATGGCGCAGGCCGGTGCGCTCGGTGTCGGCCCCGGCGTGACCGCCGGCCACGCGTCGGCGACGTCGAACGGGCACGGCCGGCAGGCCGGGGACGGGCGGCCGGGCGCCGGGCCTCGGAGCGGTTGACGTCCGGACGGTCGCTGGCGCGTCAGGTGGCCGGCTCCCCGGCGGGTGCGCCGCCGGCCCCGGCCGGTGCCCGGGCCTTGAGCCAGTCGTTGAACTGGCGCCCGAGGCGCTGGACGTCACCGGCCGTGCGGTCGAGGAACCGGGTGAACTTGGCCCGGTAGGCGGCGACGGCCGCCTCGAACTCCGCTGACGGCGCTGGCTCTTGCCCGCGCCGCGGGTACGAGCCGGCGCGGATGCGGTCGTACTCGCCGGACTGGACCCATTCCACGAGCTCTTTCACCCGCCGCACGGCGAAGGGGTGGCTCATCCTGAGCTCGGCCCAGAAGCGGGCGTTGCGGGAGAAGAGGTCGTCCTCGGACTGGTACTCGGTGGCCTGCTTCAAGAAGGCCTCGAAGCTCATGCCGGGCAGGGCGCCGCCGGCCAGCCGCATCATCAGGCGGCAGGGGTCCAGCGGGTCGCCCCGGACCAGGGCGGCGGCGCGGTCGGCCGAGAGCTCAGCCGCCCGCGACCACTCGAGGAGCGCCAGGTACATGGCCCGGACCGGCAGACCGAGCAGGAGCGATTTGGGCAGCGAGCCTTCGAGGAACTGGCGCAGCAGGACCAGGGCGGTCGTGTAGTAGTAGTGCTCGGAGAGGACGTGACCCGCCTCGTGGGCGAGGACAGTCTGCACCTCGTCGTCGGTGTAGCTGCTGAGCAGCGACGACTTCGCCACGATGATCGGATGGTTGGCCCCGAGGGTCATGGCATTGGCGTCGGCGCCGTTGAAGGCGTACAGGTCGGGCACGTTCGGCAGGTCGAGCACCGTGGTGGCGTGCACGTAGCGGCGCCACACCTCGGGCACCTGTTCGGGTCCGAGCTTCACCGCGTTGCCCAGGACGACCTGGCGCAGCCGCTTCTCGTGGCCGAGGTCGATCAGCCGCTTGATCACCGTGTCGAGGAGCGGCACGGCGTGCAGGGCGGAGGTGGCCGCCCGGTCCGCCGGGTGCTCGTAGGCCTTCGGGCTGATCTGCTCGTAGCGGTACGACGTCTCGATCGTCACGGCGCCCTCCTCCCGACCGGCCTTGCCGGAGCGTAGTGCCGGCCCCGGCACCCGGGTCCGCGCCCAGGCTTGCGCGCGCCCGCGCCCGCGCCCGCGCCGGGGCCGCCACCGCCCGCGACTCGGCGGTCCCGCTGCTCCCGCCCGTGCCGGCACGGGTCCGACCGGAAGCCAGGCATGATCAAGGGGTGGACGCCTCACCCGAGCTCAGCGCCGCCGCCGGCGCGCACGGCGGCCCGCTGCCGCCTGCCGTGGCGGGGCTCGTCCGCACCCTCTCCGTCGCCGTCTTCCTCCAGTGGGCCGGCGCCGGCGCCCTCCTCCCGCTGCTGCCGCTCTACGTGCACCACCGGAGCGGGTCGGACCTGATCGTGGGGGCGGTCATGGCCGCGTACTTTGCCGCCGCCTTCGTGTTCCAGTACGGGGCCGGCCGGCTCTCCGACCGCCTGGGCCGGCTGCCCGTGCTGGTGGGCGGCGTGCTGGCGTACGCCCTGGGGAGCCTCCTCTTCCTCTTGCCGGGCCCCGCCGCCCTCGACGTCGTCTTCCGCGGGCTGCAGGGCGCCGGGGCGGGCGCGGCGATGGTGGCGGCGCTGGCGATGATCGCCCACGCCGTGCCCCTCAGCCACCGGGGGCGCGCCGCCGGCCGCCTCTACGGCGCCGAGCTGGGCGGGCTCGCCGTCGGGCCGGTGCTGGGCAGCCTGGCCGGCCTCGGGGCGATGCGGTGGCTCTTCGTGGCCGCCGCCGCCGTCTCGCTGGTGTCGCTCGTGCCGGTCCTGTTCGTGCGGGTGCCGGCGGCGCCGCTCGACACTCCCCTCGGCGCGCGGCCGGTGCCGGCGGCGGCCGGCGACAACCCGGACGGCGGGGTCCCGGAGGGGGAGCCCCCCAGGTCTGGCGACGGCTCGGCGGGACCGGGCGGGACAGCCGCCCCCGGCACCCCGGCCCTCGACCCCCGGCGCGCCGTCCGTGCGGTGAACGGCGCACTGGTGGCGGCGGCCATGATCGGCGTGACCTCGGGCGTGTACGAGGCGTGCTGGACCCTGCTCATGACCCGTCACGGCGCGTCCCAGTGGGAGATCGGCGTGAGCTGGACCCTCTTCGCCCTGCCGTACGCCATTGCCTCGCGCCCGGCGGGCTGGCTGGCGGACCACCTGGACCGGCGGTGGCTCGGCATCGGCGCGCTGGTGTGGTCGATCGCCTTTCTCACGACCTACCCCTTCCTGCCCGGCTTCGTGATCCTCATGGTGCTCGGCACCTGGGAGTCGCTGGGGTTCGCGGTGGCCATGCCCGCCTGCCAGTCCCTGCTCGGGCAGGGCACGCCCTCGGACCGGCACGGCCACGCGCAGGGGCTGTTCGCGGCCAGCCAGACCGGCGCCACCGCGGTGGCCGCGGCCTGTGCCGGCGGCCTCTTCGGGATCGCTCCCTGGCTGCCCTTCGTGAGCGGCGCCGCGTGCTGCGCCGTGCTCGTGGCGGCGGTGGCCGTGATCTGGCGCCCGGTGCCCGGCCGGGTGGGCCAGCCGGCCGCCGAGACGCCGGCGTCCCTCAGCCCGCACCGGGCCTGAGGATCCGGCACGGTGCCCCCTCCGTGGGCTACGAAGGGCGGATGGAGACACAACGCTGGACCGACGTCGACCGCTACGTGACCGGCCTCCTCGCCCCAGAGGACGCCGCCTTGGAGGAGACCCAGCGTGCCGCGACCGCCGCGGGGCTCCCGCCGATCAGCGTGTCCGGCGCCCAGGGGATGCTCCTCCACCTCCTCGTGCGCAGCCTCGGCGCCCGCCGGGTGCTCGAGCTCGGGACGCTGGCGGGCTACAGCGCCATCTGGATGGCCCGGGGCCTGGGGGAGGGCGGCCGGCTCGTCACCTGCGAGCTCGATCCGCACCATGCCGAGGTGGCGCGCCGGAACTTCGAGCGGGCCGGCGTGGCCGGCATGGTCGAGCAACGGGTCGGTCCCGCCGGGGCCAGCCTGGACGCCCTGGCGGCCGAGGGAGCGGAGCCCTTCGACCTCGTCTTCGTCGACGCCGACAAGGACGGCTACCCCGAGTACCTGCGCAAGGTGATGGGGCTCGTCCGGCCCGGCAGCGTCATCGTGGCCGACAACGTCGTGCGGGACGGCGACGTGGCCGACCCCGCCTCGGAGGACCCGGCGGTCGTCGGTGTCCGCCGGTACCTCGAGGCGGTGGCGGCGGAGCCGCGGTTGTCGGCCACCGTGGTGCAGACGGTTGGCGTCAAGGGCTACGACGGGTTCTGCTTCGCCCTGGTCAACGGTTGAGCCCGGCCCGGGCGGGTGACGCCGTCGTGCGCCGCCGCGCCGGGCCCGGGGCGCCCCGAGGCGGCCCCGTGTGCAGGAGATGTGCCCTCGGGCGCCCCGTGGGGCATGCTGTCGGTGCAACGTCGATCGAAGGTGAGGTGAGCCGGGAGTGGCGAAGCTGTACGTCTCGTTGATCGGGCTGACGCTCGTCTTCGCCTGCGCCATGTCGTTCGCCACGCTGGCCGTCTACGACGACACCTGGTGGCCGGGGATCGTGGCCGGCGTCCTCACGCTCGCCACGCTCGCCGGGGCCGGAGGCGTGATCACCAAGTCGCTCCGATCGCTGACCGGCGGCTACCAGAAGACGGCCCGGGCGGCCGCCATGCTCTTCGGCTCGCTGTGCGGCCTCCAGTTCTTCGTCATGGCGCTGATCACGTGGATCCTGGGCAAGCGGGCGGTCGGGCCCAACAACGCCTACCTCACCCTGGGGCTGCTCATCTTCCTCGGGCTCCTCGGGGTCGGCATCCAGGGTGCGCTGGCCATGGTCGGATGGTTCGCCTACGTGCGGAACCAGACCGTGGTCGCGCCGGCCCGCGAAGTCGAGCTGCGCCGGCGCGAGGAGCAGGAGGTGCACGTCCCGCACACGGTGGCGCCGGGCCACTGAGGCCGGCGCGGCGGACCGTCCGTATACTCGGCCTTGATGCTGAGCGGCGTCTCTGACCTGCTCCTGGCGGTGATGGCCGTCGTCGTGGTCGGGCTCGGCCTGGTGGCGGCGGCCGCGGTGGTGGCATGGATCCGCCTCCGCCGCCGGTGGCGGGCGCTGCGGTCGAGCACGGCGCTTCGAACGGGGGTCGCGCTCCTGGGCGTCCTGCGGGCACGGGGTGCGGCGCGCTGGCACGGGGAGGCCGCGGCCGGCGGCTCCGCGGACCCGGCCGTCCTGCGGCTCCAGCTGTGGCAGTCGGTGGACGGGGCGGCCCGGGCGGTGCTGGCAGCCGAGCGGGCCGGCGGCACCGTCGGCGACCTGCCGTCCCTCTGCCGTCGCCTGCGCAGCGCCTCGGAGGACCTGGACCGACTCCTGGCACTGGCGGGCGGGGCGCCGCTCGCCGGCCCCCTCGAAGGGCTCGGGCGCCAGGTGGCCGACGTGCGGGACGCGGCGGGGTCGATCCGCCGGGCGGCGCTCGTCTCCGCCGGGGACGCGGCGGCGGCGCGAATGGGCCCGTTGGCCGACGACGCCCGCCGGGAAGTGGAGTGCGTCACCGCCGGGGTGGCCCGGGCCGGCGACGCGCTCGGCCGCGGCCGTCGCGCCGGGTAGGCCCCGCCGGCCGCGCAGGCCGCGCAGGCACGCCGGCCCCGCACGCCGGTCAGGGGCGCTGGCAGAAGAGGTGCCAGCCCGCCCCGCCCCAGGCGGCGAGGGCGATGGCCCGTCCGGCCCACGACCCGACGAAGCCGCGGACCACCCGGAGGAACCCCGGCAGCGGGCGCACCACGGCCGTGGCCAGCAGCCACAGGACCCAGGCCGCACCGATGACCGCCCACACGATGTCCCCGATGGTCATGGTGTCGCGGTGCCCCGGTCGGCGCCGTCGGCTCCGGGGCCGGCGCCGGTGGAGCGCGCCGGGCGCCGGGCGCCGGCACGTCGCCTCCCGCCCATCGCCAGGTAGGCGCCGAGGGCCAGCCAGGCGGCGAACACGAGGGCGCGACCCCAGTCGTGACGGGTGACGTCCCCGACGAGGCGGCTCAGGGTGGGCAGGTCGTGCGCCTGGTGCACGAAGCTGTTGAGGTCCCAGCCGATGGTGGCGGCCACCAGCACGGCCCAGGCGACGGTGCCGACCACGAGCGCGACCGGCCGCCGCCGGCCGCCGGGATCGAGGACGGCACCGGCGCGGCGCGCCCAGTCGGCGCTCCGCCGGCGCTGTTGCCGCCGGCCGACCAGCCCGGCGGTGGCGAGGGTCACGCCGATGACCGCCAGCACGCTGGCGTGGGCGCGTGCGGAGCTCTGGACGACCGTTCCCTCCCAGGCCGACAGCGCGAGGGCGCCCAGGCCGATCGCGACCGTCGCCGGCGCCGCCCACCGGCCCGGCACCCCGGCGCGGCGCGGCGCGGCGATCCTGCGGTCGGTGCCGCTCACGACGGCTCGTCGGCCAGCTGGTAGCCGATCCCGGGCTGGGTCCGCAGCATGTAGCCGGCCTCCCCCAGCTTGCGCCGGAGCCGGTGCGCGTACACCCGCAGGTAGTGGGACTCGTTGCTGTAGGTCGACCCCCACACCTCGTGGAGGATCATCTGATGGGTGCACACCTTGCCGGCATGGCGGGCCAGGAAGGCGAGCAGGTCGAACTCCTTTGCCGTGAGGTCCACCCCAGCGCCGTCCACCCGGGCCATGTGGTGCAGGAGGTCGACCTCGAGCCGTCCGACGCAGATGACCGGCGGGGAGCCGGGTGCGGGAGCGGTCCTGCGCAGGGCGACGCGCAGGCGGGCCTCGAGCTCGGCCATGCCGAACGGCTTGGTCACGTAGTCGTCGGCGCCGGCGTCCAGCGCGGTCACCTTGCGCCCCTCGGAGGCCGCGGCGGACAGCACGATGATCGGCACCTGGGTCCACTGGCGGATCCGCCGGCACACCTCGACGCCGTCCATGTCGGGGAGCCCGAGGTCGAGGATGACGACGTCGGGCGTGGTGAGCGACACCTGGGCGATCCCCTCCGCCGCGGCGCGGGCCACCACCACCTCGTTCCCACGGGCCGACAGGGCGATGGTGAGCGCGCGGAGCAGGGAGCGGTCGTCGTCGATGACGAGGATGCGGGACACGTCAAGCCTCCACCGGCACGGGCGCTGCCGGCAGGGTGAGGACGAAGCGGGCCCCCCCGCCGGGTGCGTCCTCCACGTGGATGGTCTGGCCGTGGGACTCGACGAAGGCACGGGCGATGGCCAGCCCGAGCCCCGCCCTGCCTTCGGCGCCGATCCGGCTGAACATGGTGAAGATTCGCTCCCGGTCGCCGGGCGGCACCCCCGGTCCCCGGTCGCTCACCGAGAGCTCGACCACGCCGTCGCGCACGGCGGCCTCCACGCGCACGGGCACGCCGTCGGGCGAGTGGCGGGCGGCGTTGTCCAGCAGGTTGGCCAGCACCTGCTCCATCAGGACCTGGTCGACCTGCACCGGCGGGAGGTCGACCGGGAGGCGGACGTCCACCGTGTCGGGCGCGACGGCGCTCGCCCGGAGCCCTCCCTCCACCACGTCGGCCACCGGGGTGATGGCCGGCCGCAGCTCGAGGGCGCCCGACTGGATGCGGGTCATGTCCAGCAGGTTGGCGACCAGCCGGTCGAGGGCGTCGGACTGCTGCTCGATGAGCGCCAGGAGCTCGCTCTTGTCCTCGGCGCTCAGCCGCCCGTCCCCTGTCGCCCGGCGAAGCGCGCTGACGGCGGTCTTGACCGAGGCGAGCGGCGTGCGCAGGTCGTGGGAGACCGCCCCCATGAGGGAGGCGCGCAGGGCGTCGACCTGCTCCAGGAGCTCGGTCCTGAGCGCCTGCTCGCGCAGCTGGCTGCGTTCGAGGGCCAGGGCGGCCTGGTTGGCGTACGTCTGGAGCAGGGCGGCCTCGTGCCGGTCGAAGGTGGCGCCGGCGATGGCCACCAGGCCCACCGGGCGCCCGCGGGCGGTGAGGACGACGCGGACCTGGCCCGCCGCCGCGTGGCCGGTACCCGCACCGAGCCACTCGGGGCGCCCCCCGGTGGGGGCCATGGCGGCCAGCTCGGCCGCCGTCGGGTCCCCGGCGGTGGCGGCCACCCTCAGCTCGGAGCCCTCCCCCTCCCCGGGGATGAGGACGGCGACCCAGCGGGCGCCGAACGCCTGGCAGATGGTGTCGGCGATGTCCTGCAGCACGCCGGTGACCGGCTTGTCCCCGATGAGGACGTCTGACAGCGCATAGAGGCGGCGCGTGGCGTCCGCGTCGCGCCGGGCCTCCCCCCGGGTCCGCTGGAGGAAGGCGAAGACCCTGGCCACGATCAGCATGACGACGGCGTACACGCCGAGCGCCGCCCAGTTCTGGGCCGCCCCCACGGTGAGCGTGCCGTAGGGAGGGATGAAGAGCAGGTCGTAGGCGATGAAGCCGGCCACCACGGCGACGATCCCGCTGGCGAGCCCGCCCACGGCCACGCCGGCCACGACGGGGACCACGAGCACGAGCGCGGGGGTGGCGAGCGAGAGATGGTCGCGCAACGGGACCATGGCGGCGGACAGGGCGGCGATCCCGGCGATCGCGACGAGGGCTCCCCTCAGCCAGCGCTTCACGACGGCACCCCGGTCACGACGGCACCCTCCTCGATCAGCGAGTGTAGAGGGGCGGGAGCGGACGTCCCCCGCCGCCCGCGAGAATGGGACGGTGACCGGTCCGACCGTGGTCGACGAGGAGTCGGCGCAGGCGGTACGGCCCGCCGGCCGTTTCCGCATCTACATCGGGTCGGCCGCGGGCGTGGGGAAGACGTGCGCCATGCTGGACGAGGGGTGGCGCCGTCACGAGCGCGGCACCGACGTGGCCATCGGGTTCGTGGAGACGCACGGCCGGCCGCGGACGGCGGAGCTGGTGCGCACACTCCCCGTCGTCCCCCGCAAGACCGTGGAGTACCGGGGCACCACGTTCACCGAGATGGACCTGGACGCCGTGCTCGCCCGCCAGCCCGAGGTGGCGTTGGTGGACGAGCTGGCCCACACCAACGTCCCGGGGTCCGGTCCCCACGAGAAGCGCTGGCAGGACGTGCTCTCCCTGCTCGAGGCCGGGATCGCGGTGATCAGCACCGTCAACATCCAGCACCTGGAGAGCCTGGCCGACGCGGTGGAGGTCATCACCGGCGTCCGGATCCGTGAGCGGGTGCCCGACTGGGTGGTCCGCCGGGCCGACCAGCTGGAGCTCATCGACTCCTCCGCCGACCAGCTGCGTCGCCGGATGCTGCACGGCAACATCTACCCGCCGGCCAAGGTGCCCGACGCCCTGAACGGCTTCTTCCGCACCGAGAACCTGGTGGCGCTGCGCGAGCTGGCGTTGCGGTTCGTGGCCGACGAGACGGAGGAGGAGCTGCTCCGGTTCCTGGAGACCCACCGGCCCCCCGGCGGCTGGGGCACCACCGAGCGGATCCTGGTGGCCGCCACGCAGGCGCCGGGCAGTGACGTCGTGGTCCGTCGGGCTGCCAGGATGGCCCGCCGCAACAAGGGCGAGCTCATCGTGCTGCACGTGCGGGACGCCGAACGGGAGGGGACGGGCCCCGACCCGGCCCTCGGGTCCCTGCGCACGCTGGCCGAGGACGTGGGCGGCACGTGGATCGAGGTGGAGGGCGACGACCCGGCCCGGACGGTGGTGGAGACCGCCGCCGCCCACCAGGTGACCCAGATCGTGGTGGGGGCGACCAAGCGCACCCGGTTCGACGAGGTGGTGCGGGGGTCGGTGGTGCGCAAGATCCTCCGGTTCGCGGCGGAGGCCGGCATCGACGTGCACGTGATCGCCCGGCGGGAGCTGGTCGAGCCGCCCGCCGACGCGGTGGCCCGCGTGGGGGCCGGAGAGGGAGAGGAGCTCGCATGACGGCGACCGACATCGACGCCACGCCCGAGGAGGAGGACCGCCGGCTCGTCGACGCCCGCATCGACGAGCTCCTGGCCGACCTGCCCCCGGCGACGACGCCGCCCGAGGTCTTCCTCGGCGCCCAGTTCGACCGGGGGCTGGCGTGGGTGCACCACCCGGAAGGCCGCGGCGGCCTCGGGCTCTCCCCGGCGTTGCAGCAGCACGCCATGGGCCGGCTCCGTGACGCCGGCGCGCCGCTGGCCGTGCTGCGCAACGTGATCGGGTACGGGATGGTGGCCCCGACGGTGCTCGCGCACGGCACCGAGGCGCAGAAGGACCGCTTCCTCCGCCCCCTCTTCACCGGCGAGGAGGTCTGGTGCCAGCTCTTCAGCGAGCCCGGCGCCGGCTCCGACGTCGCCAGCCTGGCCACCCGGGCCGAGCGCGACGGCGACGAGTGGGTGGTGACGGGCCAGAAGGTCTGGACCACGGTCGCCCACCTGGCTCGGCGGGGCCTGCTGCTCGTCCGGACCGACCCCGACGTGCCCAAGCACGCCGGGATCACGTGCTTCCTCGTGGACATGCACGCGCCGGGCGTGGACGTCCGCCCGCTCTACCAGATCACCGGCGAGGCGGAGTTCAACGAGGTGTTCTTCACCGACGCCAGGGTCCCCGACACCGACCGGCTGGGCGCGGTGGGGGAGGGGTGGCGGGTGGCGGTGACCACGCTCATGAACGAGCGGGTCGCCATCGGGGGCAACGTCGGCCCGCGGGCCTCGGGACCGATCGCCACAGCCTTGGCGCTGTGGAAGGAGCGCTGGCAGGGCGACCGGTCGCCCCATGCCCTGGCGCTCCGGGACGCGCTGGTGCGGCGCTGGATCGCCCACGAGGTTGCCCGGCTCACCAACCTGCGGGCAGCGCACAACCGCCGGGCCGGCACGCCCGGGCCGGAGGGCTCGGTGGCGAAGTTGGCCTACGCCGAGGAGAACAAGCGCACCTACGAGCTGTGCGTGGACCTCCTCGGCGCCGAGGGGATGCTCTACGGCACGGACTACCCGCGGGTGCGCCCGACGGGGCTCTCGTTCGGTGCCGCCGACGTGCGCCGGTCGTTCCTCCGGGCACGGGCGAACTCGATCGAGGGCGGCACCTCGGAGGTGATGCGCAACATCGTGGGCGAGCGCGTCCTCGGCCTGCCGGGCGAGCCCCGGGTGGACCGGGAGGTCCCTTGGAAGGACGTGCCCCGGAGCTGAGGCGCCCGGCGCCGGCCCGTCAGCGGCTCACGCCCTGGGCGGGCGCGCCCCCGCCGTAGCGCTCGAGCCAGGCGAGGGTCCGCCCGAAGGCGTCCTGCGCCGGTCCGGGGGCAAAGGCGCCGGGGCGGGCGTCGCAGTGGAAGCCGTGGCCGGCCTCGGGGTAGAGCACCGGCGAGCCCTGCCGGTGGAACAGCGAGGGCGCCAGGGTGTGCCACCCGGCGAGCGCGAACCGGCGGGCCACGTCCTTGACGTCGTCGGTGACGCCGAACGCCTCCTGCAGCACCACCACCGCGCCCTTGGGGGTGGCGGCCGGCACGGCGACGTGGATCGGCATGGGTCCGTCGTCGGTCTCGATGACGGCGTCGGTGGCCTCCGGTGTGGCGCTCACGGTGGGTGGTCGGTCCGTCCTGGATGGTCGTCGGTCTCAGGTACTGCGTCCGTCCCGGGGGAGGGTCCGCGGGACGGGGTCGTCGGGGTCGTCGCGCTCGGGCACGTGCTCGACCGGGGACCGGTCGACCAGCCGGCCGGCCACGTCGCCGTGGCGCGGGTCCTCCGCCGTCGGGCCGTCGCCGGCCCAGGTCGAAGGGGCGTCGCTGGCAGGGAACGACTCCTCGGACTGCTGGTCGGCCTCGTCGTCGGCGGCGTGGTGCGCGGTGGCGGCGTCGGCCGCGTCGAGGGTGCGCTTGGGCATCGCGTCTTCCGCGAGCTCGCCGTTGTCCTGCCGGAGCACGGCCAGGTCGTGGGTAGCCGACGCGGCGGTCTCCTCCGCTCCTGGTCCGCGGGCGTCCGGACGGACCTCACCGGCCGGCGGTGCCGGGCGGTCCTGCTCCGAGCCCCGACCCGGCACGTCAGCCCGCCGGCAGGGGGATCGACGCGAGCGCCCGGGCGACCGCACCGGCGGCGCCGATCACGCTCAGCCGGCCGCCGCGCGCGTGCACGTAGTGGTGCAGCCCGGTGACGACCCGCACGCCGGCCTCGTCGATGGCCGCGAGGCCGGCGGCGTCCACGACCACCCGGTGGCAGGTCGTGCGGCCGAGCCGGTCGATCTGGGACTCGAAGACCTGCAGCGTCCCTGCCGTCAGGGCGCCCCGCAGCGAGAGGATGCAGACCGCACCGACGTGGCGGAACGCGACCGACAGCGCCGCTGGGCCCGCCACCGGCTCGTGCAGCGTCTCGACGGTCATCCGGCGTCCTCCCTCTCGGCACCGCAGCGCGACACCGAAGCAAACCGCACCGCAGCACCCGTCGGACCGGGGTGCGGCGTGGGCGGCGTCGCGGCGCGGCCCACGCTCCTTACCCGCGCCCGGGAGCCGCCTAACGCCCCGGCCGCGCACGGAGAGCGCGCGGGTCGCGCGGCGGACGCGCGGTTGCGCACGCCGGTGCACCGGGTAGGTCGGGAGCGGACCCGGCCGGAGCGAGGGGCCGCCGATCCACCACGCGCACCGCTGCGCACAGCCAACGACATGAAGGAGTGGCGGACCATGGCTACCTACGAGAACCCCGATGACGTCGTGCGACTGCTCGAGGAGGACCACCAGCTCGTGAAGTCCCGGTTGGAGGCGCTGGCCGCGGCTCCCGCCGACGGCCGCGCCGAGCTGTTCTGGAAGCTGACCAACGACCTGGTCCGCCACGAGGTGGCCGAGGAGGTGGTGGTGTACCCGGCGGTGCGGGACGTGCCGGGTGGTGACGCCATCGCCGACGCCCGGATCTCCGAGCAGTCGGAGGCGGAGGAGAAGCTGGCACAGATGGAGAAGATGGATCCCGCCAGCCCGGAGTTCGCCCAGGAGGTGGCCGCGCTGAAGTCGGCGGTGCTCGAGCACGCAACGGCGGAGGAGGAGACCGCCTTCGCCATGCTGCTCGGCGCGCTGGCGCCGGACCGCCGGATCGAGCTCGGGCAGCGCTACACCAAGGCGAAGGACGCCGCCCCCACGCATCCGCACCCGCACGCGCCGGACACCCCGCCCGGCAACGTGGTCATGGGGCCGCTGGCGGCGCTGGTCGACCGGGTGCGGGACGCCGCGGCCGCGGTCTGAGGCCGCCCGGGACGGGGACGAGCACAGGGACAGGACGACGAGAAGAGGAGACGAGACATGGCAGCGATCGACGGCATGCGAGTGGCCTTCGTGGTCGCCAACGAGGGCATCGAGCAGGCGGAGCTGGTCCGCCCATGGCGGGCGGTGCAGGAGGCGGGAGGCCGGCCGCAGCTCGTCGCGCCCGATCCCGGCGAGGTCCAGGCCATGAACCACCTGGACAAGGGCGACACGTTCCCCGTGGACTTCACCACCAAGGAGGTCGACCCGGCGACGATCGACGCCATCGTGCTCCCCGGAGGCGTGGCCAACCCGGACCGGCTCCGGATGGACGAGCCGGCGGTGGAGCTGGTGAAGGCCGTCTTCGCCGCCGGCAAGCCGGCGGCGGTGATCTGCCACGGACCGTGGACCCTGGTGGAGGCGGGGCTCGTGCGGGGCCGGACCCTGACCTCGTGGCCGAGCCTGCAGACGGACATCCGCAACGCCGGCGGCACGTGGGTGGACACCGAGGTGCAGGTATGCTCGGCCGGACCCAACGTCCTGGTCACCAGCCGGAAGCCCGACGACCTTCCGGCGTTCAACTCGACGCTGCTGGAGGTGTTCGCCGACGCCCGGACCTAGGCGGGACCCGAGCAACCGCGTGGTGACAGTCGAGGGCCACCGCCTCGAGCTGACCAACCTGGACAAGGTGCTCTATCCCGACGCCGGGGTGACGAAGGCGGAGGTGATCCACTACTACGCCCAGGTGGCGCCGGTGCTCCTGCCACACCTCGCGGGCAGGCCGGTGACCCTGCGGCGCTTCCCCGACGGCGTGGACGGGCCGTCGTTCTTCGAGAAGAACGCCGCCCGCTCGGCGCCCGCCTGGGTGCAGAGCGTGGACGTGCCCCGCCATCCCGCCTCCTCCCGGAGAAGAGGGGGCAACGAGGGGGACGGGGAGGACATCCACTACGTCCTGATCTGCGATCAGGCCAGCCTGGTCTGGGCTGCGAACCTGGCGGCGCTCGAACTGCACACGCCGATGTGGCGGGCCACCGGGTCGTCGGGGGTGGGACCGGCCGACCTCATGGTGTTCGATCTCGACCCCGGTGCGCCGGCGGCGGTCGCCGACTGCTGCACCGTCGGTCTGTGGCTGCGCGACGCGCTGGCCGACGCCGGGCACGCCGACGCGCTGGCCAAGACCAGCGGCTCCAAGGGCCTCCAGCTCTACGTGCCGCTCGAGCCGCCGCGCCCGTCGGGGGAGTCGAGCGCGGAGGCGCACCGGATCGCCCGGGTGCTGGAGCGTGCCCATCCCGACGCCGTGGTCGCCAACATGCGCAAGGACCTGCGCAAGGGGAAGGTGCTCATCGACTGGAGCCAGAACAGCGCGGCCAAGACCACGGTTGCGCCCTACTCGCTTCGTGCCCGCCCTCGTCCCACGGTGTCCACCCCGGTCTCCTGGGACGAGGTGGAGGCGGGGGCGAGGGGATCGGACCCGCTGGTCTTCGAGCACACCGACGTGCTCCGGCGGATCGAGGAGCTGGGCGACCTCTTCGCCGCTCTCACGGGCGAGCCCGCTGCCTGAGCGACGGCTCAGCGCGGCGGCTCAGCGCGACGGCTCAGTGCGACGGCGATCGTGACAGGGCGAGGAGGGCCACGTCGTCGGCGCGGTCGGGGTCGAGCACGGACACGACGCGGTCGCACACCGACGCCGGGGTGAGCACCCCGGCCGCCGCCACCGCGGCCAGGCGGGCCATGCTCGCCTCGCTGCCGGCGGAGCGCTCGTCGATGGCGCCGTCGGTGTAGGCGAGCAGCACCTGGCGCGCGTCCAGCACGCCTTCCCACATCGAGGGCGGCGGTCCCCACAGCCCGAGCGGCGGGGTCGGCTCGACCGGCAGGAACCGCGTGCCGTCCACGCCCACCAGGAGCGGCGGGTAATGACCAGCCGACGCGATCGCCAGCTGCCCCGAGACCGGGTCGAGCGAGCCCACGAGGGCAGTGGCGATGCGGTCGAACCCGAGGAGGTCCCAGCTGTCGCGCAGGGAGACGAGGAGCTCGGCCGGCGAGGACACCCTGCCGGCGAGGGCCCGGGACGCGCTGCGCAGGTGCCCCATCTGTGCGGCGGCGTTGCGGTCGTGGCCGGCCACGTCGCCCACCGTGAACAGCACGGCGCCGGAGGCGAGGAGGATCACGTCGTAGAAGTCGCCGCCCACCTCGAGCCCGCGGTTGGCGGTGAGGTAGCGCGTGGCCACCGAGATCCCCTCGACGGCCGGCAGGGAGCGGGGGAGCAGGCTGGACTGGAGGATGTGGGACGTCCGGAAGGCGACGTCGTAGCGCCGGGCGTTGTCGACGACGGAGGCCACGTTCTCGGCCAGCTGCTCGGCGAACGCCACGTCGTCGGGCTGGAAGGCCCGGCTGCACGAGACCGAGGTCACCGATCCGAGCACCCGCCCTTCGGCTACCAGGGGGACGGTCACGTAGGAGCGGACCCCCAACGCGTGCACCAGCGCCAGGTGCTCCTCGTCGCGGGTGGTTGCCCGCAGGAAGCCCTCGGTGAACCGGTCGGACCACAGCGACCGCCCGGCGGTGACGGCGAGGACCGCCGGGTGCCGTCCTTCGGGGTCCGGTGGGAACTCGTGGCGAAGCCGGTCGGTCTCGGGCTGTCGGCGCGCGTCACGGTGCTTGGCGACCATGCGGGTCAGCTGCCCGTCTTCGTTCAGCACGTCGATGAGGCAGATCTCGCCCAGCACGGCGACCGCCAGGTCGCCCAGCCGTTCGAGGGTGGCGGCGAGGTCGTCGGCCTCGGCCAGCGCCTGGGCCGCCCGGGCGAAGAAGGTCGCCCGCTCGGCCGTGCGCTGTTGGGCGGCCATGAGATGGGCCCGGTCGAACGCCTGCGCCGCCTGGCCCGCCACGGCGGCCAGCAGCTCGCGCTCGGCCGCCGGGATCGGGCGACCGCCGGCGTCGACGATGCTCAGGGCGCCGGCGCACCCGTCGCGGCACACGATCGGGAGCACGGCGTACGAAGGCCCGGGCCCGTCGTGGTAGCGGGGTCGCTCCTCGCGCACGGCCTGGGCCACCGGCTCCGCGTCGTCGGTCGTCACGGCGCCCTCCCAACCGGCCGGCGCCGCGCCCGACTGGGCCGCCGGCACGAGGTGGTCGCCCTCGCGCAGCCACACCCCCACCCAGGCGGGCGCGTCGGTCTCGAGGTAGCGGACCAGCACGCCCGCCACCTGGGGTGCGGTCTCGACCGTGGCCAGCTCGGCGGTGACCCGCTGCATCCGGCCGATCCGGTCGACCAGCTGCTCGGCCTCTCGGCGCGCATCCCGTTCCCGCTCGAAGAGCTGCACCCGGTCCAGGGCGGCGGCCAGCCGGTCGGCCACCACCTGGAGCAGCTCGGCATCGGTAGTGGTGAACCGGTCCAGCTGGTAGCTGGCGGCGTAGAGCACGCCGATGCAGCGGCCCGCGCTTGTGAGCGGGACGGCGGCGATGGAGCGCAGCCCGCTGTCGCGCAGGACCGGGTTCACGACCTCGATGGCGGCGAGGTTGCCCGCCACGAGCGGCCGGCGGTTGGCGAGCACCCTCCCCGCCATGCCCTGGCCGGCCCGGATCCCGATGCCGATGGTCAGCTCTTCGGGAAGCCCGACAGACGCCCGGAATGCCAGCTCCTCGCCCGACTCGGTGGCGAGCAGGATCGAGACGGTGTCCACCCCCATGACGCGTGCCATGGTCGCCAGCGCTTCCCGGAGGACGCTGTCGAGGGTGTGGGAGCTGACGGCGGCGTCGGTGGCCGCGGCCAGCTCCCGCCACAGCCGGCCGACCGGCTCCACCACGTCGGCGGCGGCCCGCTCGACCGCGATGAGCTTGTCGACGTCCACGCGCCGTGAGGTGCCGCCGGGGGCGTCGGGGACCTGGAAGAGCGTCGGGTCGGCCGGCGTCACGGCACCAGGTCCAGCCCGAGGTCGAGGGAGGCGGCCGAGTGGGTGAGGGCGCCGACCGAGAGCAGGTCCGCCCCGGCGGCGGCGTAGGCCGGCGCGGTCCCGAGGGTGATGCCGCCCGACACCTCGACCAGGACGCCGCCGGCGGCTGCCCGCACCAGGGCCACGGTCGACGCCACCTGCTCGGGCGTCATGTTGTCGAGCAGCACCATGGCGGCGCCGGCGGCGGCCGCCTCCTCGGCCTGGGCGGGCTCGTCGCACTCCACCTCGATCATCCGCCCCGGCCACCGCCGGGCGGCCTCGGCGACGGCTTCGGCGATGGCCAGGCCGCCCAGGTGGTTGTCCTTCAGCAGCACCCCTTCGGACAGCGATCCCCGGTGGTTGGTGCCGCCTCCTGCCCGCACCGCCGCCTTCTCGAGCGCCCGGAGCCCGGGGAGCGTCTTGCGCGTGTCGAGCACCCGGGTGGACGGGTTGGCCTCGGTCACCGCGTCGACCAATCGCCGGGTGGCGGTGGCCACCCCCGAGAGATGGCAGAGGAAGTTGAGCGCCGTCCGCTCCGCCGTCAGGATCGACGCCATGGGACCGCTGACGGAGGCCACCACCGTGCCGGCGGCCACGGCCGACCCGTCGGGCAGGCGCCAGTCGACCACGACGTCGCCGTCCACCTGGCGGAAGCTCTCCAGGGCGCAGAGCCGGCCCGCCACCACGCCCGGCGACCGGGCCACGACCGCCATGCGGGCCTGGCGGCCGGGGTCGAGCAGCGCAGCCGTCACGTCGCCCAGCGGGAGCACGTCCTCTGCGAGGGCCCGGGAGACCGCCTCGCGCACGGCGAGCATCGGGGGGTCTTCGGGATACGGGATGGTGCTCTCCTCCGGCTCGGCCGCCGCGGGCACCGCCATGGCGAGGCGGTGGCGGGCGGGTTGCGCGCGCAGCCCCGACGGCGGGAACCGCCTGCTCAGACTACCGGCCCTCCGTCGGCCCCGCCGGGTCCGACGGCACCGCAACGTTGCCGGCATGCGGCCGATCGCGGCCTGTGACCTGGGGCGATGCCGGCGAGCGCCCGGCAGCGGCGCCTCAGGCCGGCGAGCGCCCGGCAGCGGCGATCAGCCGGGCCGAGGCCACGGTGACCGCCTCGGCCATCGGGAGGTGCAGGAACTCGTTCGGGCCATGGGCGTTGCTGCCCGGCCCGAGCACCCCCGTCGCCACCAGCGGGGTGCCGGGGTAGCGCTCGGTCAACATCGCCAGGAACGGGATCGTCCCGCCCTCGCCCAGCGTCCCCGGCGCCCGGCCGAAGACCTCCTGGGACGCAGAGCCGAAGGCCTCGGTGACCCAGGGCTCGAAGGCGGGCGCGACCCATCCTGTGGCCGGCGACTCCGCCCGCACCCTCACCGTCGCCCCCGCCGGCGGGTCGGCGGTGAGGACCCCCTCCACTGCCCGGGCCGCCCGCTGGGCGTCCACGCTCGGCGGCAGCCGCAGCGAGAGCTTGGCGGTGGTGCACGGGCGCAGGACGTTGCCGCCGTCACGCACCGAGGGCACGCCGTCCATGCCGGTCACCGCCAGGGCCGGCCCCCAGGCCCGCCGGAGCAGGCGCTCGGTGTCCGACGTGCCCTCGAGCACCAGCCCGGGCACGGTGGGGAACGTGTCGGCCGCCTGCCACGGCGGGGCTTCGCCCGGCCGGTGGGCGTCGGGCACCTCGGCGTGCAGCTCGGGCAGCCGGACCTCGCCGGTCGCCGAGTCCTCCAGGCGGTCGAGCAGCTGGCGGAGGAGGCGGAACGATGTCGGGACGATGCCGCCGGCGCTCCCGCTGTGGACGCCCTCGGCGAGCACCTCGACCGAGACGGTGAGGACGAGGTTGCCCCGCAGCGAGGTGGTCAGCCACAGCCGGTCGTAGCTGAGGCACCCCGAGTCGAGGCACAGGACGAGGTCGGGGTGGCCGATCCGGGGCGCCAGCGCCTCGAGGTGGTCGGGCAGGTCGGGGCTGCCGCTCTCCTCGCTGGCCTCGGTGAGGACGAGCACGCGCGGGCGCGGGATGCCGGCCGCGTCCAGGAGCTCGACGGCGGCGAGGGCGGCAAACGTGGCGTAGCCGTCGTCGCCCGTGCCCCGCCCGTAGAGCCGGTCGCCCTCCCGGACCGGGGTGAAGGGGCCCAGGCCGTCCCGCCACGCGCCGAGCGGCGGCTGCTTGTCCAGGTGGCCGTAGATGACGACGGTGCCCGACGCGCCCCCGGTGACCGGGGTCTCGGCCAGCAGCAGCGGGGTCGCCCCCGGCCGGCCGACCACCTCGGCCTGGATGTCGTGGACCGGCCGGCCGGCGCACCAGCGGGCCAGGAGGTCCGCCGCCGCGGCCAGGTGCCCCCCGGCCTCCCAGTCGGCGTCGTAGGCCGGCGAGAGGCAGGGAACGGTGGTGTAGCGCTCGAGCGCCGGGAGGACGTCCTCCTCCCAGACGCGGTGGACGCCGGGCAGCGGGGCCGGGGGTGGCGGGGCGGGGTCGGTCACGCGGAGACCCTACCGAAGGGGTGCCGGTGCGGGAAGCCAGCGAGCGCCGGGCGCGTTGCACCTCGTATGGTCGACGTCCCCCTCTCCGTGCTCGAGCTCGCCACCGTGGCCGAGGGCTCGTCCGCCGCCGGCGCGCTGGCCGAGGCGACGGCGCTGGCCGGCCACCTCGAACGGCTCGGCTACCACCGGATCTGGGTGGCCGAGCACCACGGGATGCCGGCGGTCGCCAGCTCCGCCCCGGCCGTGCTCGTCGCCCACCTGGCCGCCGCCACCTCGTCCATCCGGGTGGGGTCGGGCGGGGTGATGCTGCCGAACCACGCGCCCCTGGTGATCGCCGAGCAGTTCGGCACGCTCGAGGCGCTCCACCCGGGCCGCATCGACCTCGGGCTCGGCCGGGCCCCGGGCACCGACCACCACACGGCACGGGCCCTGCGCCGGGCGGCAGACCTCGGGGCCGAGCACTTCCCCGAGGACGTGGTCGAGCTCGTCGGCTACTTCACCGGCGCGGTGGAGCGTCCCCGGGCCATGCCCGGTCTCGGCTACCTGCCCGAGGTCTGGCTCCTCGGTTCGAGCCTCTTCTCGGCGCAGCTGGCCGGCCTGCTCGGGCTGCCGTTCTCGTTCGCCCACCACTTCAGCCCCCGCTTCACGGAGCCGGCGCTCGAGCGCTACCGGGAGAGCTTCCGCCCGTCGGCGGTCCTCGCCGAGCCGCGGGCGATGGTGGCGGTGGCCGTCGTCTGCGCCCCGAGCGAGGAGGAGGCGCGCTGGGTGGTGGGCCCCGCGCTGCTCTCGGCTCTGCAGCTGCGCACCAACCGGTTCGGGCCGCTCCCGTCGCCCGAGACGGCGGCGGCGTACCGCTACACGTCCGAGGAGCGAGCGGTGGTGGAGGAGGTGGCCGCCACCTACGTGGTCGGCGACCCTGCGTCCGTGCGCGCCGGGTTGGACGACCTGGCGGTCCGCACCGGCGCCGACGAGCTGATGGTGACCACCCGGGTCCACGGGTACGCCGACCGCCTGCGCTCCTTCGAGCTGGTGGCCGGGGCGTGGGGCCTCAAACCGCCTGGCTGACGGTCGACATGTTGAAGTCGGGGACCCGCAGGGCCGGCATCGCCATCCGGTTGAGCCAGCTCCCGCCCTCGCGACCCAGGGTGCGGACCGTGGCCGAGGCTTCGGTGGCGCGGGCCAGGACGTCCACCGGGCTCTCGTTGAACCGGAAGTTGTTGGCCGCTCCCACCACCCTGCCGTCTTCGACCACGTAGACGCCGTCGCGGGTGAGCCCGGTCAGCAGCAGCGTCCGGGGGTCGACCTCCCTGATGTACCACAGGCAGGTCACGAGCAGCCCCCGCTCGGTGCGGGCCACCAGGTCGGCGGTCGAGCCCCCAGCGCTCGGGAGCGAGAGGAGCAGGTTGTCGGCCGGGGCCGTGGGCAAGGTGCCGGCCCGGGCGGCACCGGCCCGGTGGTACTGCAGGCGCTCGAGGCGCCCGGCCCGCAGCCAGTCGGTTCGCTCCAGGGCCATGCCGTTGTCGAAGACCGAGACGTCGGCGGTGGAGGCGCCGGCGGCGAGGAACGGCGTGCACTCGAGCCCCGGCGCCTGGGGGTCGCTCCACAGGTCGAAGGGGAGCGGCGTGAGGGTGTCCCCGACGCGGGTGCCGCCGCCGGGACGGGAGAAGATCGTCCGGCCCTCCTCCGCCTCGCGCCCGCCGGCGGCGTCGAGGAGGAACAGCATGAGGTCGCCGACGGCGCTGGGCGGCAGCACCACCTCGTGGCGGCCGGCCGGCACGTCGACCCGGGTGGCGGCCCAGTCGAGGCCCCGGGCGACCTCCTCCTCGAGCGGCTCGACCCCCTGGCCGGCGAAGCTGGCGGTGCCGACGCCGGCCCACGCCGACCGACCGTCACGGCGGCCGACGAGCTGGAGGCTTCCGGTCGGCTGCGAGTACCGGCGCCGCAGCCCGGTGGTCGAGCCGAGGTAGGTGGTGACGACCCGGTGCTCGGCGAACCCCGACAGCACGGTGCCGGCCCGCTCGGCCCGGCGGAAGGCGCCGGACAGGCCGTCGAGGACGGCGTCGAGCACGGCGAGGTCGGTCGTTTGGGGGTCGGCGTCGAAGTCGGGGGCGGCGGTGCCCCCGATCAGGGGCGCGGCGGCGTCGGTGGCGGTCGCCGTGCGCTCCGCCTCCGCCACCAGCGCCGCCACGTCCACGTCGCCGCTCTGGCGGGCCACGCCCGAGCGCACGACGCCGTCCCGTTCGTCCACCCGCACCGCCGTCACCCTGCGGTCGAGCCGGACGCCGTCGGTGGTGGCGGTGTTGTTGGCGTAGCGGACGTCCACCCCGTGGGACTCCTCCACCAGGACGATGCACGGTCCGCCGGCGGCGGCGAGGGCAGCCTCGACGACCTCTGCCGGGTGCGGGAGCCCGCTCGGGCTCGGTGCGGAGGCGCTCACCGCCCCGACTCCCGACGGGTGTTGAGCACGTTGACGCCCCGGACGAGCACCGCCGGGCAGCCGTGGCTGACGGCCGCCACCTGTTCGGGTTGGCCCTTGCCGCAGTTGAAGGCGCCGCCGAGCAGGTAGGTGCTGCGCCCGCCGACCGCCTCCATGGCTCCCCAGAAGTCCGTCGTCGTGGCCTGGTAGGCGACGTCGCGCAGCTGGCCGGCCAGCCGGCCGCCGTGGATGGCGAAGAAGCGCTGCCCGGTGAACTGGAAGTTGTAGCGCTGCATGTCGATCGACCAGCTCTTGTCGCCCACGACGTAGATGCCCCGGTCCACCCCGGCGATCAGGTCCTCGGTGGAGGGGCCGTCGCCCGGTGCGGGCTGGAGCGAGACGTTGGCCATCCGCTGGATCGGGACGTGCAGGGGGGAGTCGGCGAAGGCGCAGCCGTTCGACCGGCCCAGGCCCTCGGCGGCGGCGATGGAGCGGTCGAGCTGGTACCCGGCCAGCACGCCGTCGCGGACGATGTCGAACGACTGGGCGGCGACGCCCTCGCTGTCCACGGCCACGGTCGCCAGGCCGTGCTCGGTGGTCCGGTCCCCGGTCACCTGCATGGCCGGCGACCCGTAGCG
>JAJYVT010000018.1 GCA_021791845.1 Actinomycetes bacterium | reverse complement strand
CGGCGTGGGCTCCCACTGGCACGCCATCGCCAAGGCGTTCGGGGACGTCGGCTACGTGCTCGGGGTGGTGGCCGTGGGCGTCATCGCCTTCGGCGTCTACCACCGCTACCGGAGCTACAAGGAGGCCACCGTCGGCGCCCGGTTCCGCCCGCTGACGGCGCTGCCCGTCGTGGGAACGGCCCTGCTCTCGCGGCGGCCGGCACCGGGGCCCCGCCGCGTCGAGCTCTCGAACGCGCCCGTCGCTGCCTGGGAGGCGGTGGTCGTGGGCGGCGGCAGCGGCGTCCTCGGGCAACCGCTCGAGCGCGCCCGGCGCAGGGACCGGTCGAGCACACCGGTCGCCGCGTGGCACGCCGTGGCCGTCCGCCGGAGGCAGGAAGCCGAGATGGCCGCCAAGCCGCTGCTCGAAGGAGACGCCGGCGTGGAGTCGAACGGGCGCCTCACGGCGATGCTGGGAGCGCTCCTGCTCGTCCTTCTGGCGGTCGAGGGGGTCACGCTCCTGCACATCAGCACGCTCGCCACGGTGCACGTCGTGGTCGGGATGGTGCTCGTGCCGGTGGTCGTGTTGAAGGTCGGGAGCGCCACCTGGCGGTTCGCCCGGTACTACCTCGGGTCCCCGGCCTACCGCCGGAAGGGCCCTCCGCCGACCGCCCTCCGGCTCCTCGGGCCCTTCCTGGTGGTCTCGACGGTGTCCGTCGTCGGCAGCGGCATCGCCCTGCTGCTCGCGTCCACGGCGTTGCGCAACGAGCTGCTGGCGATCCACAAGGTCACCTTCGTGCTGTGGTTTGCCGCCATGATCGCCCACGTCCTCGGCCACCTGGTGGACGTGGCGCACCTGGCGCCGAGGGACTTCTACCGCAGGACCAGGCACGAGGTGCGAGGTGCGGGCCTCCGGCAGTGGGCCATCGTCAGCGCCGTGTGCATCGGGATCCTCCTGGCGACGTTGGTGGCTCCGAAGGTCGGCCCGTGGCTCGTCGGCGGCCGGTCGGCGCACCGGGCCGCCCCCACCCACACCGTCGACGTGCGGTCGAGCTCCTCGCACCGGCACGCCTGAACCCGCCGCCCGTGCACCCGCTGGCGCGTCTATCCCTCCAGGATCAGCGTGGCGGCCGCGCCCCCGGACGCGCCGGCGCCCGACCGTGAGGCCACCAGCACCTCGGCCCAGACCTCCTTGCAGCCGTCGACGTAGGGGGTCTGGCCCCAGCGGCTGGACAGCGCGGCGACGATGGCCAGACCGCGCCCCCCGCTGGCGTGGGGCCCCGGCGAGCGGAGCGTGGCGGGTGAGGGGGCGTTGTCGCTCACCGTCACCCGGAGCACGCCCGACCTCCAGGTGAGCAGCATCGTCACGACGCCGGACGAGAACTTGACGGCGTTGCTGAGCAGTTCGGTGGTGACGAGCAGCAGGTCGTCCACGATCGCCCCGTCATGGGGGCCGCCGATGCCCCAGGCCTCCACGGCGTCGGCGATTGCCTGGCGCGCCGTGGCCACCGCCTCCGGCGTGTTGGCGACATGTACCTGCATGGAACGTGCCATCTGGGGGCACTAACCTAGCCGCGGCTCGGGAACGGGCTGCGGGCATCCCTGCGGTCCAGGGCGCAGGCGACGCCGGTCACCCATGGTGCCCGTCCGCTCGGGAGCGGGCGGGCGGACGCGCCGTCGGGGAGGTGCCGCATGTC
Source organism: Actinomycetes bacterium (assembly GCA_021791845.1). GTDB lineage: Bacteria > Actinomycetota > Acidimicrobiia > Acidimicrobiales > RAAP-2 > JAJYVT01. The sequence continues at coordinate 46,310 of JAJYVT010000018.1, read as the reverse complement.
GCGCACGGAGGGGCACGAGGTGCCCGACCGGGCGCAACGCGTCCCCTCCCGCCGCCGGCTCTCGGCGCACCTGGCACCGCTGGTCGTCGCCGTGGTCGGGCTCCTCCTCACCGCCGTGGTGACCACGGTCGCCCACCTGAGCTACCTCCACAGCGAGGACCGGGTCCTCTCCCTCGAGGCCCGGCTCACCCAGTCGGCGCTCGCGGTCGGTCCGGTCGACCTGGAGCGCCGGCTCGGCAAGGCGGTCACGGAGGCTTCCCTTACCCACGGTTCGCCGACTTCGTTCCACGGCGACATCGCGACATCGGTCGGCGGCAAGGGGCCGCTCGTGTCGGCCGAGCTGTACGTGCTCACCGCTCACGGCCCGACGCTGCTCGCATCGGCCGGTGCAGGCCCCGCCCTGGCGCCCGGGTCCGTGGCCGTGGCCCGCCTCTGCCGGACCGCGGCCACGGTGCACACGCTGGCCGTCCAGCGGGTGGTCCGCCCGGGGCTCCAGCGCTTCGCCTATGCGCTGGCCGCCACCGCACCCGGTGGCGGCCCCACCTACGTCGCCTACGGCGAGCAGGCCTTCCCGGCCGGGCGCCGGGTCGCCATCCCGGCGTCCAGTCCCGAGTCGGACCTGAACTTCGCCATCTACTTCGGCAGGACCCTCAGCCCTGCTGCCTTGGTCGAGGGCACGGCGCCCACGCCCTTGGCCGGGACCCGTACCACCGAGCTCCTCCCGTTCGGGGACCGGGTGCTCACCCTCGTCGTGGCCCCCAGGGTCCCGCTCACCGGGGCCCTGGCCGCCGACGTGGCCTGGATCTTCCTGGCCCTCGGCCTCATCTTCAGCGCCATCGCCGTGGTCGTGACCGAATGGCTGGTCCGCCGCCGGCGGGCGGCCGAGCGGACAGCGTCGGTCTCACGGTCCCTCTACCAGGACCAGCGCGCCGTGGCCGAGACCCTCCAGCGCGCGCTCCTCCCCCGCCGCCTGCCCCAGCCGGCCGGGTTCGAGGTGGCGGCGCGCTACCGGGCCGGCAGCGCCGGCGTCGAGGTGGGAGGCGACTGGTACGACGTCGTCGTGGACGGCGACGGGCTCTTCTTCTCCGTCGGAGACGTATCGGGGCACGGGCTGGAGGCGGCCACCGTCATGGCGCAGCTCCGCCATGTCATCAGCGCCCACGGCTTCGACGGCGCCGACCCGGCTGCGGTGCTCGGCAAGGTCAGCCGGATGGTGTCGCTCGACCACCACGGGCGGTTCGCCACGGTCCTGTGCGGGCGCGTGCACCTGCCCTCCGGCCGGACGTGGCTGGCCAACGCCGGCCACGTGACGCCGTTCGTGGTGACCCCGGCCGGCGCGTCCGTGCTCGAGGTCCCGCCCGATCCTCCGGTCAGGGTGGGGACCGCCTATGGCACTCACGAGCTGCAGCTCGCCCCCGGGGAGACCTTCCTTGCGGTGACCGACGGCCTGGTGGAGCGCCGCGGCGAGCGCATCGACGTCGGCATCGAGCGGCTCCGGGCAGCCGCCAGCGGCCCGTCGGCGCTCGCCGACCTCCTGGACACGCTCTTCGTCCGGCTGGTCCCCGACGGCGCCCAGGACGACATCGCCGTGCTCGCCATCCGGCGCGCTGCCGCCGCGACGCGGACCTTTCGGGTGCCCCACGCGACCCTGGCCTCCCCGGTTGCCCAGGCGGCCCGCCCGCCAGGCTGACGAGCGTCCGGGGAGGGCCGGCACCCGGCCCGAATGGAACGGCGCGATTTGCCTCGGACCTCGGCACCGCTGCGTGCCCGCGCAGGCGCAGGACGAGCACCGACGCGCGTTCCATTTGCAGTCCGATGTTTCAACAAATAGGCTGCAGCTGGGACGGGACCCGTGCGGCGGCCCGGCTTGTGGGGAGCAGGCCATCGCAGCCCGTCCGTTTGCACCGGCGTGCCCGGGGCGCACGAGAGGGGAACGGGGATGGGCAGTCGGGCAGCTTCGATCGTCGCCGAGCAGCCGCGCCCGCAGGCGCGGCTCGCCGAGGCACCGGCGCGCGGCCGGCCACCCGCGGCGCCCCACCCACCCGCCGGGCCCGGCGGATCGCCCCTCCCGCACGTCCACGACCGCCCTGACGACCACCCTCACGACCACGACCGGCAGCGGTTCGAGCGGGCGTTCCACCACAACCCGGCGGGCACGGTCCTCGTGGACCGGGCCGGACGGATCACGGCGGTCAACCCGGCGATGTGCGAGCTGGTGGGCCGGGAGCCCTCGGCGCTCCTGGGCGTGGCCCTGGCAGCCCTGGCCCAGGGCGACGGCCGGGCGGCCGCCACCGAGATGCTGTTCGTCCTCTTCGGCGGGGAGCGCACGCCCCGCCCGGCGGTCGTGCGCCTCCTCGGGCCCTCCGGCCGCGAGGTGGTGGCCCGGCTCGTGCCGGTGTCGCTGTGCGGCGGCGAGGCCAGGCCCGACGAGGCGCTGGTCATCGCCGAGGACCTGACCCACCGGGTGGCCGCCCGAGAAGAGCGGCGGCGCATGGTGGCCGCCCTCGAGGACCGGGCCGTGGCCGACGACCTCACCGGCCTCCGCAACCGCCGAGGGATCATCGAGCTCCTGGGCCGGACCGTGGCCGGGGTGCAGCCCGGCAGCGTGGCCGGGGTGCTCGTGGTCGACGTGGACCGGTTCAAGCTGATCAACGACAGTCTCGGCCATTCCGTCGGCGACGAGCTGCTCCAGATCGTCGCCCGGCGCATGGTGGCCGCCGGCACCGGCAGCGAGACCGTCGGGCGGTTCGGGAGCGACGAGTTCCTCGTCGTGGGCGAGGCGGGGTCGGTCGACGACCTCGCCGCCCTGGCCCGGACCATGCTGGCGGCGGTGATGGCGCCGGTCACCGTCGGGGGCTACCGCATCACGCCGAGCGTCAGCATCGGCATCGGCGCCACCTCCGACCGGGCCTGCCGGCCCGAGGCACTGCTGTGCGACGCCGACGTCGCGCTCCAGCGGGTCAAGCTCGAGGGTGGGGGCGACGTCGAGCTGCCGCCTGCCGGCAGCCGCCAGAACGTCTCGGCCCGCCTCCGTGTCGAGTCCGAGCTGCGCCATGCCATCGCCAACGGCGAGCTGGCGGTGCACTATCAGCCCTTGCTCGGGCGCGACGGCGGCATCGTGGGGGTGGAGGCGCTGGTCCGCTGGCCGCACCCGGTGCGCGGCATGCTCCTCCCGGGCGAGTTCATCCCCCTGGCCGAGGAGACGGGGCTCATCGTGCCGTTGGGCAACTGGGTCCTCCGCCAGGCGACGGCCCAGGCGGCAGCTTGGCGGCGGTCGGTGGCGCCGCACCTCCTCCTGGGCGTCAACGTCTCGGCCAAACAGCTGATGCGGGAGGGGTGGGGCCGCAACGTGACGGCGGCGCTCGCCGACAGCGGGCTCGAGCCCGGCGCCCTCTGCCTGGAGATCACCGAGTCCGCCCTGCTGCGCGACCTCTCCACACTGACCGACGTGTACCGGGAGCTGCGTGACGCCGGCGTGCGCCTGGCCATCGACGACTTCGGCACCGGCTACTCCTCGCTCGTCTACCTGCGCGACATCCCGGCCAACTTCGTGAAGCTGGACCGCCTCTTTGTCGGCGGTCTGGTCCACGACGAACGCGACGCCGCCATCGTCCGCTCCCTCATCCAGCTGGCGCACGCCCTCGGCATGGGCACCGTCGCCGAAGGGGTGGAGGAGGTCGAGCAGGCCAAGGCGCTCCAGAGGCTCGGATGCGACTACTTCCAGGGTTTCCTGTGGTCCCGTGCCGTGAGCGCGGGCGAGCTCACCTCCCGGCTCGAGTCGGCCACCGTCTGGCAGCGGACCTTCGACGACGACTGAGCCGCCGGCCCGGCACCCTCCTCCACCAGGTGCCCGAGACCGCTGAGGTCGAAGACCGTGCGGACCTGGCCCCTGGCCCCGTGCAGGCGGAGGCGGCGTCCGGCCCGCTCCAGCTGACGCCGCACCAGCAGCAACGACGAGAGACCGGCGGCGTCCATGAAGGCGAGACGCGACAGGTCCACCTCGAGGATCCGGCCGGTGAGCCTGGGCAGGGCCCAGCGCACGTGGGGGGCCGAGGCGATGTCGAGGTCGCCCACCAGGCGGACGGCGGCCCGGTCGTGGACGGGGTCGACGGTGATCACCATCCCGTCGGGGACCCGGCGCTGCCAGCCGTCGGCCCGGCGGGCGCAGGCGGCGTGCCCTCCGGCCCGCTGGCTCTCTCGTGTGACGGGTCGTGCCGCCTCGCGGCCCTGCGTCATGACGTACCCCCCTCGGTGGTGGACACCGAGGGAACGCAGGGGGCGGCCGGACCTTACGGTCGGCGCCCGGCCCGCGCCCGGCTCACACGTGGTGGGCGACCCATGTGATGCCCTGGAAGGCCCGGTAGCCGAGATAGATCACCGAGGCCACCAGCATGGCCTTGAAGTACCAGGGGACGGGCTTGCGCTCCTCGTCGACCAGGATCGACCCGCACGTGGGGCACGCCCCGTCCTCGGTGAGGTCCTCTGTCTCGACCAGCTCGTCGCACTCGTCGCACCAGGCCATGACCGCTCCTCAGCGTCCCCCCACCCGCACCCGCAGTTTGAGCGGGGTCGGGCCGAAGTCGAAGCGCTCCCTGAGCCCGCGCTCGATGTAGCGCAGGTACGTCTGGGGTAGGCGGCCGGTGGCGAAGAGGGTGAACGTCGGCGGGTCGATGGCTCCCTGGACCCCGTAGCGGACCCGGGCTCCCGGCGCGGGGTGGCTGGACTGGATGTCCTGCAGCGCCCGGTTGAGGGCGCCGGTGGGGACGCGCCGGTGGTAGGCCTCCACGGCGGCGTGGAGGGCGGGGAGGATCTTGTGCACGCCCCGTCCCGTCGAGGCGGAGACCCGGAGCACCGGCGCCATGCCGAGGAAGGCGAGCCGCTCCCCCACCCCCGCCAGGACGTCCTCGCGGTCGCCGGTGGCGACGAGGTCCCACTTGTTGAGCACGATGACCGCGGGGCACCCGGCGGACCCGATGCGCTCGGCCAGGCGCTGGTCCTGATGGGTGGCGCCGACGGTGGCGTCGATGACCAGCAGGGCGATGTCCGCACGGTCGAGCGACTCGAGGGCTCGGATGGTGGCGTAGGACTCCACGCCGCGCTCGGTGCGGGCCCGGCGGCGCATGCCAGCCGTGTCCACGAAGCAGAGGGGGCCCTCCTCGGTCGTGATCACCGTGTCGATGGAGTCGCGGGTGGTGCCCGGCATGTCGTGGACGATCGACCGGTCCTCGCCGATGAGGCGGTTGAAGAGCGTCGACTTGCCCACGTTGGGCCGCCCGACGAGCGCCACCCGGGGGGCGGCCGCCTCCGCGTCCGGCGCCTCCTGGTCGCCGGCCCCGGCAGCGCCGTCGCCCTCGGTTGCGGCGCCCCCGGTGATCGGCGCAACCCCGGTGGCGGCGGGCCGGCGGCCGTTGCCGCCGGCCTCGGGGCCGACGGGGCCGACGGGGACGGCGGGGACGGCGGGAAGGAGGCGGACCACCTCGTCGAGGAGGTCGCCCGTGCCCCGACCGTGCAGCGCGCTCACCGGCCAGGGGTCGCCGGCGCCGAGGGACAGGAGCTCCCAGGCGGCCGCCTCCCGCGAGGCGTCGTCGACCTTGTTCGCCACGAGCAGCATGGGCGTGCCGACCCGGTGGGCCTCCCGCACGATGGCGAGGTCCTCGCCGGTGGCGCCCACCATCGCGTCGACCACCAGCAGCACGAGGTCGGCGTCGGCCATGGCCCGGGCCGCCTGGGCGCTCACCTTGGCGTCCAGCGTGCTGCCGCCGGCCGTCCACCCACCGGTGTCGACGATCGTGAAGGGGACGCCCGCCCACTCGGCCTCGAGCTCCTTGCGGTCACGGGTGACCCCGGGCAGGTGCTCGACGACGGCGGCCCGGCGGCCGACGATGCGGTTCACGAGCGAGGACTTCCCGACGTTGGGGCGGCCGGCGATCGCCACCACCGGCAACCGGCGGTCGTCGGCGCTCACCGGTGCGCCACCTTCGCCTCCAGGGCCGTGCGCAGGGACCGGCCGTCGGACGCCACCACCTCCACCTGGCGGGGCAGGTCGGCGAGCGTGGCCCCGTCGAGGAACCGGCCCTCCGACAGGCAGGCGTCGGGGAGGAGGTAGCGGTGGCCCTCGGGCTCGCCCGACAGGGCCCGGGCGACGTCCTCCCCGGTGAGCAGGCCGGCCACGCCGATGTTGCCTCCGAAGAAGTCGTTGCGCACCTGGAGCAGCCGAACGCCCTCCTGCTCCGCCAGGAGCGGGCCCAGGACCCGGGCGCCGTAGGTGCCGGTGACCACGGCCACCGGTGAGCCCGCCCGCCCGCCCGCCCGCCCGCCCGCTCCCCCTTGCCGCCCGCCCGCCGGGCCGCCCTCGCTCCGTGGCGCCCGGTAGCCGGCGGCGGGCGCCCCCTCGACCCAGGCGAAGAAGCCGGGACGGACCCCGTGAGCGGCGGTGGCGTTGCCGAGGAACGACGCCTCGAAGGCCCGGGCCATGCCGATGCCGTTCTCGTGCTGGGGAAAGCCGTCGTAGTGGTCGGCCGCCGGGAAGGGCCGGCCGGCCAGCAGGTAGTACTCGTCGGCGGCGTACACGAGGCGGCGGCCGAGCACCGAGCGGTAGACCTCCTGCCACCGGGCGACGGCGTCGCACACGGCGCCCGCCTCGGCCGGGGTGTGGGGTCGCATCTCGGGCTCGTTGGAGAAGCGGGACAGCCCGAGCGGCACCACCCCGAGGGTCGCCAGCTCCGGGTAGCGGTCGAGCACGGTCACGAGGGTGTCCTCGAGGACGGCGCTGTCGTTCACCCCGGGGCAGACCACGACCTGGCCGTGCACCTCGATCCCCCCGTCGAGCAGGACGCGCAGCCAGCGGAGGCTCGTGGCTCCCTTCGGGTTTCGCAGCATGTGGGCCCGGACGGCGGGGTCGGTGGCGTGGATGGACACGAAGAGCGGCCCCAGGCGCTCGGTCAGGACCCGCTCGGCGTCGAGCTCGGTGAACCGGGTGAGCGTGGTGAAGTTCCCGTAGAGGAAGGAGAGGCGGTAGTCGTCGTCCTTCAGGTAGAGCGTCCGGCGCATGCCCTTGGGCAGCTGGTGGATGAAGCAGAAGGCGCAGTGGTTGTCGCAGGTCCGGACCCGGTCGAAGACGGGCGAGGCCACCGAGGCCCCGAGCGGCTCGCCGGCCTGCTTCCGCACCGTGAGGGTGACCTCCTGGGGCTCGCCCGGCCGCCGGACGCGCAGGTCCAGCGCCTCGTCGTCGACGAGGGCCTGGTACTCGATGACGTCGCGCGGGTGCCGCCCGTTGAGCGAGACGAGCTCGTCACCGACGCTGAGGCCGGCGCGGGCGGCCGGCGACGCCTCGGTGACCGCGGTCACCTTGGGCGCCGGCATGGCGTCAAGGCTACCTGCCCTCCGGTCCGCGCCGGCTGCCGGGCCGGCCCGGCCTGGGCGGACGCCCCGGGGCCGGTGACAGCGGGCCCGCCGGCGTCGGGGAAGCGGCCGAGAGGGCCGGTAACCTGGACCGGTGGTGACGGTGGAACGCGTGGTGCTGGCCGAGCCCCGGGGCTTCTGCGCCGGGGTCGAAAAGGCGATCAAGGCCCTGGCCTGGATGGTCCGCGTCTTCGAGCCGCCCGTCTACTGCTACCACGAGATCGTCCACAACCAGCTGGTGGTCGAGCAGTTCCGGGAGCAGGGCGTCGTGTTCGTGGACGACGTCACCGAGGTGCCTCCCGGGGCGGCGCTCATGCTGAGCGCCCACGGGACCGCCCCCGAGGTGGTGGCCGAGGCCCGCCGCCGCGGCGGCGTGGTGGTGGACGCCGTGTGCCCGCTGGTGACGAAGGTCCACCACGAGGTGAAGGTGCGGGCCCGCAAGGGGTTCACCGTGCTCTACATCGGCCACGCCGGCCACGAGGAGGCCATCGGCACCATGGCCGTCGCCCCCGAGGCCGTCCGCCTCATCGAGACCGAGGAGGACCTGGACGGGCTGGACGACCTGGCGCCGGGCGAAGCCCCGGTGGCCCTCCTGGCGCAGACCACGCTCAGCCACGACGAGTGGCGCGGCCTCATGGAGAAGGCGCGCGAGCGCTTCCCCGACCTGTGGCTCCCCGGCCGGAGCGACCTGTGCTTCGCCACCACCAACCGGCAGGCGGCCCTCAAGGCCATCGCCGGCGAGAGCGACGCCATCGTGGTCATCGGCTCGGCCAACTCGTCCAACACCGTCGCCCTGGAGAAGGTGGCCCTGGCGGCGGGATGCCCGCGGGTGATCCGGGTCAACCGGCCGACAGAGCTGCCGGACGACCTGGCGGGGACCGTCGGCGTGACCGCTGGGGCGTCGGCCCCCGAGGCGCTGGTGCAGGCGGTGGTGGAGCGCCTGGCCCCCGAGGGCACGACGGTCGTGTCGGTCACCACCGAGGACGAGTACTTCCCTCCGCCGCCCGAGCTGCGCGAGCTGCTGCGGGGGTTGGCTAGCGTGCTCGCCGTGACCACCGCCTCGCCGACCGGCGCACCGGCCGATCCGGTCGGGGCCGACCGCGGGCAGTCGGCGGCCGACCTGCTCCTGACCGCCGCCTCGCCGGCCGCGTAGCGACCCCATGGCCGGCAGCGTCTCCGACGGCCGACCGTCGCGTCTGGTCGCGCTCCAGCGGCTGGCCATCGAGGTCGGGCGCCAAGCGTTCGAGCGGCGCCACCCGCAGCTTGCCCTGCCCCCCGTGGCCGCCCTCATCTGCGCCTACGAGGAGGAGGGCAACATCGGCGACGTCCTGGCACGGGTCCCCACCAAGGCGTGCGGGCTGGAGGTGGTGCCGGTGGTGGTCGTGGACGGCGGCGACGACGCCACGGACCGCGTGGCCGAGGAGGCCGGCGCCATCACCTTCGTCTTCCCCACCAACCTCGGCCACGGGGTGGCCCTCCGGGTCGGCTACGACCTGTGCGTGCGGGGGGGCGCCCAGTACGTGGTGACCCTCGACGCCGATGGCCAGAACGACCCGGCGGAGCTGGAGACGATGCTCCAGCCGCTGGTGGACGACCAGGCCGACTTCGTGGTGGCGTCCCGGCGCCTCGGCGTGGACGAGACCGCCGACCGCTACCGGCGCGTCGGCGTGGTGTGGTTCGCCTGGCTCATGAACCGGCTCATGGGCTCGAACCTCACCGACACCTCCAACGGCTACCGGGCGCTGCGTGCCAGCATGCTGGCCGACGTGGTCCCGCGGCTGGTGCAGGACCAGTACCAGACGGCCGAGCTGCTCATCACGGCCATGAGCCGGGGATGGCGGGTGACCGAGCGCCCGACGGTGTGGCACGAACGGGCCTCGGGGGAGTCGAAGAAGGGCGGGAACCTCATCTACGGCTTCCGCTACGCCTCGGTCGTGCTGCGGACCTGGCGACGGGAGGGCGGCGGGTCCGGCCGCCGTCCCGGCAGCCCGTCATAGCGCCGCGGGCAGCCGCCGTCCCGGCAGCCCGGCCCAGCGCCGAGCGCGCCGGCGCCGGCTCACGCCCGGACGTGACCGGCGAGCGCCTCCAGGGCCCGGTCGACGTCGGCCGTGGTGTTGCAGACGTGGAACGACAGGCGTAGGCGCCCGGCGCGCACCGACCCGGCCACCGTTGCCGCCACCATGCGACCGGGGGCCTCGGCGTCGGCGTCGACCGACACGATGGCCGAGGCCGTGGGCGGGAGGCCGGCGCCGGCGCAGAACCGGTTGGCCAGCTCGAGGGCGTGGGCGTGCCGGGTCCGGCTGCCGACCGCCTCCAGCAGGTCGAGCGAGGGCGCGGCGCCCACCCACGAGAGCCACGCCGGGGAGAGGTCGAAGCGCCGGGCGTCGTCGGCCAGCCGCAGGGGCCCGCCGTAGATGCTGGACCACCGGTCGGCCCCCGCGTACCACCCGGCCGAGACGGGGACGAGATCGTCGAGCAGCTCGCGCTGGACGGTGAGGTAGGCGGTGCCGCGGGGTGCGAGCAGCCACTTGTACCCGGCGGTGACGGTGTAGGCGACCCGCCCGGCGTCCACCGGGAGCCACCCGGCGGCCTGGGTCAGGTCCAAGAGGACCCGCGTGCCGGTCCCGGCGCACGCGGCGACGATGTCGTCGAGGTCGGCCAGGCGCCCATCGGCCGACTGGACGGCGGAGACGGCGACCACCGTGGTGTGCTCGTCCACCGCCTCTGCCAGCCGGTCGAGCGGCGCCTCGCGGACGGTGATCCGCCGGTCGGGCCGGCCGGCCTGGACGTGGAAGGGGAACAGGACGCTCGTGAAGTCGCCGGTCGCCGTGAGCACCTGGGCGCCCGCCGGCAGGGAGGCGGCAACCAGCCCGACGAGCGAGGACGCCGTCGTGCCGATGGCCACCAGCGACGGGTCGACACCGACCAGCCGGGCGAAGGCGGCGCGCCCCCGGGCGACGTCGTCGTCGTAGGCGGCCGCACGGGCCCGGCCCGCCCGCCACTCGCCGAGGGCCGCCTGCAGCGCCTCGAAGCTCCGGCGCGGCGGCAGGCCGTACGTCGCCGTGTCGAGGTAGGTCGTCTCGGCGGCGAACTCCCCTGCGGCGGCGCCGAGGCGCGCTCGCTCCTCCGCCCCGAGCTCGCCTCCGGCCACATCCCCGAGCTCGCCTCCGGCCACATCCCCGGGCGCGCCTCCGGCCACACCCCCGGGCGCGGGGCGCGGCGGCTGCGGCTCCGGATCGCCCGCGCCCACCGCCGGGGTCACCTCACCCCCGGGGCACCCGGGCACGGGCCTCGTCGTAGGCGGTTTGGACCGCCACCCGGAGCGCCTCGGTCGTGGCGTGGACGGTGCTGCGCGGCACCCGTCCCGACGCGCTGCGGGCGGGGGGTGCGATCGGCTCCCCCACCACGACCGGGATCCGCATCGGCTTCGGGATGCGCTGCCCCTTGGGCATGGCCAGGTCGGTGCCGCCGATGCCGACCGGCACGATCGGCGCCCCGGTGCGTGCCGCCAGGAAGGCGGCACCCTCGTGGAGCTCCCCCACGACCGTGCCGGACTTGCGGGTGCCCTCGGGGAAGAGCACCAGCACCTGCCCGCGCTGGAGCACGGTCTCGGCCCGGCGCAACGCCTCCCGGTCGGCCGCCTCCCGGTGGACGGGGAAGACCCCGAGGGCGCTCAGGAGACGGCCCAGCGCCTTGTTGCGCCAGAGCTCGTCCTTCGCCATGAAGAACAGCTTGCGCCGGGTGAGGAAGGCCGAGAAGGCGAAGTCGGCGAACGACCGGTGGATGGGCGCCAGGATCACCGGACCGTCGAGCGGGACGCGCTCGCGCCCGGTCACCTGGGGCCGGAACCACGTGCCCACGATCGACACGAACACGGCCCGGGCCAGGCGGTAGGCCGGGCTGCGGCGGGGATCGGGCTCGAAGGGCTCGGGCTCGACGGGCGCCGAGCCCTCGGCGCGCCGCGGCGTCACAGCCACGAGAGGATCTCCTCCACCACGCTCTCGACGCTACGCCCGGTCGTGTCGAGGAGGCGAGCGTCGGCCGCCATGGCCAGCGGCGACGCCGCCCGGGTCGAGTCGATGCGGTCCCGGCGGGCCACCGCGTCGGCCGCCTCGTCGAAGCGGCGCCGCGCCCGCTCCTCCGTCGAGGCGGTGAGGTAGACCTTCACGTCGGCGTCGGGGAACACGACCGTGCCGATGTCGCGGCCCTCCACCACGCCGCCGCCGCACACGGCCCGCCAGGCCCGCTGGCGCTCCACCAGCGCGGCGCGCACCGCCGGGTTGGCGGCCACGGCGGAGACGGTCCGGCTCACCTCGGGCGAGCGGATGGCCGCCGTCACCTCGGCGCCGTCGATGACGACGGCGTCCGGGCCGGCCTCGATCACCGCCGCCCGGGCGATGGCGGCCACGGCGGCGGCGTCGGCGGGATCGACGCCCCGGTCGAGCGCCGCCCACGCCACGGCCCGGTACATCGCCCCGGTGTCCAGGCGGGCCACGCCGAGCCGCTCGGCCAGCGCCCGCGACACGGTGGACTTGCCCGAGCCGGCCGGCCCGTCGATGGCCACGGTCGGCGCTCGCGCCGTGGCGCCCAGCGCCCGGAGGTCCTCGAGGAAGGTGGGGTAGCTGGTGGCGACGCACCGAAAGCCGCGGATGGAGCTCTCCCCCGGCCCGGCCGCCAGGGCGGCCACGGCGGCGGCCATGGCCATCCGGTGGTCGCCGCCGCTGTCGGACGCCGCGTGGCGGAGCCGCCCCGCCCCGTGGACGACGAGGTCGTCGCCGTCGATCTCCGCCCGGGCGCCGATGGCGTCGACCAGCGCCGCCACCGCGGCCAGGCGGTCGGTCTCCTTCACCCGCAGCTCGGCCATCCCGACGAACCGGGTCGTGCCGCTGGCCGCGGCGGCGGCCACCGCCAGGACGGGGACCTCGTCGAGCGAGGGGATCTCCTCGGCGTGCACGACCGTGGCGGTCAGCCGGGACGACCGGGCGACGACGTCGGCGACGGGTCCCGCCATGCCGGCCGGGCCGGCCGGGCCCTCCCCTGCGGCGGGCGCGAGCACGACGTCGCCCCCCATGCGGCGGAGCACGTCCACGAAGCCGGTCCGCTCGGGACCGGCGTAGACGCCGCGCACCGTCACCGTGCTCCCCGGCACCAGGCAGGCGGCCACCACCCAGAAGGCGGCCTGCGAGGGGTCGCCGGGGACGTCCAGGTCGAGCGGGCGGAGCGGCGAGGCGGCCACCCGCACCACCCGTCCGGCGCCCTCCTCGGCGACCGACACGTCCGCGCCCGCCGCCGCCAGCAGCTCCTCGGTATGGGCGCGGGTGCGCACCGCCTCGTGCACGACCGTCTCCCCCTCCGCCGACAACCCGGCCAGGAGGACGGCCGACTTCACCTGGGCGCTCGTCACCGGGGGCGTCCAGGTGATGCCGCAGAGCCGGCCGCCCTTCACGGTGAGCGGGGGCACCCGCCGGTCGCCCTGCCCCGAGACGGTGGCCCCCATGGCCTCCAAGGGCTCGGCGATGCGGTCCATGGGGCGGGAGGAGAGCGACTCGTCGCCGGTGAGCACGGTCTCGCCGGGGAGGCCGGCCACCAGCCCGGCCAGCAGGCGCATGCCCGTGCCGGAGTTGCCGCAGTCGAGGGGCTCGTCCGGGGGGTGCAGGCGGTCCCGGCCCCCCGCCACCGTCACGGTGGCCCCGTCCTGGACGACGGTGGCGCCGAGGGCCTGAACCGCCGCCCGGGTGCGAGCGACGTCGTCGCCGTCGGAGAGGCCGCGCAGCGTGGACACCCCTTCGCCCAGTGCGGCCAGGATGAGCGCCCGGTGGGAGACCGACTTGTCGCCCGGGGTCCGCACGGCACCGCCGAGCGCGGCGGCTCCCGCCACCCGCACGGTGCCGGGCATCGCCTTCACGAGAGGTCCTGGGCGGTGGCCCGGTAGCCCCGGGCGGCCACGGCGTCACGGAGCTTCGCCGCCTCGTCGGCGTCCACCACGAGGAGGAGGACGCCCCGGGGCCCCTCGGCGGAGTGGGCGATCTCGATGTCGTAGATGTTGATGCCGAGGTCCCCGGCGACGCTCGTGATCTCGGCCAGCACCCCCTCGCGGTCGGAGACCGGGACCCGGAGCTCGGTCAGCCGCTCGGGGCGGGCACCGCGGGCCGGCAGGTGGCGGCGGGCGCTGCTGGCGCGGTGCAGCGCCTCGAGCAGCCCGGCCCGGTCGGCGCCCGCCACGCGCTCGCGCATGGCGGCGAGGTCCTCGATCACGTGGTCGAGCGAGCTCACGATGGCCGCGGCGTTGTCGGCGCAGACATCGGGCCAGATGCCGGGGTGGCCGGCGGCCACCCGCGTCATGTCCCGGAAGCCGCCGGCCGCCAGCCGGAGCAGCACGGCGTCCTGCTCGGCGTCCTGGGCGGCCGCGTTCATGAGGGTGGCCGCCACCAGGTGGGGCACGTGCGAGACCACGGCCACCAGTCGGTCGTGGTCCTCGGGCGAGAGCACCACCACGTCGGCGCCCAGCGAGGTGACGACGTCGCGCACGTAGGCGAAGGCGCCGAGATCCGTCCGGGGGGTCGGGGTGAGCACCCAGACGGCTCCCGTGAACAGCTCGCCGTCGGCGCCGTCCAGGCCGACCTGCTCCGACCCGGCCATCGGGTGGCCGCCCACGAAGCGGGGATGGTCGACGGCGGACACGATGGCGGCCTTCACCCCGCTCACGTCGGTGACCACCGGGCGTCCGGGCCGGTCGGGGTCCGCCAGGATCGCTGCCGCCGTCCCGGCCACGGCGGACGACGGGGTGGCCACGAAGGCGATCGCGGCGGCGGGGTCGTCCCCGGCGGCGTCGAGGGCGCCGGCACGGACCGCGGCGTCGGTCCGGACCGGGTCGGCGTCCCACCCCGACACGTGCCAGCCCCGGGACCGCAGCGCCATCCCGAGCGAGCCGCCGATGAGCCCGGTCCCCACCACGATCGCCCGCCGGGGGCCGGTCACGGCCGTGGCGTCCCGCTCACGCCGGCTCGTCGCCCCCGAGGGGCAGGTCGTCGCGCAGGACCTCGGCGCCGTGGAGGTAGACGTGGCGCAGGTCGCCCCGAGGGCGCTCGGTCAGGACATGGAGCAGCACGCGCACGCAACGCGGCATGGAGCCCGGGACCGGGATCTCCGACGCGCACAGGAGCGGCACGGTGCCGAAGCCGATGCCGCGCGCCGCGGTGGCCGGGAACATCGAGACGACGTCGGTGGTGGCGGTGAAGATGACGCTCACCACGTCGTCCAGCTGGAGCCCGTTGCGCCGCATGATCTCGGTCAACAGCTCCTGGACGCGCGGCGTGACGTGCTCTGGCGTGTCCTCGACGACCGTGGTGGCGCCGCGCAGGGCACGGACGGTTGCAGGCATGGGCGCCGATCCTACCGGCCGCCGCGAGCGGGCCGGGATGGCCCGCGTCCGCTGCCGCGGCGGCCGGCGCCGGGCGCCGGCGTGCTCGACGCGGCGTAGAGGGCGCGGACCTCGCCGCCCTCGAGCGGTCGCCACGCCCCCGGGCGCAACGACGGGTCGGCGACGGTGCCGATGCGGGTGCGCACCAGGCGGCGCACGGGGTGGCCGACGGCCTCGCACATGCGGCGGACCTGGCGGTTGCGGCCCTCGTGGAGCACGATGCGCAGCACCCCGGGAGCGGGCTGGCCCACCGTGGCCGGCGCCGTCCGGCCGTCTGTGAGCTCGACCCCGTCGCGCAGACGGCGCAGGGCGCCGGCACCCACCGCGCCGTCCACCTCCGCCAGGTACTCCTTGGTCACGCCGTGGGAGGGGTGGGCCAGGCGGTGCGCCAGCTCCCCGTCGTTGGTGAGGATGAGGAGCCCCTCGGTGTCGTAGTCCAGCCGGCCGACCGAGAACACCCGGGGCTCGCCGGGCACGAGGTCGACGACGGTGGGCCGGCCCTCGGGGTCGGCGGCGGTGCTCACGACGCCGGCCGGCTTGTTGAGCAGGTAGTAGACCAGGTCGGGGGCGATGGGCACCGGGACCCCGTCGACGGTCACGGCGTCGGCGCGGGGGTCCACGCGCTGGCCCAGGACGGCGACGGCGCCGTTGACGGTCACCCTCCCGTCGGCCACCAGCTCCTCGCACACCCGCCGGCTGCCGAGCCCGGCGCGTGCCAGCACCTTCTGGAGCCGCTCGCCCTGGGGCTCAGCCCCGGCGGTCACCGGTGCCGCCCGGGCGGCGGAGCCCCTCTTCCAGCTCGCCGGCCACCTCGGGACCGGGCAGGAAGTCCTCCACCGGGGGCAGCTGGTCCACGGTGTCGAGCCCCAGACGCTCGAGGAACAGGTCGGTGGTGCCGTAGAGGATGGGCTGGCCCGGTCCCTCGGCCCGCCCGACGGCGGCGATGTAGCCGCGTTGCTCGAGCAGCCGGACGACTCCCTCGGCGTTGACCCCCCGCAGGGCGGACACCTGGGCCCGGGACACCGGTTGGCGGTAGGCGACGATGGCCAGCGTCTCCAGCGCCGCCGTCGACAGCCGGTGCGAGACGTCACGGTTGGCGAAGCGCTCGACGTAGGGAGCGAGGTCGGCATGGGTCTGGTAGCGGTAGCCACCGGCCACCTTGGCCAGGACGAACCCGTGCCCGTCGTAGGAGGCGGCCAGGCGGTCGCAGGTCGCCTCCACCCGCTCGACCGGCTCCTCGACCAGTTCGGCCAGGAGCCCGGGGGTGACCGGCTCGACGGCCACGAGCACGACCGCCTCGATGGCCCGGGCCAGCTCCTCGTCGGTCATCTCGGCATCCGTCCTTTCGCCCCCGGCTCCGCCGGCCGGCACCCGCGCCGGCGCTCGGGCCGGCACCCGCGCCGGCGCTCGGGCCGGCACCTCATCCGTCGTAGTCGTCCGCCCCGATGAGGGCGTCGACGAGCGGGTGGTCCTCGGCCACCCACTCGATCCGGAGCTCGCCGAAGCGCTCGGCCTGGCCGAGCGACACCTTGCCCAGCTTGCACAGCTCGAGCAGCGCCAGGAAGTGCACGATGATCTCGATGCGGGCCTCGAGGTGCCCGGTCAGCTCCCCGAAGGTGAGCGGGCCACGGCCGGGAAGGGTGCGGGCAAGGCTCTGGACCGTCTCGGAGACCGTGACCGTGTCCACCGTCACGTGGGAGAGGTCGACCTGGGGGACGGGGCGGGCGGCCGTGGCCCGCAGGTACGCCTGGGCGAGCTGGTCCGGGTGGACGCCGGCCAGGAGGTCGGGCGCGTGGACCACGAAGCCGTCGTCCAGGCCGGCCTCACGGGCGACCGAGCGCGCCGCCCGCTCGGAGAGGGCGACGAACACGTCCGCCGCCGCCGCGTAGGCCCGGCACTCGAGCAGCCGGGAGAGGAGCAGGTCACGGGCCTCCCAGCCGTCGAGCTCCTCCTCGTCCTCGACCTCGTCGGGCCCGGGCAGCAGCCGTTGTGACTTCAGCTCCACCAGGATCGACGCCATGAGGAGGAACTGGGAGTGCACGTCCATCGACACCGAGCCCGGCCGCTCGCGCAGCGCGGTGACAAAGCCGTCCACGACGGGCGCCAGGGGCACCGCCAAGATGTCGACCTCGTGGCTGTTGACCAGGTGGACGAGCAGGTCGACGGGGCCCTCGAAGGCCGGGGTGGCGACACGGTAGGCGCCCGGGGCCGACGGGTCGCCGGCGGCGGTCTCGTCGACGGCGCCGGCTCGGGGGGCGGGGGCGTCGGAAGGCGCGACGTGGTCCACGACGGTCACGAAATCGACTGTACCAACGGACCTCGGGCCGCCCGCGTATCCTCCTGGGCCGCTCCCGCGCCGGCCAAAGGACCCTCGTGCCCGCTCGGCCCCCGTCGTTCGCACCATTTGTCCCAGCTGCTCGGTTCGTTCGAGGGGGTCGACGTCCGTCTTGGAGGCGGCTGGGGCGTCGGCACCGCCCCTCGCACGGGGCCCTGTGCCGCCCCGCCTACGATGTCGGCCCATGGTCCGCGTCCTCTCGGGCATCCAGCCCTCCGGTGCGTTGCATCTCGGCAACTACATCGGAGCGCTCCGCCAGTGGGTCGCCTTCCAGGACGAGTACGACGCCTTCTACTGCATCGTGGACCTCCACGCGCTGACGTTGGAGGGCGATCCCGCCGAGCGCCGGGACCGGGCGTTCGAAGCCGCCTGCAACCTGCTGGCGACCGGGCTCGACCCCACACGCTGCACGCTCTTCTGCCAGAGCCACGTGCCCGAGCACACGCGGCTCACGTGGCTGCTCGAGTGCACGGCCACGATGGGCGAGCTCAACCGCATGACCCAGTTCAAGGACAAGAGCCGCCGCCACGAGGCGGTCCGGGTCGGGCTCTTCACCTACCCGGTGCTCATGGCGGCCGACATCCTGCTCTACGACGCCGGTGCCGTGCCGGTCGGCGACGACCAGCGCCAGCACCTCGAGCTCACCCGCGAGGTGGCGCAACGGTTCAACAACCGTTACGGCGAGGTGTTCACGATCCCCGAGGCCGTGATCCCGACGGTCGGGGCGAGGGTGATGGACCTCCAGCATCCCGAGCGCAAGATGTCCAAGAGCGTCGAGTCCCCGCTCGGCACGGTCAACGTGCTCGACCCGCCCGAGCAGATCGAGCACAAGGTGAAGAGGGCCGTGACCGACACCGACGGGGAGATGCGCTACGACCCCGACGCCAAGCCCGGCCTCGCCACCCTGCTCGACCTCATGGCCGTGGCGACCGGTCGCCGCCCCCAGGAGGTGGCACAGGACTACGGGCGCTACGGGGACCTCAAGCGCGACCTCGCCGCGGCGCTGGTCGAACTGCTCGAGCCGATCCAGAAGCGCTACGCCGAGTTCGCCGACGACCGGGGAGCGGTGGAGCGGGTGCTCGCGGCCGGCGCCGAGCACGCCCACGAGGTGGCGCAGGCCACCTACGCCCGGGCCGCGGCGGCCATCGGGCTGCTGCCGCCGGCCTGACCGCGCCCGAACCGCCGTCTGGCGGTGGCGCCTTGGCGACGCACCCGGACAGGGTGCCGCCCGGGCGTCGGCGCTCAGTAGGCGTGGATCACGTGGGCCCACCACGTGGTGATCGATGTGAACACCGTGGCAATGGGCGACGTCCTCGTGAAGGAAGACAGCACGAGGACGCCCAGGATGATCATCATCCCGTAGGGGCGGATGCGCAGGTAGCCGGGCCACCACGACGCTGGGAGCAGCCGCTCCACGAGGGCGGACCCGTCGAGGGGCGGGACGGGGATGAGGTTGAAGCAGGCCACCCAGATGTTGACGACGCTGGCCCAGAAGACGATGCGGGCCGGCAGGGTTGTCACCACGAAGGGATGGCCGGCGGCGAAGACGACGTAGAAGACGGCGCCGATGACGATCGCCAGCAGGATGTTGGTGAGCGGGCCGGCCAGCGCCACGAGGAAGCCGTGGTTGCGCGGGCTGCGGAGACGGCGGACGTTGACCGGGACCGGCTTGGCCCATCCGAAGAAGCCGAGCCCCGAGAGGATGGTGACGAACGGGACGATGATCGTCCCGAACAGTGTCACGTGCCGGAGCGGGTTCAGCGAGAGGCGCCCGGCCCGCTTGGCCGTGTCGTCGCCGAAGACCAGCGCAACCGCCCCGTGGGCGATCTCGTGGAGGATCACCGACGGGATGAGGACGCAGAAGAAGATGACGTCGTTGCTGGTGATCCGGTGGGCGCGCACCAGGATGGCGCCCAGGGCCAACGCCAGGATCACCCAGATGAGGGTTCGCTGGTTGCTCGGCCGCGGCGGCGGCTGGTCGTTCCCCGGCGGCGGCTGGCCGTTGCCTGTGCGCCAGGCGTGCTGGCGCAGGGGCCCGCCCGGTCCTGGCGGCGGCGGGTACCCGGGCGGCGGGTACCCGGGTGTCCCCGGCGGCGGGTAGTTCGGCGGGGGGAACCCGGGTGTCCCCGGCGGCGGGTACCCCGGCGGCGGGTAGTTGGGCGGCGGGTAGTTGGGCGGGGGGTACCCCGGAGCTCCCGGCGGCCGGGACCCCGGTGTCCCCGGCGGCGGGTAGTCGGGGGCGCCCTGAGGGCTCCCTTCCGACTCCCGGGGCCCGAAGGGCGCTTCGGGGTTCACCGAGTCAGGGGTGCGACGCGCACGAGATGCAACGGCGAGCGGCCGGCTTCGCCTCGAGACGGGCCGGAGGGATGGGTTGGCCGCACTGCTCGCAACGTCCGTAGGTGCCGTCCTCCAGCCGGGCGATCGCCGCTTCGACCTCGGCCAGCGTGTCGCGCAGCTGTCCGGCCAGGGCCTCGGCTTCCCCCCGCTCCGCCGTCACTTGGCTCGTGTCGGCGAAGTTGGGGTCGTACTCGAGCCCGCCCGCTTCGCCGAAGCCGAGCTCGGCCAGTTGCGCGCGCAGGCCCTTCCGCTCGGCCTCGAGCAGGGCACGGAAGTCGATCTCCATGTCGGTGTCGGTCGGCGCGTCGCTCGCCATGCGGGCAAGCCTAGACGTCCCCTGCTTCGTCGGCGCTGCGCCCGCTCGCCCGGGGCCGGACCGTTCCCGCACCGGCGAGCGCCTCTGCGACGGGGGTCGCAGCCCCGGCCCGGGGGTGCGCCGCCTCGTAGGCGCGGCGCAGGTGCTCGTTGGTGACCTTGGTGTAGAGCTGGGTCGTCGTGACCGAGGCGTGCCCGAGGAGCTCCTGGACCACACGGACGTCGGCGCCCCGGGCCAGCATGTGGGTGGCGCAGGAGTGCCGGAGGGCGTGGGGGCCGAGCGGGACCCCGGCGGCCGCCCCGCGGGCATGGACGGCGGCAAAGGCGCCCTGCCGGCTCAGCCGTCGGCCCCGCCCGTTGAGGAACACCGCCTCGGCGTCGTCCCGACGCTGCCAGCGGTCGGGCACCATGGTCCCCCGGCCCTCCGGTTCGAGCCAGCGGGCCAGGGCCCGAGCCGCGTGGGAGCCGAGCGGGACGAGCCGCTCCTTCGACCCCTTGCCGTAGAGACGGACCAGCCCGTCCCCGCTGGCCAGGTCGGTGAGGTTGAGCCCGACGGCCTCGGACACCCGGGCGCCCGTCCCGTAGAGCACCTCGAGCAGGGCGCGGTCCCGGCGGGACACGGGGTCGTCGCCCGAGACGCCGTCGAGGACGCGGAGCACGTCCGGCTCGGCCAGCGCCTTGGGCAGGCGCATCGGGAGGCGGCCGGCCTCCACGTCGCCGGTCGGGTCGCCGCCGGCGAGGCCCTCGTCGGCGAGGAAGCGGTGGAGCCCCCGCACCGAGGAGAGGCTCCGGGCGACGGACGCCGGGCTCTGGCCCTCCTGGCGTAGGAGGTCGATGAAGCGCTCGACCTCGTCGCCGGTGACGTCGAGCGGGCTCCGGCCCCACTCGCCCAGGACGACCTCGTAGCGGGCGAGGTCGCGCCGGTAGGCGGCCAGCGTGTTGGGCGACCGGCCCCGCTCCACCGCCAGCCAGGAGAGGTACTCCTCGGCCGGCCCCGAGAGCGGCCGCACGGGGCTACGCCCCCGAGCCGGAGCCCGAGCCGGAGAGCAGCCGCCGGGCCAGGAGCAGCCCGACGATCGTGGTGCTGTCGACCAGGCGCCCGCCGGCCACCAGGTCCTCCACGTCGGCCAGCCGCACCTGCTCGACGGAGAGGAAGCGCTCCTCGGCGCCGGACGGCCGCGCCCGGCCGGGCTCGAGGTCGGTCGCCAGGAAGATGGCCGTCTTCTGGTCGGTGTAGCCGGGCGAGTTGTAGACGGAGGCCAGGTAGCGGAGCCGCCCCGGCCGCAGCCCTGCCTCCTCCTCCAGCTCGCGGCTGGCCGTGGCCTCGAGGTCCTCGCCGTCCACGTCGCAGGTGCCGGCTGGCGCCTCGAGCACCGGCTCTCCCACCGGCACCCGCAGCTGCCGCACCAGGGTGACCGTTCCGTCCTCGTGGACGGGGACCACGGTCACGGCGCCAGGGTGGCGGACGATCTCGCGGTCGAAGGTCTCGCCCTCGGGGTCCACGTAGGTGACCCGTCGGACCGAGAAGAGGTGGCCGTCGAAGATCGGCTCCTCCGACCGTTGGACGAAGCCGTCCACCGGTCAGCCGACGGGGTCGAGGTCGTCGATGTCGATGAGCCGGGGCTCGCGTCCCTCCGCCCGCTCGAGCGCCGCCCCGACCAGCGCCCGGAACAGCGGGTGAGGCCGGTCCGGACGGCTCTTGAACTCGGGGTGGGCCTGGGTGCCGACCCAGAAGGGGTGGCCCGGCAGCTCGATGAACTCCACGAGGCGGCCGTCGGGCGAGGAGCCCGAGCAGCGGAGGCCGGCGCTCTCGAGCCGGGATCGGTACTTGGCGTTGACCTCGTAGCGGTGCCGGTGACGCTCGGTCACCGCGCCGGCGCCGTAGATCGCTGCCACCTGGGACCCGTCCGCCAGCATGGCCGGGTACGCGCCGAGCCGCATGGTGCCGCCCTTGTCCACCACGTCGGCCTGGTCGGGCATCAGGTCGATCACCGGGTGGGGGGTGCGGGAGTCGAACTCGCGCGAGTTGGCACCGGCCAGGCCGGCCAGCTCCCGGGCCACGTCGACCACCATGACCTGGAGTCCGAGGCACAGCCCGAGGCAGGGGATGGCGTTGGTCCGGGCGTAGCCGGCGGCGGCGACCATCCCCTCGATCCCGCGCTCCCCGAAACCGCCCGGGATCACGATCCCGTCGAGGTCGTGGAGGCGCTCACCGGCCAGGAGGCCGGGGACGAGCTCGGCGTCGATCCAGTCCAGCTCCACGTGCACGCCGTGGTGGAAGCCGGCGTGACGGAGCGCCTCCACCACCGAGAGGTAGGCGTCGGGGAGGTTCACGTACTTGCCCACCACCCCGATCCGCACGGTGCGGTCGGCCGTCTCCATCTTCCGGACCAGGCGCTCCCAGTCGCCCAGAGCGATGGGATGCTCGTCCACGTCGATGCCGAGGGTCCGGCACACCACGGTGTCCATGCCCTCCCGGTGGAGCACGAGCGGGATCTCGTAGATGCTCGGCGCGTCGACGGCGGAGACGACGGCCTCGATCGGCACGTCGCACAGGAGCGAGATCTTCCGTTTCAGCCCGTCGGAGATGTCCTTGTCGCTCCGGCAGACGATCACGTCGGGCTGGATGCCCCGGCTCCGCAGCTCGGTGACCGAGTGCTGCGTCGGCTTGGTCTTCTGCTCGCCCGACGGAGCGAGGTACGGCACCAGGGTCAGGTGCACGTAGCAGACGTTCTGGCGCCCGACGTCGCGCCGGAACTGCCGGATGGCCTCCACGAAGGGGACGATCTCGATGTCGCCGACGGTGCCGCCGATCTCCACGATGACGACGTCCACGTCGTCGGAGGCGAGGCGCAGGACCCGGTCCTTGATCTCGTCGGTGACGTGGGGGATCACCTGGACCGTCTTGCCCAGGTAGTCGCCGCGGCGCTCCTTGGAGATGACCGACGAGTAGATGGACCCGGTCGTCGTGTTCGAGTTGCGGCTCAGGCTCTCGTCGATGAAGCGCTCGTAGTGCCCGAGGTCCAGGTCGGTCTCCCCGCCGTCCTCGGTGACGAAGACCTCGCCGTGCTCGCCGGGGTTCATCGTCCCCGGGTCCACGTTGATGTAGGGGTCCAACTTGCACATCGTGACCCGCAGGCCCCGGCACTTGAGCAGCCGGCCGAGCGACGAGGCGGTGAGCCCCTTCCCGAGGGAGCTCGAGACCCCACCGGTGACGAACACGAACTTGCTCATGCGCGGCTCACCGCCGCCATACGGTCGAGAGTGGCACTCGCACACGCTAGTCGCTCGGGTCCTGCGCAGGGGTGGAAGCCGCCACCCCGTGCGCGGCGAGCAGGAGCTCCTCGGCGTGGGCCCGGGCGGTGGCGCTCTCGGGATGGCCCGAGAGCATCCGGGACAGCTCGACCACCCGGCCCTCCCCGTCGAGCACGCCGGCCGCGGTGACGGTCCGGCCGTCGTCCACCCCCTTACGGACCGACACGTGGCGGTCGGCGAAGGCGGCGACCTGGGCCAGGTGGGTGACCACGAGGACCTGGCGGCCACGGGCCACGTCCCGCAGGGCGGCCGCAAGGGCCAGGGCGGCGGTGCCGCCGACGCCGGCGTCCACCTCGTCGAAGAGCATCGTGGGCGCCCCGCCCTCGACCACGAGCCGCAGCGCCAGCATCGTGCGGGCGAGCTCGCCGCCCGAGGCGACACGGGCGAGCGGCTGGGGCGGCTCCCCCCGGTTGGCCGCCAGGAGGAGCTGGACTGCTTCGCCGGGGCCGTCCTCCCCCACCGTGACCTCCAGCCGGGCGTCCGGCATCGCCAGGTCCGCCAGGCGCTCGGTGACGGCGTCGGCCAGGCGGGGTGCGGCGTCGCTGCGGGCCCGTCGCAGCGCGGCCTCGGCCGTCGCCACCTCCTCGTCGGCGACGCGGCGTTGCTCCTCGAGCGCAGCCGCCTCGCGCTCGTGGTGCTCCAGGGCGCGGAGCTCGGCGGCGGCGGCCTGCCCGAACGCCACCACGTCGGCCAGCGTCTCGCCGTACTTGCGGCGGAGCGCCGCCAGCGAGCGTTGCCGCTCCTGCACCGCCGCCAGCCGTTCCGGGTCGTCCTCCCAGGTGTCCACCACCCCTCGCAGGTCGGAGGCCACGTCGGCGAGCTCCGCCGCCACGGCCCGCAGCCGGCGCTCCCATCCAAGGAGCGGGCCCGGGCCCCCGAGCGCAGCCACGGCCTCGCCGATCCGGGCGGCGGCCCCGGGCGCACCTCCCGGCACCTCGTCCGCCTCCAGCGCGGCCACCGCCACCGCCGCCGCCTCCCGCAGGGCGGCCAGGCCGGCCAGGCGCTCCTCCTCGGCGCCGAGCGCCTCCTCCTCGGCGGGATCGTCGATCGCCGCCGCGGTGATCTCGGCCGTCTGGTAGCGCAGGAGGTCCATCTGGCGGGCCCGCTCCCGGGCATCGCCGCCCAGCTCCTCGAGCCTCGCCATGAGAGCGGCGCGCTGGCGGCGGGCCCGGGCCAACGGCTCCAGATCGGAGCGGGCGAACTGGTCGAGCGCGGCGCGCTGCCCGGCCGTCGCCAGGAGGGACTGCTGGTCGTGCTGGCCGTGGATGTCGACGAGACCGGCTCCCATCTCGGCCAATGCCGACACCGGGGCCATCCGCCCGTCGATCCACGCCCGGGAGCGCCCGCTGGTCGGGACGGCACGGGCGAGGGTGATCTCGACGGGCCCGTCGCTGGCGGCGGCCCCGCGGCCACCTGCGCCGTCCGGCGTCGCCAGGACGAAGCGGGCCTCCACCAGGGCCTCGTCGGCGCCGGCCCGCACGAGACCGGGGACGGCCCGCCCGCCCAGCACGAGCTGGAGCGCGTGGACGAGGAGCGTCTTCCCCGCCCCCGTCTCGCCCGTGAGGGCCGTCATGCCCGGACCGAGCTCGAGCGTGAGGTCCCGGACGACGCCGAGATCGCGGACGTGGAGCTCGGTCAGCATCCCGGTGCGGGCGCCGGTCGGGTCACGGCGAGCCGAGCGAGAGCGCGCGCCGCAACGGGCCGGCGAACCCGCGCTCACCGGGGTGGACCACCTTCAAGGGCGCCGGTGCGACGCGGCACACGACGGTGGACCCGGGGGCGAGCCGCCCCGCCTCGCGGCCGTCGATCACCAGCACCGCCGGTCGGCCGGGCAGCACCGTCACCGTGGCCACCTGGTCCGAGCGGAGCACCAGGCTGCGGTCGATCGCCAGGTGCGCGGCGACGGGGGTCATCACCATCGCCGGCAGCCGGGGGGCGAGCACCGGGCCGCCGGCGGAGAGGTTGTACGCGGTCGAGCCCGTGGGGGACGCCACCAGCACGCCGTCGGCCTGGTAGGCGAGGAACTCCTCGCCGTCGACGGCCGTCGAGAACCGGACCATGTGCCCCGGCACCGTCTTCTCCGCCACCATCTCGTTCAGCGCCACCCACCATCGCCGGTTCACGGGGCAGATGGCCCCGTCTCCCGGAAGGGAACGGTCGTCCCCGGCGGCCGGCGTGAGCGCGCCGTCGACCGTGACGGCGATCACGATCCGCTCCTCGATCCGGGCGTCGCCGGCCAGCGTGCGCCCCAGCACGGCGAGCAGGTCGGCCGGCTCCACCTCGAGGAGGTAGCCGAGACGGCCGAAGTTGACCCCGAGGATGGGGACGCCCGCCGTGTAGGCCAGGGGGACGAGCCGAAGGAACGTGCCGTCCCCGCCGAGGCTGAGGGCGAGGTCCGCCCCCGACAGGTCGGCGTCGAGGAGGTCACCGGTCGGCACCCTGCCCTCGGCCCGGTCGGCCGGCGCCAGTCGGAGCAGCGTCGCACCGTGGCCCTGGCCGTCGAGCCACCGGACGGTGTCGGCCGCCAACGTCGCCGCGTCGGGCCGCGCCGGGTTGACGAGGATGGCGACCTCGGCCACGGGCCCGCTACCGCTCCTGCCCGCCGACCGCGGCGCGCAGCAGCCCGGCCACCGCCGGACCTCCCGGCACCGCATGCTGCCGGCGGACGGTCGCGTGCACCAGGAACTCCACGTTGCCCGACGCGCCGGTGATCGGCGAGCGCATGACGTCCATGATGGCCGCTCCGGCCTCGGCCAGTGACGATGCCACCCCCTCCAGCGCCCGGAGCCACACCGCCGGGTCGCGGACGACGCCCCTCCCCCGCGACACCTCGCTGCGCCCCGCCTCGAACTGGGGCTTCACGAGCAGCACGAGATCGGCGCCGTCACGGGCCAACGGGCCGGCGAGGACCGGGACGGCCATCCGAAGGGAGATGAACGAGAGGTCGGCGGTCACCACGTCCACCGGGACCGGGTCCCGTCCCGCCGCGGCCCACAGCGCGTCGGGAGTGAGCCGGCGCACGTTGACCCGCTCGAGCACCACCACGCGGGCGTTGGCACGGAGGGAGGGATGCAGCTGGCCGTGGCCGACGTCGACGGCCAGCACCAGGGCCGCCCCGCGCTGGAGCAGGCAGTCGGTGAAACCTCCGGTGGACGCTCCGGCGTCGAGGGCGACCCGGCCCCGGACGTCGACGGCGAAGCGGTCGAGGGCGGCATCCAGCTTCTCCCCGCCCCTGCTCACGAACCGGGGCGCCTCGCCCACGAGCTCGACCGGCTCCCCCGGAGCGACGAGCCTCGAGGACCGTTCGGCGACCGACCCGCTCACGAGGACGCGGCCGGCGGCGACGGCGTCCTGCGCGGCCTGGCGGTTGACCACCAGCCCGCGCCGCACGAGGTCGGAGTCGAGGCGCCGACGCGGCGCCGGCGTCACGGGGTGGTGCCGCCCCCCCGCTTCTTGGCTGCCGAGGAGGGGGCACGGCGCGTGGCCGCCGGGCGCGTGGACGCCGACTTCTTGGCGGCCGCCTTCTTGCCGCCCGCCTTCTTGCCCGCGGCGGCCACCGCGACCGTCTTTCTCGGCGCCGAGTTCTTGGCCGCCGCCCCCGTCGGCGCCGACTTCTTGGCCGCCGCCCCCGTCGGCGCCGACTTCTTGGCCGCCGCCCCCGTCGGCGCCGACTTCTTGGCGGCCGTCTTCTTCGCTGCCGCGGCCCGTCCGGGCGCGGCCTTCTTGGCCGCCGCCTTCTTCGGTGCCGGAGCGGGGGCCGGGGCCGGCGCGCCGGCGCGCCCGCCACGGCGCTGCTGCGCGACGTCCTCCATCACCCGGCGGCCCGCCTCGGCCGATCGACGCAGGATGTCGGCCGCCTGGCGCGCCAACTTCTCCGGGTCGATGCCGAGCGCCTCCATCTGGTTGGTGACCTCGGAACGGATCATGTCCACGAGACCCTCGGTCGCTTTGCGGCTTCGATCGGCCATTTCGTCCACCCATTCCTGAGCCTGGGCGCGCGACACGTCGCCGCCGCTCATCATCTCCCGCATGATCTCCTCGGCGCGCGCTCGGGTGATCTGCCCGAGGACCGCGGCCGCCTCGACGTAGCGCCGGTATCCGTCGTTTGCAGCCATGGCGCTACGGTACTGGCCCCCCTCCCCGCAGGCAACGGCCTGCACCGGCGCGGGACCGTGCCGACGGCGCGCAGGGGTGCCCGCAGTCGCGCCGGCGCGGGGCCGCCGCACGGCGCACGGCGCACGGCGACGCTCACCGAAGCGCGAGGTCCACCACGGCCGCAAGGTCGGCACCGAGCGCGTCCGGCGCGGGCGTGACCGGCAGGTCCTCCGGCGACGTCACACCCGACAGCACCAGCGCGAAGGGTGCTCGAAGATGGTGCGCCAACGCGCCGTCGGTGGACGGCCGGTCCCCCACAACGACCGCCACCCGATCGGTGCGGTCGGCGACCAGCCGGGCCAGCGGCTCGTGCGGCTTCCCCGCCACGTCGGGGTCGGTCCCCGCCGCAGTGGCCACGGCGGCCAGGAGCGAACCGGCTCCGGGGAGCAGGCCGTCGGGCGTCGGGTGCGTCGGGTCCTCGTTGGTGCCGATGAGCCGGGCTCCGGCCCGCACGGTCTGCTCGGCCAGGGTGAGAAGACCGAAGTCGAACCCGTGCGTCCACCCGACCACGACGACGTCGGCCGGCGGCCCGGTGACCACCTCGACCCGGCGCGCCGCCAGTGCTTCGAGCACCCCATCGTCACCCACGACGAGCGCGCGCCGCCCGGGCTCGATCATCGACGCCGCGGCCTGGGCGGACGTGAGCACCTCCTCTTCGGAGGCCTCGATGCCGGCCCGGCGGAGCCGGCGGCGCAGCTCGCCGATCGTGGGCGAGGAGTTGTTGGAGGCGAAGAGCACCCTGGCGCCGGCGTCCCGGAGCCGCTGCACGGCCGGGCCGACGCCGTCGATCGGCTCGCCCGCCAGCCATACCACGCCGTCGAGGTCGATGACCCACGTCCCGCCCCCGGCCGGCGACGGGAGCGATCCCCCGCCGACGGCGCCGCCGTGGGCACCGGGATGGGCACCAGTGGGGGCGGGGGCGGGGGCGTGCCCAGGCTGCACGCGATCGTCGGGCACGGGTCTGCACGCTACCGGCGGTGGTCCGGCCCGTGCGCGCCGGGTGGGGCTACGGTGCCCCGGGGTCCGGACGACCCGACCGGCCCGTGCAGAGAGCGGAGAAGGTGCGAGCGTGGCAGGAGTGGCCTTCCGGGAGGCGACCAAGCGGTTCGGCGGAGCCGTCGCGCTCGACCGGTTGGACCTCGAGGTGGGCGACGGCGAGCTGCTCGTCCTCCTCGGCCCCTCCGGATGCGGGAAGACGACGGCGCTGCGGCTGGTGGCCGGGCTGGAGGAGCCCGACGACGGCGCCATCGAGATCGGCGGACGGGTCGTCAACCACGTGGAGGCGAAGGACCGCGACGTGGCCATGGTCTTCCAGAGCTACGCCCTCTACCCCCACCTGAGCGTGGGACGGAACATCGAGTTCCCGCTGCGCCAACGGGGCTTCGACCGGGACGAGCGCCGGCGCCGGGTGGCCGACGCGGCTTCCACGCTCGGGTTGAGCGAGCTGCTCGACCGCAAGCCCCGCCAGCTGTCGGGCGGCCAGCGCCAGCGGGTGGCCCTGGCCCGGGCCATCGTGCGGGAGCCGCAGGCGTTCCTCATGGACGAGCCGTTGTCGAACCTCGACGCCGCATTGCGCACCCAGACGCGCGCCGACATCGTGGCGCTCCAGCAACAGCTGGGCACGACCACCCTCTACGTCACCCACGACCAGGTGGAGGCCATGACCATGGGCGACCGGATCGCGGTCATGGACCACGGGGTCCTCCAGCAGGTCGACCGGCCCCAGGCGCTCTACGACCGCCCGGCCAACACCTTCGTGGCGCGCTTCGTCGGCAGCCCGGGCATGAACCTCCTCCCGGCCACCCTCGAACAGGGGGCCGGCGGGAAGTGGGAGGCGCAGGTGGCCGGCAGCGCCCTGGCCGTGCCCGAGACCGCGGCAACGGCGGCAGGGGGCGCCGGCGCCGCGCTGGTCCTCGGCGTGCGGCCCGAGCACGTCGGCATCGGCCCGCACGGCACGGTGGACGCCACCGTGGTGATCGTGGAGCTGCTGGGTGCCGAGGTCCACGTCGCCTGCCGCCTCGGCGACGGGACGAACGTGATCGTGCGCCAGGACGCCGCCGCGCCCCGCCCGGCCCACGGTGAGGCGGTCCGTCTCGCCGTGGCGCCGGCAAGCCTCCACGTCTTCCACGCCTCGGGCGCCCGTGTCGAGAGCGGCGCCGGTGTCGGGCACGCGCCCGTTCCCGGTGAGGGAGCCACGCCGTGAGCCGCCGCCGCCGGGTGCGCGAGGCGGCGCTCGGCTACCTGCTCGTGCTGCCGGCCCTCTGCGTCTTCGCCGTCTTCGTCTTCTATCCCTTCGCCCAGAATTTCCGCCTGGCGCTCTTCCAGGCCCCGCCCTTCCCCGGCCTGCCCAGCCGCTACGTCGGCTTGCACCAGGTGGGCCAGGTCCTCACGTCGTCGTCGTTCCTCGAGAGCCTGGTGGCAACGGTGCTGTTCGTCGTCATGGTGGTCCCGGCCGGGTTGCTCATCGGCCTCCTCCTCGCCGTCGCCGCCCATCGCCGGCTCCGGGGGATGGCGGTCTACCGGGTGATCTTCTCCTCCACCGTGGTCACGTCGGTCGCCGTCTCCGCCCTCGTGTTCGGGACGCTGATGGACCCGGTGGTGGGCTTGCTGCCGTGGCTCGGCCTCAACCCGTCGCCGCCGATCCTGCAGAACACGACCTGGGCCCTCCCGGCCATCGCCGTGATGGCCGTCTGGCAGTTCCTCGGGCTCTCCTTCATCGTGATGTCCGCCGGCCTCTCCTCCATCCCCGAGGAGGTGCTGGAGGCGGCCCGGGTCGACGGCGCCTCGGAGCGGACGGTCTTCTGGCGGGTGACGGTGCCGCTCCTCTCCCCCACCATCTTCTTCGGCACGGTGGTGGCGACGATCTACGCCTTCCAGACCTTCGGCCAGGTCGACATCCTGATCGGCCCGACCAACGCCGCCTTCGAGCACGTGAACCTGCTGGTCTACAACATCTTGAACACCATCGAGATCGCCCGGACAACGGGGCAGGCGGCGGTCCTCTCGATCGTGCTCTTCCTCCTCACCCTCGGCGTGACGCTCTTGCAGCTGCGCTTGGTGGAACGGCGGGTGCACTATGCCCAGTGACGCCCCTCCCGGCCGCCGCGCCCGGCGCCTGCGGCTGGTGGTGCGCTACACGCTGCTCACCCTGGGAGCGGTCGTGGTGCTGGGACCGCTCTACCTCACGGTGGTGAACTCCCTGCTGCCGGCGAGCGCCCTGGCCCAGCGCCCGCCGCCCCTGTTCCCCGTCCACCCCCAGTGGCACGACTACGCCGCCGCCTGGTCGCAGGGGCACCTGGACGTGTACCTGCGCAACTCGGCCATCCAGACGGGGATCATCGTGGCCGGGCAGCTGGTCACCTCCACGCTCGCCGCCTACGCCTTCGCCTTCCTGCGCTTCCCCTTGCGACGGACGCTCTTCGTCGTGTTCCTGGCCACGCTGATGATCCCCTTCGAGGTGACGATCGTGACCAACAGCACGACCGTCAGCGACCTCGGGTGGTACAACACCTTCGCCGGGCTCACCGTGCCGTTCCTGGCCACCGGCTTCGGGACGTTCCTGCTGCGCCAGGCCTTCCTCCAGATCCCCCGCGACCTGCGCGAGGCCGCGGCGCTCGACGGCTACGGCCACCTCCGGTTCCTCGTGCGCGTGGCGGTGCCGCTGGCGCGGCCGTCGTTGGCCGCCCTCGGCGTGTTCTCGTTCCTTGCCGCATGGAACCAGTACCTCTGGCCCCTCATCGTGACCGGCAGCGGCACCAACGTCCGCACCGTGCAGATCGGGCTCAAGCTGCTCGAGGGCACCCAGCTGAGCCACGTGGACGTGGTGCTCGCCGGCACGGTGATCGCGGTCGTGCCGCTCCTCGTCCTGCTCGTCGTCTTCCAGAAGCAGCTGGTGCGCAGCCTCACCGGCGGCGCGGTGAAGTGACCGGGCCGGACCGGCGCCCCCCGTTTCCCCGCAGAAGCCGGCGCGGCACCCGCCCAAGTGGCAGGCTGGCTGCATGAGCCGCACCCTTCGGCGCTTCGCCCTCGCCGCCGCGGCCACCGCGGCCCCGCTCGTCACCGTGGCCGGCCTGCTGGCCCCGGGGGGCGGTCCCGCCGCTGCATCCCCCGCTGTGGCTTCGGCGGCCGCGAGGGCCGGCGCGACGCGGGCTGCGCACGGCGCCGCCCGGTCGGCGGCGTGCGACCTGAAGGCGCTGGCGGCCCACAAGGGGGTCGTGCACATCAGCTTCTGGGAGTCGATGGTCACAGCCAACGGCACCACGCTCAGCGCGCTCACCAACGCCTTCAACGCCAAGCAGCACAAGGTCCACGTCACCCTTGTCCAGCAGCGGAGCTACACAACAACCTGGGTCAAGTACCAGGCCGGCCTGAGCAACGGCCAGCTGCCCAGCGTGGTCCAGCTCACATCGATCGACCTCCAGGGCGTCGCCGACTCGCGCTCGGTCCTCCCGGTCGGGGCCTGCATCAAGGCTGCCCACTACAAGACCTCGGACTTCCTCCCGCGGGTGCTCGCCGCCTACAAGGTGAACGGCACCCAGGTGGGGATGCCCTTCGCCGTCTCGGGCCCGGTGCTCCTCTACAACAAGCTGGCGCTCGCGGCGGCCGGCATCGCGTCACCGCCGAAGACACTGTCGCAGCTGGTGGCCGACGCCGCCGCCCTCGAGGCCCACGGCAGCGGCATGGGTCTCAAGCTCGACCCCTGGCACCTCGAGACGTGGCTGGCGTCGGCCAACCAGCTGTTCGTCAACCACGACAACGGGCGCAAGGGCCGGGCCACCAAGGCCGTCTTCGACACGCCGGTGGCAAAGAAGATCTGGACCGACCTGGCCACGATGGTCGCCAGCGGCGACGCCACCACCAACCCCGCCACCGGGACCGCCGAGTACGACAACCTGCTCGGCATCGGGGCCGGCAAGTACGGGATGACGATCGACACCACCGCGGTGCTCGGCACCGTCGAGGCGGTCCTGGCCACCGGCAAGTACCCGAACGTCCAGCTGGGGGTGGCGCCCTTCCCCGTCTACCGCACCTCGGTCCACGGCGGCATCGAGGTTGGCGGCTCGGCCCTCTACATCTCGAACCACCAGTCCCCCCTGAGCGAGGCGGCGGCGTGGGACTACGTGAGCTACCTGGACTCGACCGCCAGCCAGGCCGCCTGGGCCAAGGGGACCGGCTACATCCCGATCCGGGCGTCGTCGACGAAGACGGCCGCCGTCAAGGCGCTGTGGAGCGCCAACCCCGGGTACAAGGTGGCCTATGAGCAGCTCCTCGCCGGGAAGAACACCCCCGCCGCCGACGGGGCGGTCATCGGCCCCTACACACAGGTGCGGACGGCCGAGCTCAACGCCGAGCAGTCCATGTTCCAAGGCGGGGTGTCGCCCGCCAAGGCGCTGGCCGCGGCGACCAGCCAGATCGACGCCATCATGACCCAGTACGACGCTCGCGTCGGCTCGTGACGGTCGGCGACCACCCCTGGCGCGTGGTCGCCCTGGGCGGCGGCCACGGCACGGCGGTGACCCTTCGCGCCGCCCGGTGCTACGCCGCCGACGTCACCGCCGTCGTCTCGGTGGCCGACGACGGCGGGTCGACGGGGCGGCTGCGCGACCAGCTCCACGTGGTCGGACTGGGGGACCTGCGCAAGTGCCTGGGCGCGCTGGCCGGCGAGGGGTCGGTCCTCGGCTCCGCCCTGGAGCACCGTTTCGCCGAAGGCGACCTCGCCGGGCATGCCCTCGGTAACGTGCTCCTGGCCGGGCTGGTGGAGGCCACGGGCGACCTCGTGACCGGCATCGACGAGGCGGCGGCGCTGGTCGGCGCCGTCGGCCGGGTCCTCCCTGCCACCACCGAGAAGGTGGTGCTGCGGGCCGTCGGCCACCAGGGAGAGGTGAACGGACAGGTGGCGGTGTCGCGCGCCGGGCAGATCGAGCGCGTCTCGCTCCTTCCCGAGGGGGCGGTGCCGCCGGCGGCCGCCGTCGAGGCGATCGGGCGGGCCGACCAGATCGTGATCGGTCCCGGGTCCCTCTACACGAGCGTGCTGGCCGCGGCCTCGGTGGACGGCATCGCCGCCGCCATCGCCGCCGCGCCCGGCCAGCGCGTCTACGTGTGCAACCTGCGACCCCAGCTCCCCGAGACCGCCGGCTACAGCGTGGCCGACCACGTGGACGCCCTGTCCCGGCACGGCATCGCCGTGGACGTGGTCCTGTGGGACCCGGCCACCGGGCTCGCCCTCGGCCGCCCCGACGCGGCCGTGGTCGGGCGGCCCCTCGCCGGGCGCACCGGGCTCGCCCACGACCCTGCCAGACTGGCGGACGCCCTGGTGGATCTGCTGGCATCGGCGGCGGCGGCAGCCGCTCCGGCGGCATCGGTCGCGGTGGCGGACGACTCGGAGGCGCCCGGCACCCCGAGGAGCTGAGGACGAGGCGAGGAGCGATCGGCGATGACGGTACGGGTGGGGATCAACGGGTTCGGCCGCATCGGCCGCAACTTCCTGCGGGCGGTGGTGGACCGGGACGCCGACGTCGAGGTGGTGGCCCTCAACGACATCACCGACCCGGAGACGAACGCCCACCTCCTGCGCTACGACTCGACCCAGGGCCGGCTGGCGGCCGACGTGGCGGTCACCGGGGACGAGCTCGTGGTCGGGAGCCGTCGGATGCGGGTCTTCGCCGAGCGCGAGCCGGCCCGCATCCCGTGGCGCGACGTCGGGGTCTCGGTCGTGGTGGAGTCGAGCGGCCGGTTCACCTCGCGCGACGCCGCCGCCGTCCACCTCGACGGTGGCGCCGACCGGGTGGTGATCAGCGCGCCCTCGGGGGACGCCGACATCTCCATCGTGGTCGGCGTGAACGACGGCGACTTCGACCCGGCCCGCCACCGCGTCGTCTCCAACGCCTCGTGCACCACGAACTGCTTCGTCCCCATGGTGAAGGTCCTGGACGACGCCTTCGGCATCGTGAGCGGCCTCATGACGACGGTCCACGCCTACACGAACGACCAGAACCTCCTGGACCTCGCCCACCGCGACCTGCGCCGGGCCCGGGCGGCGGCGGTCAACATCGTGCCCGCCTCCACCGGGGCCGCACGGGCCACGGGGCTCGTGCTCTCGGCCATGCAGGGCCGGCTCGACGGTCAGGCGCTGCGGGTCCCGGTGCCGGTCGGCTCGATCACCGACTTCACGGCCGTGGTGCAGGGCGACGTCACGGTCGAGGCGGTCAACCGGGCCTTTGCCGACGCCGCCGCCGCACCGCCGCTCGCCGGCATCCTCGTCTACAGCGAGGCGCCGCTCGTCTCCTCCGACATCGTGGGCAGCCCGGCGTCGTGCACCTTCGACTCCGGGCTCACGATGGTCCAAGCCGTCGACCACGAGCGGACCCTGGTCAAGGTCCAGGGCTGGTACGACAACGAGTGGGGCTACTCCAACCGGCTGGTGGACCTGGTGACCATCGTCGGCGCCGCCGACGAGGCGAAGTGACCGGGCGCCCGGCCCGGCCGTCGCTCATGACGGGGCTCCCGCTGCTGGAGGACCTGCCGGACGTGAAAGGGGCGCGTGTCCTCGTCCGGGTCGACTTCAACACCCCGCTGAGCGAGGACGGAGCCGGTCGGCGCGTGGTGGCCGACGACTTCCGCATCCGCGCCGCCCTGCCCACCTTGCGGTGGCTCGCCGACCAGGGAGCGGAGGTCACCTGCGCCAGTCACCTCGGCCGACCCAAGGGCGTGCCCGACCCCCGGTTCGACATGTCGCCGGTGCGAGAGCGGCTGGCGGCGCTGGCCCCGGGAGTGGTGCTGCTCGACAACCTCCGGTTCACCCCGGCGGAGGCCGAGAACGACCCGTCCCTCGTCGCCGAGCTGGTCGCCGGCCAGGACGCCTACGTGAACGAGGCCTTCGGCGTGAGCCATCGGGCCCACGCCTCGATCGTGGGCCCGCCGGCGCTCCTGCCCAGCGCGGCCGGACGCCAGCTGGCCCGGGAGGTCGAGGTCCTGGGGTGCCTGCTCGACGCGCCGGCCCGCCCGTTCGTGGCCGTGGTGGGCGGAGCCAAGATCGCCGACAAACTGGGGGTGCTGGAGTCCCTCGCCGCCAAGGTGGACGTGCTGGCGGTGGGCGGCGGCATGGCCTTCACCTTCCTCAAGGCCGCCGGCCACCCGGTCGGGGGGTCCCTCGTGGACGAGGCGCACGTGGAGGCGGCCCGGGCCCTCTTGGCGTCGAAGGCGAGGATCCTGCTGCCGACCGACGTGGTGGCCCTCACACCCGACGGGGTCCTCGTGACCTCGGGGCCCCAGGAGGGGGCGCGGGGCGAGACGGCCCTGGTCGGCCAGGACATCGACGACGGCTGGCGCGGCTACGACGTCGGGCCGGACACCGCCGCTGCCTTCGCCGCCGCCGTGTCCACGGCGGCCACGGTGCTGTGGAACGGGCCGCTCGGGGTGGTCGAGGACGACCGCTTCGCCGAGGGCACGCGGCGGGTGGCCGAGGCAGTGGCGGGGGCGTCCGGCTTCACCGTGGTGGGCGGGGGCGACAGCGTCAGCGCCCTCGACCACCTGGGCCTCGCCGCCCGGGTGGACTTCCTCTCGACGGGGGGCGGGGCCTCCCTCGAGCTGCTCGAGAAGGGCGACCTTCCTGGCCTCGCCGCCCTGCGGGGCGCCTCCAACGCGCCGGGGAAGGCATTCCCCGCCGCCCGCTGACCGCCGTGGCCACCGCCCCCCGCCGCCCGCTCGTGAGCGGGAACTGGAAGATGCACCACGACCACATCGAGGCCCTCCACACCGTGCGGGACCTCGGCCTGCGCCTGAAGCCCGAGGACGTGGCCCGGGTGGACGTCTCGGTGCACCCGCCCTTCACGGACCTGCGCACCGTCCAGACGCTGGTGGAGGCGGACAACCTGCCCATCGGCCTCGGCGCCCAGCACTGCAACGACCACGACCGCGGCGCCTACACGGGCGAGGTGAGCCCCCAGATGCTGGCGCGCCTGGGCACCCGCTACGTGATCGCCGGCCACTCCGAACGCCGCCACGTCTTCGGCATGAGCGACGAGGCGGTGGCCGCCACGGTGCAGGCGGTCCTCCGCCACGAGATGACCCCGATCCTCTGCGTGGGCGAGACCGGGGAGGAGCGGGCCGCCGGGCAGACCGAGGAGCGCCTGACCCTCCAGCTCACGGCCGCCCTCACCGCCTTGGACCCGGGGGCGGTGGCCTCGCTCGTGATCGCCTACGAGCCGGTGTGGGCCATCGGCACCGGCACGCCGGCGACGGCCGTCGACGCCGAGGACGCCTGCCTGTTCGTGCGCCAGACGGTGGAGCGGCTCTGCGGGGCCGAGGCGGCGGAGCGGGTGCGGGTGCAGTACGGGGGGTCGGTCAACGCCGAGAACGCCGCCGACTTCATGGCCGAGCCCGACGTGGACGGCCTGCTCGTGGGCGGGGCCAGCCTGGACGCCGCAACCTTCGTGGAGATCGTGCGGGCCAGCCAACCCGGGCGCTGACGCCGGCCGGGGCCACGATCCCGCACCGTCCGCCGGGGCTGGTACCGTTCTTGGGCCATTGCCCGACCCGGCCCGCGGAGGCGGTCACCAACAAGGAGCGGTCCCGGTGCTCACCTGGGTGTACATCGTTGTCGAGATCCTGGCGGCCGTCGGCCTGATCTTCCTCATCCTCATGCACAGCGGCAAGGGTGGCGGGCTGTCGGACATGTTCGGCGGCAGCGTCGGCGCCGCCGCCTCGGGGTCCACGGTCGTCGAGCGCAACCTCGACCGCATCACGGTGACGGTGGCGGTGGTGTTCGCCCTCACCACCCTCACGCTGGACCTCCGGCTGCAGTGACGGCCCCGGGCCATCGCCCGGGGCGCACGTGGCGATCGGGGCGGCTGCTCGGAGCCGTCCTGGCCGGCGTGATCGCCACCAGCGTCGGCGCCCCGGCGGGGGCCACCACCACGACCACCACCACCAACCCGTGGGTGCCCGGCCTGAACGGCACGATGACGGTCGGCATCGACCAGGCGCCCACCGGCTGCAACCCCAACACCGCGTCCGGCGACACCTGGGCCAGCCGGTTGCTGCTGGAGCCCGTCCTGCCGAGCGCCTTCCTCGTCAACACCAACGGCCAGTCGGGCTACGACTCGGCCCTCATCACCCAGGCCGAGCTGCAGAGCACCAACCCCGAGACGGTCGTCTACACGATCAACCCCAAGGCGGTGTGGTCCGACGGCCGCCCCATCACCGCCGCCGACTTCATGTACACCTGGAAGCAGGAGCGGGGCACGCAGGGACCGGTGGGGGTGGCCGCCGGCGGCCCGCCGTTCTTCTCCGGGACACCGACGACACCTGGTGCCACGGCCACAACGTTGCCGGGGGCGACAGGGACCACAGGGCCGGCCCTCGGGTACCGCCAGATCAAGTCGATGCGAGCCAGCAACCACGGCCGGACCGTCACCGTCGTCTTCCGGACCCCCTATGCCGACTGGCAGTCGCTCTTCAACGACCTCCTTCCCGCCCACGTGGTGGAGAAGGTGGGCTGGAACCCGTCGTGCACCAGCCTGAGCCCGGCGATCGACCTGTCCGGCGGGCCGTTCCAGATCGCCAAGGTGAGCCCGCAGGAGGTCGTCCTCGACCGCAACCCGCGCTGGTGGGCACAGGTGCCCAACCTGGCGCGCATCGTGGTCAAGATCGCCTCGAGCGCCCACCAGCTGGCGGGGTGGCTCGCCAGGGGCACGGTCGACGTCGCCCTCCCGACCGGCTACGACCAGCCGTACCTGGAGGCGGTCACGTCCGACCCCTCCGTGGCGACCCAGAGCCAGATCTCCACCACATTCCTCGAGCTCCAGTTCTCGACCACGTCGGCGGCCACCGCGGCAGTCGACGTCCGTGAGGCCGTGGCCCACGCCGTGGACCGGCAGTCCCTCGTGAACTCCGTGGTCGGCTGGGCCGACTCCTCGATCGTGCCGGCGGCCAGCTTCCTCTACGCCCAGACGCAGAACGGGTACCCCGGGCCCAAGCCACCGCCCTTGCAGGTCTCCGGGCAGCCCGGGTACTCGTCCACCACCACGACCAAGACCGGGGTGGCCACAGCGTTCCCCTCGACCGCCGACCTCTCCGCCACCGGCCGGCTGCTCTCGGGGCTCGGCTACGTGAAGACGGCGAACGGCACGTGGCAGGACCCGACGGGCAAGCCGTTCGACCTCAGGATGGCCGTGGACGTCGGGGACCGGTGGGCCACGCTGTCGGCGGCGCTGATCGCGAAGCAGCTGGGGGCGGCCGGCATCGGCGTGACCCAGGTGGACGCCGCCTCTGCGCAGGCCGCCGGCCAGGACCTGAGCGGCGGCACCGTCGACATGGCCCTCCTGCCCATGCACGCCAGCCCGTACCCGAGCCAGGCCATCGCGTGGTACACCCCCCTTCTGGGCACCCCCGGGACGGCGGGCTCCCAGGACTGGTCGAACCTGAACGACCCCGCCGTCAACAGCGAGCTCGTCAAGGCGTCGCACGAGCTCAACCCCGTGGACGCGGCACCCATCTACACAGCGGTCGACACCACCTTGTGGCAGGACATGGTGGGGCTGCCCCTCTTCGCCGAGCCGAGCGTCCTCGCCACCTCGGGTCTGACCTACGGCATCGCCGCCAACTCCAACGGGCCGTCGCTCCTCTGGTCGCCGGAAGGCTGGAGCATGCGGGTTCCGCCCACCAGCCCCGACACGGCCAATCCCTGACCCACCGGGCCACGGCTGGGATGGCCAGGCCGGCGGCCGGTCCCGGATAGGGTCGGTGCCGGCTTCGGACACCGTCGGGGTCCGCGCTAGGATCGCACGTCACGTCGGAGTGGCGGAATAGGCAGACGCGCCAGCTTGAGGGGCTGGTGCCCGCAAGGGCGTGGGGGTTCAAGTCCCCCCTCCGACACCAAGAGTCTGCGACTCCCTGAGCCCGACCTCGGAGTACCGCACGTTCAGGCTCGGTGCTCCCGCCACGGTTACCCGCAGGCGATCCGCTCCCCGGTGGTCCGGGGTCAAAGGCGGCGTCGGCGATCAAGACCCCATCGTCTGGAGGGCGTCACTCAGCACGGCAAAGGCCCGGTCGAGACGCTGCTGGCGCCGGCGGTTGGGCTCGTGGTTGGCCTCCGCGGCCACGAACCCGAGCAGCTCGTCGAGCTCGTCTCCGTCGGCCCTGAGGACGACCCCGTCGTCGACGGCTCGGGCCCGGTACACGAGGCGCTCGCAGTCGGCATCGAGTAGCTGCAGGTCCCGCAGGGCCGTGGCGACCTCGTCCGGGACCACGATGTCGGCGACCGTGCCGGTGGATCGACGGCGCTTCGGCGCTCGCAGGTCGAAGTAGGTGCCCTCCCAGCCGCTGATCACGCCCTCGTCCCCACACGAGTCGCAGCGCCACTCGATCCGGGCCGGGAGGTCGGGCCGGAAGACGGCGATGTGACCCGGGCAGGATCTCCGTCCCGGGCGCCGGCGGCACGGCAAGGCGCTCACCCAGGCCGTACCGGCCTCGGCGGCGGTGGCTGCCCGCACGACGTTCCCGAGCTGCTCGGCCATCTTGCGGGCGGGTCCGGGGGCGTCGTCCGGCATCTCGAGGAAGTGGCGAAGGTCGGAGACGAACACCGGCGAGGACTGTACCGAACGGCGCCGGCCGCTGGGTGGAGGTCGATGAGCGTCCCGGCTCTTGCGCGAAGCCGCGGGCGGTGTCGATCACCACGTGAGGCGATGAGTAGTACATTGACGGAGGAGGTAATACCGATGATCACCACGGTCAATCCGAAGGGCCAGGTCACCATCCCCGAGCCACTGCGCGACCGCTACGGGTTCCCCCCGGGCACCAAGGTCGTGTGGCTGGAGCGCGACGGCGATCTCATCCCGAAGCCCCTCCTCTCGGTCGAACAACTGCGTGGGCGCTTCAAGGGCGCCGAGCTGGCGGCAATGCTGCTGGAGGAGCGCGCGCGGGATCGCAAGCACGGAGATGGCTGATCGAGTCGTCCTCGATGCCCACGCAGTCCTCGCCTTCCTCGGCGAGGAGCAAGGTTGGGCCGAGGTCGAGGAGATCCTG
Source organism: Actinomycetes bacterium (assembly GCA_021791845.1). GTDB lineage: Bacteria > Actinomycetota > Acidimicrobiia > Acidimicrobiales > RAAP-2 > JAJYVT01. The sequence goes on along the minus strand of JAJYVT010000018.1, from coordinate 6,009 downwards.
CAGACCGGCGAGCCGTGGATGACGCTCGTGAACCTCGGAGAGGTCGCGTACATTCTCGAGCGCGCCTCCGACGCCGGAGCCGCCGACGAGGTGTGGGCGAACCTTCGGGCAGAGAGCCGGCCCGGTGGGGTGCCGGTTCGATGGATCGACGTCGACGAGACCCTCGTGCGCCGGGCAGCGGCCATCAAGGCGCGAGGAGGTCTCAGCTATGCCGACGCGTTCGCCGCCGGAGCCGCATCGGTCCTCGATTGCCCGGTGCTCACCGGCGACCCGGAGTTTCGAGTGGCCGAGGAGCTCGGGGTAACGGTCCGCTGGCTCGGGCGCCAGGCGTAGCGCCGTTCGCCGGGTTGGTCATCCGGCCAGCGCCAGCTCGATCCGGAGCACCGGCGTGGGCGTCGAGCAGACCTCGGCCCTCCGACACCACCAACCTGCCACTGGCTCGGCGCCTTCAGGCCCACCTCGTCGAGCAGCACGCTGAGGCGGGGGGCGGGTGGGCGGCTGCACGGCAGCCTCGGTCCACGGTCGCGCTCGGCGGTGACGGCGCTGGCCCCGGTCACGGTTGCTGGGCCCGTCCTTCCTGCTCAGGGCCGGTCCATCCCGCTGTCGCATCCGGCCGGTACGGTCGCCGGGCGAAGGACCGAGCTGGTGGAGAGGCCGACAGACCATGATCCGTGAGTCAGACCGCAAGGTGATCGACCGCTGCTTCGATCGGCAGACGCTCGCCAGGGCGCGGGCGTACGTCTCGAGCGGCGCCGTGCTCTGCGCCGACTGGGACGCCGACGGTGACCGCGTCACCGGGTCGGTCATGGGGAGCGGCACATTGCCCTACGAGGTCGTCGTGGACCTCGAGCGCTCGCGGACCGGCCGTCTGGCATGGGTGGACGCCGAGTGCAGCTGCCCGGTCTCCTACGACTGCAAGCACGCAGCCGCGCTGCTCCTCTCGACCCTCCAGACCGGAAGGGATCGAAAGACGTCGCCCGCCGTCACCACGTCTCGCGGGCGAACCGACCCGGACCGAGCTGCGCCGCGGGGCCACGGGCGCGCTGTCCCGATCGGCGCCACGTGGGACGGCCTTCTCGGCGCCATGCTCGGATCCGGCGGCAGCGCCGTGGCGCTCGACCAGGACCGTGCGGCGACGATCGGACTGCAGTTCGAGGTGGTGGAGCGTGCAAACCGGGCTCGGAGCGCGTCGGCACCGGGCCGTCCCGCCGCTCCCGATCAGGCGCCCCAGATCCGGCTCCGCCCCGTGGCGCCGGGGACCTCCGGGCACTGGGTGCGCTCCGGCGTGTCGTGGCGGACAGTCGACTACCTGGCGTCGGGGTGGGGCCGGCTGCGTGCGTCGGGCACCCAGGTCCGCGTGCTCGAGGAGCTGCGGGCGATCGGCGCGTCCGGCGTGTCCGGCGCGTCCCAGGACCGGTACTCCATCCACGCTGGCTCCACCGACGAGATCTGGCTCGACACCATCGGCAGCCGGCGGGTCTGGGACCTGCTGGCCGAGGCCGAAGACGCCGGGATCCCGCTCGTCGGCACGGGACGTCCGGCAGCTCGGGTCACCGTCCACCGGTCCGACGCGGAGCTCGTCCTCGACGCAACCGCTGCCCCGGGCGAAGAACGCGCAGCCATCGTCCTCTCGCCCCGCCTCGAGGTGCACGGGGGCGACGTCCCCCTCGCGACGGCGAGGTGGCAACTGATCGGCACACCGGCGCACGGGATCGCCTGGTGGGACCCGGCGACGGCGGTCTCGGCCAACCAGCCTCCCCCGCTCTCGTTCGCTCGGCTTCCCCAGCTCCGCACAGCGCCGTGGCACGCCCTCCTGGGCGGCGAGCAGGTCGTCGTCCCTTGGGAAGACCGAGCGCGCTTCTTTCACGTCGCCTACCCCCGGCTCTGGCGCCAGCTTCGGGTGCAGTCCCCCGACGGGACCGTCGAGCTCCCCGAGGTCCCCGACGACGCCCTCACCCTCACCCTGCGACATGTCGACGGCCACCGGCTGGAGCTGTCCTGGTGGACCGGCATCCCAGGGGCACCGTCGCTCGAGAAGCTCCAGGATCCGCGCCGCGCCCGCTACGACGCCCCCGTCGCGCAGGCGATCGACGCCGCCCAGCGCGTAGCCCTCCGACATTCGACTGGCCGGCTCCTCGTGCCGTTCGGGGACCGGCTGGAGCACCAAGCGTCGATGCAGGGGATGGACACCGTGCGCTTCCTCACCGACGTGCTGCCCGACCTCGAAGCCGTGCCCGGTCTCGTCGTCGAGCACACAGGGGAGCACCCCGACTACCGGGAGGCGCGAGAGGCGCCGACGGTCACCCTTCGCGGCACGACGACGCACGAGCACGATTGGTTCGACCTCGCCGTCGACGTACGAGTCGGCGGCGAGGAGGTCCCGTTCGTCGAGCTCTTCACGGCGCTCGCGACGGGGCAGTCGCACATGCTCCTGCCGTCGGGCACGTACTTCTCTCTCGAGGACGAGGCCCTTCGGGAGCTGGCTCAGCTCATCAGCGAAGCGAGGTCGCTCCATGCAGGAGACGACGACCGCATCCGCGTGACCCGGTACCACGCCAGCCTCTGGCAGGACTTCGAGCGCCTCGGGGTGGTGACCGCGCAGGCGGCCTCGTGGGAGCGTTCCGTGCGAGCGCTCGCCACAGCGTCCGACCGCGTCGAGCACCCGGTTCCGGTCGGCCTGAACGCCTCGTTGCGCCCCTACCAGAAGGTCGGGTTCGACTGGCTCGTGTACCTCTACGAGCTCGGTCTCGGAGGGATCCTCGCCGACGACATGGGGCTCGGTAAGACCCTGCAAGTGCTCGCCCTCGTCTGCCACGTCCGCGAGCGGCGGCGGAGCGACGCACCGTTCCTCGTGGTGGCGCCGACCAGCGTGGTCGGGACCTGGGCCAACGAGTGCGAGAAGTTCGCGCCGTCGCTGCGCGTCGAGACGGTGACCGCCACCTCGGCTCGGCGGGGACGGTCGCTGTTCGAGGTCGCGGCCGACGCAGACGTCCTCGTGACCTCCTACGCCCTCTTCCGCCTGGAGTACGACGACTACGCCAAGCTGGACTGGGCCGGCCTCGTCCTGGACGAGGCGCAGTTCGCCAAGAACATGCACTCCCACGCCTACCAGCGGGCGAAGACGCTTCCCGCCCCCTTCAAGCTGGCCATGACGGGCACGCCCATGGAGAACCACCTCATGGAGCTGTGGGCGCTGCTCTCCATCACGTCACCCGGTCTGCTGGGCCGACCCGAGTGGTTCAGCGAGTTCTACCGGCAACCGATCGAGCGGCACGCCGACGAAGACCGGCTGGCCCTGCTCCGGCGCCGGATGCAACCGCTCCTGCTCCGCCGGTCGAAGGAGCAGGTGGCCCAGGACCTTCCTGAGAAACAGGAGCAGGTGGTGGAGCTCGAGCTGAGCCCCCGGCACCGCAAGCTCTACCAGACGTACCTCCAACGCGAGCGCCAGAAGGTGCTCGGCCTGCTCGACGACATGCAGCGGAACCGCTTCGAGATCTTGAGGTCGCTCACGGTCCTCCGTCAGGCGTCCCTCAGCGCCGAGCTCGTCGACCCGACCCGCCAGCGGGTGCCTTCCACCAAGCTAGACGCCTTGATGGAGATGCTGGACGAGGTGGTCGCCGACGGGCACCGGGTGCTCGTGTTCAGCCAGTTCACCCGGTTTCTCACCATGGCCCGTGACCGGATCAGGGCCGCCGGCATCGCCCACTGCTACCTCGACGGACGGACCAGGCGACGGACAGCGGTGCTCGCCGAGTTCCGGACCGGCCAGGCCCCCGTGTTCCTCATCAGTCTGAAGGCCGGTGGGTTCGGGTTGAACCTGACGGAAGCGGACTACTGCGTCCTGCTCGACCCGTGGTGGAACCCGGCGACCGAGGCGCAAGCGATCGACCGGGTGCACCGTATCGGGCAGACCAAGAGCGTGATCGTCTACCGGCTCGTGGCGAAGGACACGATCGAAGAGAAGGTCATGGCGCTCAAGGCGAAGAAGGCCGCCCTGTTCTCGAGCGTCATCGGTGGCGGCGGGTACGAGTCGGGTGCCCTGACGGCCGCCGACATTCGAGGGCTCCTCGACTGAGGCGACCCGCCCACCGCCGACACCTGCCGTCGCGACCTCCGGTCGGAGACGGACCTCCTTCGCTCACCCAGCCCTAAGCTCGCCCGGTGGCTCCCGGAGACGAGGTGGCCGTCGTCGCCGACGACGGGACGGACGCCCTGTTGCAGGAGGCGTGGACGGCCCTCGGCGGCGACCCGGCCCTGCTCGATCTCGTCCAGCTCACCGGCGACGGAACCGGCTTGCTGCCGTCGGCGCTCGCCGCCATGGGGGCCATGGGCGCCGCCGTGGCGGCATCGACGCTCGCCGCCTCGGTGCTCGACGCAACCCGCCGGCGGGTGGCACCGAGCCGGGTGGTCGTCGACCGTGAGCATGTCGCGGTCGCGGCCCGCAGCGAGCACTACGCCCGCACCGGGGCCCTGGTGCCCTCCGAGGGGTTCTCCCCCTTCTCCCGCTTCTGGCGGACGGCCGACGGGAGCTGGATCCGTCTGCACGGCGAGTACCCCTGGCACCGCGAGCGGGCGTTGCGGGTACTCGAAAGCGATGACAGCCACCAGGGCATCCGAGCTGCGGTGCTGCGGTGGCGAGGTGAGGACCTCGAACGTTCCCTGGCGGCAGCGGGCGCGTTGGGCTACGTGGTGCGCAGCGAGCAGCAATGGCACGAACATCCGCAGGGTCGAGCCGTGGCCGCGCTGCCGCTGCTCCAGCACGAGACGTCCGGGGGGACGGGCCGCCCCAGCGTCGCCGGAAGGGGCGCCGTCGGTCTCCGCGTCATCGACATGACGAGGGTGCTCGCCGGTCCGATCGCCACCAGGACGCTCGCCGCCTGGGGGGCCGAGGTCCTTCGCATCGACAGCCCCCGGCTCCCCGAGCTGCCGGCCCACGCGTTGGACACGCTCTCCGGCAAGCGAAGTGCCGAGCTCGACCTCGCCCGGCCGGCGGCACGGGCCCGCCTGGACGAGCTGCTCGCAGACGCCGACCTGCTCGTCCACGGGTACCGACCGGGAGCGCTGGCCACGTTCGGGCTCGAGGCGCACGCACTGGCGGAGCGTCACCCCCATCTCAACGTGGTGACCCTGTCGGCCTGGGGGCCGTCGGGGCCGTGGGCCGCCTGGCGGGGGTTCGACTCCCTCGTCCAGTGCCCGACGGGGATCGCCCTCGCCGAGGGGAGGGACGGGCTCCCCGGCACCTTGCCGGCGCAGGTGCTCGACCACGCCACCGGCTACCTCGCCGCGGCAGCGTCCCTGCTCGCCCTGGCCGCGGTCCAAGTCGGCGCCCGCCCCCGAGCCGTCCAGCTGTCCCTCGCCCAAACGGCGCGGTGGCTGCTCGGGGCCGGGCGCCCGTCACCGGTGCCGCCGCGTCGACCCGACGTGGACGCCTACCGGGTCGTCCTCGGGGGTGCCCGGGCGCCGGTCGAGGTCATCAGCCCTCCTGGTCGGATCGCCGACCTTCGTCCAGGCTGGAGCTTCACCACCGAACTGGGTGCGGACCCGCCTGAGTTCGCCCGCGGCGACGACCCGTGAGTGCTGCAACACTGTCGCCATGTCCGACCTCTGGAAGTTGGCCTCCCGCCGGTCGAAGGAGTTCGACGCGTCGGCAGTCGCCTACGACCGGTACCGGCCCCGCTACCCCGACGAGCTCATCGACGACATCATCGAGCTTGGCGAGGTGCCGCCGGAAGCCCGGACCGTCGAGATCGGGGCCGGCACCGGCATCGCCACCGCGCCGCTCGTGGACCGCGGCCTGCAGGTGATCGGCATCGAGCCGTCGCCGTCGATGCGGGCGCTCGCCCAGGAGAAGCTCGGCAACCGGGCGCGCTTCGTGGCCGGCCGGTTCGAGGACTGGCCCTCCACCGACGGTGTCGACCTCATCGTGGCCTTCAGCGCCTGGCACTGGGTCGATCCGAGCACGGGCGTCGACCTGGCGGCCCATCTGCTGGCGCCCGGCGGGGCGCTCGC
>JAJYVT010000017.1 GCA_021791845.1 Actinomycetes bacterium | reverse complement strand
TCGACACCGCGATGCCGACCTCGGCCCGCTTGAGGGCGGGCGCGTCGTTGACGCCGTCGCCGGTCATGCCGACCACGTGCCGGTCCCGCTGCGCCCGTTCGACGAGGGACAGCTTGTCCTCGGGGAGGACGCCCGCCACCACGTCGTAGTCGAGCGCGGCGCCGTGGGCACGCACCGCATCGGGGGAGGCGAGCCGCTCCCCGATGCCCACGTGGCGGGCGACGGCGAGCGCCGTCGGGGCGGCGTCGCCGCTCACCATGACGACCCGGACCCCGAGGCTGTGGAGGTGCTCCACGAGCGACACCGAGTCCTGCCGGAGCGGGTCGCCCAGGCCGACCAGGCCGGCAGCGTCCGGGATTTCGGGGCCGGCGTCCGGGGTGTCCGGGCCGGCGGCGACGGCGAGCACCCGGGCGCCGCCCGAGGCGAGCGTCTCCACGTCGGATCGTGCGCTCGGCGGGTCCCCGGCCATGGCGAGCACGACCGACGGGGCGCCCTTCAGCACCCGGAGCTGGGCGCCGTCGGACTGGAGGCGGGCTTCGGAGCGCTTGGCCTCGGGATCGAACGGGACGAACGCCACCCGCTCGCCGGGCACCACGGCGCCTCGCGCCGTTGCTGCCGCGATGACGGCGAGGTCGATCGGGTCCTGGGTCGCCTCGTCGGACGCCGCCGCCGCGAGCGCGAGCACGTCGGCCTCGCTGCGTCCCCCGTAGGGGAGCACGGCCGTGACCGACAGCCGGTTCTGGGTGATGGTGCCGGTCTTGTCCGTGCACAGCAGGTCCATGGCCGCGGCCTCTTCGATCGCCGACAAGTGGGTGACCAGGACACCGGCCCTCGCCAGCTCGAGCGCTCCCAGTGAGGTGGCGAGGGTGAACGTTGCCGGGAGCGCGACCGGGACGGTGGCGATGACCAGGATGAGCACGAACGGCAACAGGTCGGCCGCGGCCATGTGGACGACCAGCCCGTAGGCCAAGATGGCGACGACGAGGGCACCGTCCAGCGCGAGCAACGCCCACACGACTCGGAAGATGGTCTCCTCGAGGTGGCTGGCCGTCTTGGCCGTCCGCACGAGCTCGGCGGTGCGCCCGAAGTAGGTGCGGGCCCCGGTCGCGGTCACCTCGCCGGTCGCCTCGCCGCGGCGAACGATCGACCCCGCGTACAGGGGCCCGCCGCGGCCCACCCTGACTTCGGCGGACTCGCCGGTCAGCACGGACTGGTCGACCGCCGCATCACCGCCGAGTGCGGCGAGGTCGGCGGGGACGATGTCGCCCATCCGCACGTGGACGACGTCGCCTGGGACGAGCCCGTCTGCGTCGACGAGTTGCCAGCGCCCGTCGCGCCGCACCCTCGCCTGCACGGCGAGGCGGCGGCGGAGGAGCGAGAGGGCCTGACGGGCTCGCCCCTCTTGGAGGTAGCTCACGGCCCCGTTGAAGACCACCAGGACGCCCACGATGACGGCCTCGGTCACCCTGCCCGCCGCCAGCTCCAGGACCACGGCCGCCTCGAGCAGGAGGGGCACCGGCCCCGTCAGCTTGCGCGCCAGCTCCCGCGGGACGGAGCGTTTGCCGGCTTCCACCGTGTTGCGCCCGAACCGGGCCAAGCGGTCGGCGACCTGTGCCTGGCTGAGGCCCTCGGAGGCGGCCGGGGGCAGGTCGGGTGGCGCGGTGCCCCCGCCGGGCGGCGCTCGTCGTCCCGCCGGTCGTGTGCGCGCCCGCACGTCAGGCCGGCACCGCCGGCACCGCCGCCACGCCTCCAGCGCCGGTTCGGCGGCGGTCGCGGCCTGTCGGGACGATGACCACCGGTCGAGGGCTGTGATGGGCGCACTTGGCGCTGACCGAGCCGAGCGTGAGCTCGGCGAAGGGGCCGAGGCCGCGCGATCCCACGACGAGGAGGTCCGCCTCCCCCGCGTACTGGCACAACGTCTCGGCGGGGTCGCCCTCGACGGTGACCGGCTCCACCCCGACGTCACCTTCGGAGGCCCCGAGCACCTCCGAGACCAGGTGCCGGAGCCGCTCGCTCGCGTCCTCGGCGGCGGCGCGGTCGTAGCGGGCGAGTGTGGGGAAGGCTGTCGGCTCCGAGACCGCGACGTCCGTGGGCACCGCGTCGACCTCGATGGGTCGCCAGACCATGAGCGCCACGACCGACGCCCGCCGGGCCCGGGCTTCGTCGACCGCCCATCGCAGCGCTCGACGCGAGCCGGGCGACCCGTCGACGCCGGCCAGGATCCGGTCGGAGCTCCGGAAGGTCCGGTCCTCTTCGCCTCGGCGTGGTGCGGGCACGATCGCCACCGGGACGGGGCTGTGGTGGGCGCACTTGGAGCTGACCGATCCGAGCAGCAGGCCGACGAAGGTGCCATGGCCCCTCGACCCCACCACCAGGAGGTCGGCCTCCCCGGCGCGGCGGCACAGGACCTCGGCGGGGTCGCCCTCCAGGACGGTCCGTTCGACCTCGACGGCGGGGTGCTCGCCGGTGGAGGCACCGAGCGCGTCGCCGAGCCGCCGCCGGGCGTGCTCGGCGAGGCCCGCCTCGTCGACGCGGGAGGAGAAGTCGAAGTCCCGGGGGGTGTCGTAGGCGCTCCGCCACGCCGTCACCGCCTCGACGACCGACGTGCGGATCTCCGCCTCGGAGAAGGCCCATTCCAGGGCGCGGCGCGACCCTTCCGAGCCGTCGACCCCGACGAGAATCCGACCAGCCACGGGGACCACCTCCTGTGCTCAAGGAACCACGCGCCGGCGCCCACCGGTAGGGCCGTTCGGCCCTGGTGGGTGCCAGGGCACCGGCGAAGGGTGGAAGACGAGCGACAGGAGGCTGTCATGTTGATGCGATTCGACCCGTTCCACGACCTCGAGGAGATCACCGCCCGGCTCGGTGACGGCGCCCGTGTTCGGTCCATGCCGCTCGACGCCTACCGGACGGGTGACATCTTCCACGTGGACGTCGACCTGCCGGGGGTGAAGCCCGAGTCGATCGAGCTGACGGTGGAGAAGAACGTCCTCAGCCTGAAGGCAGAGCGACACTGGAAGGGCGACGGCGCCGAGACCGTCGTCTGCGAGCGGCCGACGGGGACGTTCAGCCGGCAGCTCTTCCTTGGCGAGAGCCTCGACACCGAGAAGATCTCCGCCTCCTACGAGGACGGCGTGCTGCGTCTGACGATCCCGGTCGCCGAGGCGGCGAAAGCCCGGCACATCGAGGTGACGTCCTCGGAGAAGAAGGGTGCCATCGCCGCATCGGCGGCCTGAAGCCTGCCCGAGAGCCTGCCCGAGAGCCTGCCCGGATCGACCCGAGGGGGGGAGGGGGGCTTGCCGCCCCAGCACCCGACCCTCGTGTCGCCCAGCCCGTACGCTCTGTGGCACGGGACCTACGAGCCAGCCACGTGCGATGCACGGCACGCCGGGAGCGCACGGGTCCCCTGGACGGGAAGGAGGCTCGATGAGCGAGGGTTCGGACGGCAAGAACCGTGTGCACCTCGAGATCGAAGACGGCTACCGCGCCCGGGTCGTCTTCGACGATGGGCGGCACGAGCTGGTCATGGACGAGCCACCTCCGCTGGGGGAGGGAGCCGGACCGAACGCCTCGTCGGTGCTCGGGGCGGCGGTCGCCCACTGCCTGAGCGCCAGCCTTCTCTTCTGCCTCCGCAAGGCCCATGCGGACGTTGAGGGAATGGGCGCGGACGCAGAGGTGTCGTTGGCGCGGAACGACCGCGGCCGGCTGCGCGTGAAGACCATCCGGATCGAGCTCCACCCCCGGATGGCGCCCGGCTCCGAAGGTCGGGGGCAGCGGTGTTTCGAGCTCTTCGAGGACTACTGCGTGGTGACCGAGGCGGTGCGCGACGGCATCGACGTCGACGTCACGGTCGCCGCGTCATAGGGCGGCGTGGGAGGCCAGCTCGACGGCGGTCCCTTCTGCGACCGCCAGCCGCGAGGCGACGTGGGACCAGTCGATCACGTTCCAGAGGGCGTCCACGTAGTCCGCCCGGGCGGACTTGTACTGCAGGTAGTAGGCGTGCTCCCAGACGTCGACGACGAGCAGCGGCGTGGCGCCATGGACGAGGTTGCCCTGGTGGTCGTAGACCTGCTCGACCAGCAGGCGCCGGCCGACGGGCTCGTAGACGAGGGCACCCCACCCCGACCCCTGGACCGAGATCGACGCCTGGGCGAGCTGCGTCTGGAAGGCGTCGAAGGAGCCGAACGAGTCCTCGATCGCCGCCAGCAGCTCGCCGTCGGGACGCCCGCCACCGTGCGGCGACAGGACGGTCCAGAAGATCGAGTGCAGCACGTGACCGGACACGTTGAAGGCCAGTGACTTCTCCAGCCCCGTGATCGCCGCGCCGTCGCTCCTCGCCCGGGCCTCGGCCAGTTGCTCGAGTGCCTGGTTGGCACCGCGCACGTAGGCGGCGTGGTGCCCCCGGTGGTGCAGCTCGAGGCTCTCGGCACGGTAGTGGGGCTCGAGCGCCCCGTAGTCGTAGCGCAGTTCCGGCAGGACGTACGTCATCACAGCACCTCGCTTCTTCAGGCGGCGGGAGCGTCGCGAACGACGGCGACGAGGTCGGTCGCCTCGAGCACCAGGTGGTCGTGGCCGTCGATCGTCAGCTCGGTCCCCGAGTACCGGGGGTAGAGCACGACGTCTCCCGGCTGGACCTTGATCAGGTCCTCGTCGTCGCCGACGGCGACCACGACGCCACGCTGCGGCTTCTCCTTGGCCGTGTCGGGGATGACCAACCCGCTCGGCGTGACGCTCTCCTCCTCGGCCACGCGGACCAGCACCCGGGCGCCGAGCGGTTGGATGTTCTCGGACATGTCTCCTCCTCCTTCTCGCTGCTTCCCGCCGTTCGCGGACGGCGTGCTCGTCACGACCCCTTCTTCAGTCCGAGCAGGCGGTCGATCTGGGTCTGGTCGAAGCCGACCACGGGGCGGCCGTCGATCTCGATCACCGGTACACCCATCCGCCCGGTGCGCCGGACCAGGTCGTCGGCCGCCCTCGGGTCACGGGTCACGTCGATCTCCCTGAAGGCGACGCCCCGGCTGCGCAGGTAGGCCTTGGCCCGCTGGCACCACGGGCAGGTCGGCGTGGTGAAGACGAGGACCCGGTGACGTGGCCGGGTGGTCGTGGTGCTCATCGCTGCGCTCCGTCCTCGAAGGGCCCGTGGCCGAGGCGGTCGGCGACGATGCGGTGGACGACGTCGCACGCCTCGGCGATGCGCGGCTCGACCAGGCGGTAGTACACGGTCGTGCCGGCACGCCGGGAGGCGACCAGGCCGGCGGCGCGCAGCACCGAGAGGTGCTGGCTGGCGTTGGGGAGGGCCATGCCGAGCTCGTCCGCCAGCTCGCCCACGCACCGCTCCTCGTCTCGCAGGGCGTCGATGAGCTGCAACCGCTTGGGGTCGGTCAGGACCTTGCACAGATCGGCGTGCAGGCGGAACGCCGCCTCGTCCCGGGCCGGCAGGTCCCTCGTGAGGGTCGGTGCTCGTCTCATGGCCGACATCCTAGCTTGCGTACTTGCGCAATCACGCATGCGTGTGCCGGTGCGGGGACGGCGCCGCCAGGAGGGGTCGCCATCGGGGTCTGCGGGCCCGGGGTGGCCACCCGCCCCACGGTGCAGGAACGCCAGCGTGCCGGTGCAGCGGGCCGGTGCAGCCCGTCGGCGATTATCGCAGCCGCCGAAGGGGGTATCGACCGCGGTGATGCGGCACGGCGAGCACGCGCGGCGGACGCGGAGAGCGCTGGTCTGACCGTGCCCGCCTCCTCGCCGTCGTCGTCGGGCCTCTCGGCGATCCGGGCGCTCTTCGCCAAGGAGAACCGGTTCGTCGGCCGGATCGCGATCATCGCCGCAATCGGCGGCTTCCTGTTCGGCTACGACACCGGCATCATCAGCGTGGCCAACGTCTACGCCGCCAAGTCGCTCCACTTCGGCACACTGGGCGAGTCCTGGACCGTCGGGGCGCTGCTGCTCGGGGCGATCTCCGGGGCGGCGCTCGCCGGCTGGACGGCGGACGCCTTCAGCCGCAAGTGGACGAAGTTCGTCGGCGGCTGCATCTACGCCGTCGCCGCATTGGGCTCGGCGTTCGCACCGACCCTCATCACCCTCTGCACGGCCCGGTACGTGCTCGGCTTCGCAGTGGGCACGGCCTCGTTCGTCGCGCCCATGTACATCTCCGAGCAGGCGCCCAAGTCGCTCCGTGGCGGCCTCACGACCTTCAACCAGGTGATGATCACCCTGGGCATCCTCGTCGCCTACATCGCCGGGTTCGCCCTGAAGGGCTTCACCACAAACTGGCGCTGGATGCTCGGCTTCGGTGCCGTGCCCGGCATCGCCCTCGCCATCGGGATGGTGGTGGTGCCGCACACGCCGCGGTGGCTCGTCCAGAAGGGAAGGGAGGACCAGGCCAGGGGCGTGCTGCGGCGCACCCACAGCCCGGAGACAGTCGACAACGAGCTCGACGAGATCAAGGACGTCGCGCAGTCGCAGCATGCGGCACGGCTGCGCAGACTGTGGTCCCCGAGGATCCGCCCGCTGCTCATCGTGCGCATCTCCCTCGCGGTCTTCCAGCAGATCCTCGGCATCAACACGGTCATCTACTTCGGCACGACGATCGTCGGCTTCATGGGCTACAAGGTCGGCGCGTCCGTCGGGGTGACGGTCTACCTCGGCATCATCAACTGGGCGTTCGCCGTCATTGCCGTCGTGCTCATGGACAAGGTCGGTAGGCGCCCCCTCCTGCTGGTCGGGACCGCCGGCCAGGTGCTCGGGCTCCTCTCCCTCGGGTTCTTCTTCATGCAGGGCTCGGCGTTCCAGCACGCCAACCCGGGGTGGGGCGTGGCGTCGGTGATGTTCTACCTGGCGGCGTTCGAGATCAGCCTCGGCCCGGTGTTCTGGCTCATGATCTCGGAGATCTTCCCGCTTCGCATCCGGGGGAAGGCGATGGCGGTGGCCACGATGTTCAACTGGACCTTCAACTTCTTCATCTCGTACTTCTTCCTCGAGATGACGAAGGGGATCGGGCGCGACGGGACCTTCTGGATGTACGCCGTCTTCGGGGTAGGCGCCCTCGCCTTCTTCTTCGTCCGGGTGCCCGAGACGAAGAACCGCTCGCTGGAAGAGATCGAGGCCGAGATCCGGGGCGAGGACTCCGGCGAGGAGCGGGCGGCGGCGTGACGGTGGGTTGAGCGGCCGTTCCGGGCGGGAAAGGTTTCGCGCCCCGGTCTGCTGTGCCCGAGGCGCACCGGCGGGACGCGGTGCTACCGTCGTTGAGCGGTTCCCAGCTCTCGGTCGGGGGCGGGTGCCGCGGGCGCCGGAACCGTGTGGTGCCGGTGCCCGGCGGAGGTGGGCCGACCACGGACGGCGAGAGGACGGTCGGGATGCTCACCCACAAGATCGTCGGCAATGCACTGCAGCAGGTGGTCTGTCAGGTGGAGGAGGGGCAAACGATCTTTGCCGAGCCCGGCAAGTTCGTGTGGAAGACCACCAACGTGCAGCTCGAGACCCGGCTCACCACGCCGGTGGGCAACCAGGCCGGGGCTCCGGCGGCCAAGTCGGGGTTTCTCCAGAAGGCGGTCGACGTCGGCAAGCGCGTCCTCGCCGGCGAGCACCTGGCCTTCCAGTACTTCACGGCCGTGGGGGGGAACGGCCTCGTCACGTTGGCGGGCGTCATGCCGGGCGAGGTCAGGGCGCTCGAGCTCGACGGCGCCGGCGGGTGGCTCACGCAGCGGCACGCCTTCGTGGCCGCCGAAGCCGGGGTCAAGTTCGACATCGCCTTCTCCGGGTTGCGCACGGGCATGCGGTCGGGGATGGGGTTCGTCCTCGAGAAGTTCACGGGTGCGGGCACCTTGATCGTGGCCGCGGCCGGCAACTTCATCGAGCTCAACCCGGCACGCTTCGGCGGCAAGGTCCAGGCCCACACCGGGTGCGTCGTCGCCTTCCAGGACTCCCTCACCTTCGCCGTCGAGCGCGTCGGGGGCACGCCGGGCCAGATGGCGATGACGGGGATCTTCGGGGGAGAGGGTGTCAACTTGGTGACCCTCGAGGGCGACGGGATCGTGTACCTGCAGTCGGTGACGATCGAGGCGCTCGCCCACTCGCTGCAGGACTACATGGAGCCGGCCGGCGAGCAGCGCAAGGGAGGGATCGGCGGCATGCTCGAGGGTCGGGTGTGAGCTGGAAGGAGGGACCCCCATGGGGTTGATGGACAAGGTGAAGCAGCAGGCCGGACAGGCGCTCGTCAAGGCGCAGCAGGGCGTCAGCCAGGGCCAGGCGAAACTGGACCAGGTCCAGGCCAAGCGCCAGGCCGACGTGCTCCTGCGCGACCTCGGCGCCGCCTACTACGCCTGGCAGCGGACCGACGGGCCCAAGGACGCGGTCGACTCGGCGATCCGGCTGGTGGACGAGCACGTCGCCGCCCACGGCCCCGTGGACGGTCCTGGGGCAAGGACGTCAAGTGACGGAGGCGATGCCGCCAGCGGCGGGGGCGAGGCGGTTGGCAACGGGGGCGACGCAAATTTCGGCATCGAGGACGTATAAACTCCTGCCGCCGGAGGTTCCGTAGCCGGGATGGTGAACGGTCGATGTGACTACGCACCATCGAGATCCGTGTGACGCCCTCCGGCGTGCAGGCAACAACGTCAGCTCGTAAAGAACCGATATCGCCTTCACATGGCGAATGCGGCGACCGCCGTGTTGCATTCTCGAGTCCGCGTCCTCTAAAGTCTCGGACCCGGGAAACGGTGCGTTGCACCAGGGGAATCCAGGGTACCAATGTCGGACCAACAATCCGTTACGTCGGCGCGCCGACAGTGGGGTCGCGACCGTCGCTCATCGGCGCTTCCGCCCGTTCCGGCACCCATCAGCGATCGCCGCATCGCCGGGGCTCGACTCGGGATCGTGCTCACCGTTGTCGCCTGGGTCGGCTACCTCGGTGAATGGCTGTTCGGAGTCTTGCTTGGGTCCGGTCACCAGACGGCCACGAACCGGGCGGAGGAGATCGTCTACCTTCTCATAGTCTCGTTGCTGACGGCGTCCACGGTGGCGTACCTCTTGAGCCGGCTCGGCTTTCTCTACCGAGTCCGCCTTCACCACCGTGCCGGTCGGGCCGAGCTGGACGAGTTCTTCGAGCGGGAGACGCCCACCCTCACGGTTCTGGTGCCCGCCTACCAGGAGGACGCGCGGGTGATCCGAACCACCCTCTTGTCGGCGGCGCTCCAGGAGTACCCCGACACCCGGATCGTCCTCCTCATCGACGATCCTTCAAAGCCGCGCTCGCTTCACGCCGCCGATCTGCTCGAAGCGGCGCGCGAGGTCCCCCGAGAGCTCCAGGAGCTGCTGGCGGCACCGGCCGCCCACTTCGGAGCAGCATTGGCAGCGTACGAGTCCGGCGTTGGCAGCGAGGCGTACGTGGAGGGCCAGGATCTCCACGACCTGGCGAGCGAGTACGAGTTCGCGACCAGGTGGTTGCGCGACCTTGCCGACCGCCACCCGATCACCGACCACTCCGACGCCTTCTTCGTAACCGAGATCGCCCGACGGCTCGAGCATGACCTCGCGGACGTGGCAGGCGCGCTGCGACAGGCAGCCGACGAGGGTGCCTCCCTCCCGCAGCGGCGGGTACGCCAGATGTACCGGCGCCTCGCCTGGACCTTCCGGGCCGAGCTGTCGAGCTTCGAGCGCAAGCAGTACGTCTCGCTGTCGCACGAACCGAACAAGGCGACCAATCTGAACAGTTACCTCGGTCTTATGGGCGGCCGGTACCGAGCGGTCCAGACGGTCACCGGGCGGGCTCTCGTGCCCGCCGGGCTCGGGCCGTGCGACCTCGAGGTGCCGGACCCGGACTACGTGTTGACGCTGGACGCTGACAGCATGCTGCTGCCGGAGTACTGCCTGCGCCTCGTCCACCTCTTGGAGCAGCAAGCGCATCAGGACGTCGCCATCGCCCAGACGCCATACAGCGCGTTCACCGGTTCCGCCACCCGGATCGAGCGGATCGCCGGCGCCACCACCGACCTTCAGCACATCGTCCACCAGGGACTGACGTACTACGACGCCACCTTCTGGGTCGGTGCGAACGCAGTCATCCGCAAGCGGGCGCTTGACGACATCGCCGTCACGACCCACATGGGAGATTGGGAGGTGCGGACCTACATCCGGGACCGCACCGTGATCGAGGACACCGAGTCGACCATCGACCTGGGGACCCACGGGTGGAAGCTGCACAACTACCCCGAGCGGCTCAGTTACAGCGCCACGCCTCCGGACTTCGGCGCCCTGTGCATCCAGCGACGCCGCTGGGCAAACGGCGGCCTGCTGATACTGCCCAAGCTGCGTCGCCAGCGCCGCGCCCGCAAGAGCCGGGGCGAGCGCACCCGTTTTGGCGAGACGTTCTTGCGCTGGAATTACATGGCCTCGATCACCTGGAGCTCGGTCAGCCTGCTCGTCATGCTTGCGTTCCCGTTCGGGGCCAACCTGCTCAGCCCCCTCCTCGGCGTGATTGCCCTGCCGTACTTCTGGTGCATGGCCTCGGACCTTCGGTCGTGCGGCTACAAGCGAATGGACGTCGTACGCGTCTACGGTTTCAACCTGCTCCTCCTGCCGGTGAACCTGGCAGGGACGCTCGCGTCGGTGATCCAGGCGCTCACGGCTTCCAAGAGCGCCTTCGCCCGGACGCCGAAGGTCCGGAACCGCACCGTCACCCCTGCGCAGTTTGTCTTCTTTCCCATCGCCTTGCTGCTCTTGTCGGCCGCGACCGGCTACGAGGCCTGGCTCCACGACCGAGCGATCAACCTGGCCTACGCGACCGTCAACACCCTGCTCCTTGCATATGCCATCGTCGCCTTCGTCGGGATCCGGGCCATGGTGGTCGACTCGTGGGTGTTCGTCCGCGGGCTGCTCTCCAGGCCGGCGGCGTCGCACCGACGCCGCCTTCGCCGGAAGCGGCACGAGGAGCCTGCACCTCGCGATTGGCGGAGCGTGCTGCAGGTGCCGCTCGTCGAACTGGCGGCGGCGCCGGCCCCGGACCACGCTGCACGTGCGGCCTCCCCGGACGCCGACAGCCTTCTCGACGACTGGGCGGAGGCGCAGATCGTGTTCCAGCCCATCGTCGACCTCGAGGGTGGTGACGTCGTCGGGTACGAGGCGCTCGCCCGGTTTGCCGAGGGGCCGAGCATCGAGCTGCGCCTGGCACAGGCGTTCGCCGCCGGTCGTGGTCCGAGCCTGGAGTCCCGGCTCGCCCGCGCCGCCCTCCGAGCCGCTTCTCGTCTACCCGAGAACGCGTGGGTGGCGGTGAAGGTGTCACCCACGGTGATCGGCAACGACCCGCGCCTGCTGGCGGTGCTACAGGAGACGGCGCGCTCGGTCGTGCTCGAGGTCCCGGAGTCCGAGGCGGCTGAGATCGCCCGGCTCGCGTCCGATCCCCTCGGCGCGGCCCCCGGGACGACAGGGAGCGCCGTGTCGCGGAAGGCAAGCCGCCTGCTGACGCCGGCCAACGCGTCGATTGCCATCGAGCGGGCGGCAGGGGGGAACCGAACGGTGCGGTTGATGCAGCAGGTGCGGCCGAAGTACCTGAAGCTCGATCGTTCGGTGTGCCGGAGCCTTCCGGGGGACACCGTCCGCCAAGCGCAGCTGCAAGTTCTGTTGCGAGCGGCGGCAGCCAACCGGACCACGGTTGTTGCCACCGGCATCGAGACGGAGGCGGAGCGGAGCGTCTTGACCGCGATGGGCGTGTCTCTCGGCCAGGGGTACCTGCTCGGACGACCGAGGAGCCTCGTCGATGCGTGAGCGATGGACCGATAGCGGGGTGACGGACGCATCCGTCCCCACCCACCGCAAGGGACGCCACGACAGTGGTCGGCAGCAGCCGGCCAGAGTGGGCAGCGAGTCCGCCGCTCCGGCCACCTCCGATGCCACCCGAGCGCTTGTGCCCCACGGGCTGGAAGCCGGCGGGGTCATTGCGCTGGCGCCGCCTCCCGTCTCGCGCGACGGTCTTCCGCCGACGGACGAGGTGCGCCGACCGCTCTCGCTCCTGCGAATCCTGCTCGTCCTCGCCGCCCTGGGCGCTCTGGGCGGTGGGGCATACCTGGGGATCAAACGGCACGTCATCTTCGCTCCGAAGGTCCGGACCTCCACGTGGTTCGCTCCGTACGTCGACGTCACCGCCACCCCCACGTATCCCTTCCAGAACCCGGGAGACAACCCGGCGAAGGACGTAGTGCTCAGCTTCATCACGGCGTCCGGCCCCACCAGCTGCACGCCGAGCTGGGGGGGCGCATACAGCCTCACGGCTGCCGACCTGAACCTGAACGTCGCCAACCGCATCGCGCAGTACGTCAGCCAGGGAGGAACGCCGATCGTCTCGTTCGGTGGTCAGGCGCACACGCCCCTGGCGAAGGCGTGCACCAGCGCGGACCAGCTCGCCGCGGCCTACGAGCAGGTCATCCGGCACTACAACCTGAAGGTCATCGACCTCGATGTCGAGGGGAGCAACGGTCTGGGATCGGTGGCCGTCGACGAGCGGCGGGCCGCCGCAGTTCGTGACGTCCAGCTTTGGGCGCAGCGGCACGACATCCCCCTGGAGGTGTGGCTCACGCTGCCGTCAGAAGCCAACGGTTTGCAGGACAACGCCCAGACGGCGGTGATGGCGATGTTGCGGGCGCGCGACGCCCTCTCCGGGGTGAATGTGATGGCGATGGACTTCTCCTCCATCCCGAGCGGCCCGGGCGGCATGATGCAGGCGGTCGAGAGCTCGCTCACGTCCTCGGCTCGCCAGCTCGGCGCCGATTTCAGCAAGGTGGGCCTCCACACCAGTGGCTCCGCCGTGTGGCGCCACCTCGGGGTTACGGTGATGATCGGCCAGAACGCGCAGCAGTCCCAGCGCTTTACCACGGCGGACGCGTCCATGCTCACGAGGTTCGCCACGAGCACCGGCTTGGCGCGTGTGTCGTTGTGGTCGCTCAACCGTGACCGCCAGTGCGGCGGCGTGTACCCGATCACGGGTGTGGACGCCACCACCTGTAGCGGCACCCCCCAGGCACCGCTCGCTTTCTCGAAGACGTTCGGCCACCTGAACGGGACAGTGGCATACGCGAAACGGGCAGTGCTCCCGCCGCAGCCGGATACCAACCCGGCCAACGCGCCGTATCCCCTATGGTCCCCGACAGCGTCGTACCCGCAGGGCTACAAGATCGTGCGGCAGGGTGAGATCTACGAGGCGAAGTGGTACAACGCCGGAGAGGACCCGGCTGCGCAGGTCGAGTACTCATGGCAGACCCCGTGGGAGCTCTTGGGTCCCGTGCTGCCGACGGACCACGCACCGACGCTCCCGAAGCTCCCCGCGGGGACCTATCCGGGGTGGTCGGTGACGACGCAATACCAGGCGGGGGCCACGGTCCTCTATCAGGGACTGCCCTACCGGGCCAAGTGGAACAACCAAGGGATTAGCCCCCTGGTCGGGACCGCCGCCAACTCCGGGTCGCCATGGCAGCCGCTCTTCGTCATCCCGGGCGAGCCGTCGAGCAACCCCTCCGGTTCCAGCTCCACTTCGGCGTCGGCGCCCTGATTCAGCGCGCCACGCCGGAAACGGCCGGTTGCGACAGTCTCGATGCGCCGGCTACCATCAGTTTTCATCGATGCCGAAGTCGGCTTCGAGGAAAAGGGCAAACCCTTCGCGAGGAGGGGACGCAAAGTCACGGGGCTCTCCGAGCCAGCCGAACTGCCGAATCGAAGGACCGAACCGGCACTTTGCTCGGCATGATGGCGCCCGCTCGGCGGTCCTCGTCAGGGGAAGGGGATGGGGCCGATGGTGCGGAGCACGACGTGGTTGACGCGGCATTCCGGGACGAGAAGACGCAGCTTCGCGGTCGCGCCAGCGCTCGCGGTCGCTGCCATGGTCGTGGCCGGAGGCTGGGCGGTCCCGGCTGGCGCGAGCACCTCCGCCAGCACGCCAACGACGTGGTTCGCACCCTACGTCGACAGCACCTTGCCGCCGGCCTATACGGTCGCGACACGGACTCAGGACCCCGCGGCGCAGACGGCCTTCGGGTTCGTCGTGTCGCAGACGGCCACCGATTGCGTTCCTAGTTGGGGAACGTACTACAGCCTCACGAGCGCAGACAATGCGCCCCTCCGGCTCTCCGCGGTTTTCCGGAGAATGGAAGGAGAGGGCGAGGTTCCGATCATTTCGTTCGGCGGTGAGGCCAACACGCCGTTGGCAGACGCGTGCCAGAGCGCCACATCGCTCGAAGCCGCCTACCAGGGCGTGCTCGGGCACTACGGGCTCATGGGGAAGCATGCCGTGTTCGACTTCGACATCGAAGGTGCCGCCCAGGGCAACACCGTGGCACTCGCCCGGCAGGCCGCTGCGATCACGAAGCTGCAGGCGGCGACCACTGCTGCCGGGGGCGAGCTCGGTGTGTGGCTCACGCTCCCCGTCGCCACGCAGGGCCTCCTGCCGGTGGCCGAGAACGTCGTTAAGACGATGCTCGCCGGAGGGGTGCAGCTGTCGGGCGTGAACGTGATGACGATGTACTTCTGGCCGGCACCCGGCAACGGCGTCCCGATGCTCCACGCCGTCGAGCAGGCGCTGACGGCGACGCACACCCAGCTCGCCAGCATCTTCGCCGCTGCCGGGCTGTCGCTCACGCCTGCCCAGGTGTGGGAGCACGAGGGCGCGACGGTGCAGATCGGTGACGCCGGCGTCGCCGACGAGGCGTTCACCGTCGCCGACGCCGGCGGTCTGGTGCAATTCGCCAAGTCGGTCGGGTTGGGGCGGGTGTCGATGTGGTCGATCAACCAGGATCAGCCCTGCCCAGGCGGGAGCACGGGCGGCTACTCGACATACTGTTCGAACGTTCCCCAAGCGCCGCTGGCGTTCGACACCACGTTCGCCGCGCTGGGCGGGAACGCGGGGAGCACCCCGCTCTTGCCGCGGGCCACCGGTACCGGCACCGGCACGGGCACAGGCTCTGGCACGGGAACAGGCTCTGGCACGGGAACAGGCTCTGGCACGGGAACAGGGTCGGGCACCGGTCCGGGCGCCGGAACGACACCGGGCACACCCAAGGGCCCGACTGTGTCGGGGTCCTACCCGGCGTGGTCGGCCAGTGCCGACTACCCGAGCGGGTACAAGGTGCTCGTGGGCACCACCGTCTTCCAGGCCAAGTGGTGGAGCCACGACCAGCCGCCGGCGGCGGACCCAGCCGAGCCGTGGGTCACGCCCTGGGAGGTCATCGGGTCGGTCCCGGCCGGCACCGCGCCCTGGATGCCTCAACCGCTGCCGGCGGGGACGTACCCAGCCTGGTCGGCCGGCATGGTCTACACCGCCGGGCTGAAGGTCCTCTTCCACGGCCTCCCGTACGAGGCCAAATGGTGGACGAAGGGGACAGCCCCGTTGTCGACGTGGCCCTCGACGGGGGGCTCTCCTTGGGAGCCGCTCTGGACCGTGCCGGGCGAGCCCGCGGGCTCCTAGCCAAGCTAGCGGTCACGTCGTGTGACCACCCGGCTCGGAGGGTGGCTCGCACGCACGCGGCTCGGCGCGGTCCGTCCCGACGCGGCCGCCGAGCACCGCCGCCGGAGCGAGCCGCTCCACGGTGAAGCCGCTGGCAGAGGCAAGGGCCGCCAGTGCGTTGTCGAGCAGCATAAGGTCGCGGATCGCCAGCGAGGGCGCCCCCTGCCCGCCAGCCCGGCTCGTCGGGCCGTCGCCGGGACGAGCCGGTTGGCGCGGCTCGGGCGCGCCGGTGAGCCCGGCCTCGGCGAAGAGCGCTGCCGCCCGCAGGTAGGTGCGTTCCGCCGGTGCCCCCCGCAGGTGCCCGGCGAGGCGGCCGGCCGACGCGCACAGCACCTCGGCACCGGCCTCGAGCGCGCCGTGGTCCAGCTCCGGCGAGGGGTGCGCGTCAGCCACGAGATTGCGGGCGTAGTTCCGGGCCGCCGTCGCCGCGGCGACGGCGGTGGTGACGCGATCGGCGGAGTCCGTCCAGCCGACGAGGCGCAGCGGCCGGGCGGTGGCGACGAGCGCCTGGTACGAGGCGTCCACCTCCCTTCCGGTGGCCCGCAGGTCACCCACGCTGCCGCCGCCGAGCGCGCCGGCCGCCTCGGTCGCGAGGTCGGCCACGGACTGGACCAGGCCGGCCAGGGCGACGTCGAGCACTCGGCGGGTGCGCAGGGGCGCCACCACCACGACCGTGAGCATCGCCGCCCCGGCCCCCACCGCCGTCTCGGCCAGCCGTTCCCACAGGAGGCCGTTCGAGAACTCGCCCAAGGACAGGTAGGCCTGCGACAGCGAGATGGTGACGGCCATGGCCAGCACGGCGTAGTTCGCCCGCAGGAAGGCGACCCCGATCCACATCGCCGCCACCACCGCGACGAGCGACCACACGCTGTGGTGCCCCACGGCGTCGACCAGCGCCGTGCCCACCACCACGCCGGCGAGGGTCCCGGCGATCCGGTACGCGGCCTTGCGCAGCTGCTCGGCCACCGTGTTCGTCCCGATCAGCGCCAGCAACGCGGCGACAACGGCCCAGTAGAAGCGCTGCGCGTCGAGCGCGTCACCCGCCACGATGGCGATCGAGACGGCCACGGCCATCTGGGCCGCCGTCCGGACATAGGGCGCCAGCCGCACCCGGGCGTCCGGCAGGGTCTGCGCTTCCACGCTGACGTCGGCCGACCCGGGCAAGAGGCCGCCCCGGAGCGTGACGGCGGGGTTGAACGCCGGCGTACCCGACGGGTTGGTGGTGCGGTCGCCGAGGGCGGCGCTCCGGCTTGGTGCAGCGGGCCACCGTGCCAGGGTGTCGGCCATGGCGTCGAGGGCATTGGCGAAACGGTGGCGCAGCACCCAGTGGGTGTGCTCGTGCTCGTCCGCCGGCGGCGTGCGGGACGTCCCTGCCCGGATGCTCGACGCGGCGCGGCGAGCGGCGTCCACGTCGCCCTCGGCGAGGGGAAGGAGCGCGTCGCTCAGCTCCGTCCGGCGGTCCCGTGGCAGCTCCGACGTGCCCAGCATCTCGGCGAACCGGGCCAGGTTGGTCACGGCGACCTCGGCGTCGAAGACCCTGCGGTGGATGTCGTCGCCCACCTCGGGCGCCGTGGCCCCCCGTGCCAGCTGGCCGTCGACGATGAGCGCCGCCTCGCCGAGCCGCACCAGCCATCGCTGGGCGGCCCGGCGCCGCCGCCCGTCGGGCTCCGTCGCCAGGTCGGCCGCCAGCCGCAGGACCTTGCGCACCCGGGCGTCGTAGGTGGCCATGGCGAGCCGGAGGTCTTCTGCGGCCGACGGGCGGAAGAAGGCGAGGCGCACGAGCACGGCGGCCCCGGTGGCGACCCCCGCTTCCGCCGCCATCCACCCGGCAGCCGAGACGCCGAGCGCGCTCGAGAGGAAGAAGCCGTAGAAGTAGCCGATGAACAGGAGCAGTCCGGTGACCGCTCCCCGCTGGCCGAACCGGCGCCCCGCAGACCCGAGCACGAGCAGAGCGACCATCACCACCAGCGCGACGTCGCGGTGGGCGCCGATGGCCAGCCCGAGGGCCAGCGATGCCGAGATGGCGGCGCCGATGTAGGTGATCGTCACCAGTTGCGGCCCGAGCGTGACCTCGTTGCCGTTGATCCCCTGGAGGTTGGCGACGAGGGCGCCGAGGAGCATGGCGACCACGAGCATGTCGTGGTGCTGCAGTGCCGCCGTCGCGGCGGCGGCCGGCGAGGGGTGGGCCGCCACGGGGACTTGGAGCGCCCGGGTGGTGCCGACGAACACCCATTCCGCCACCAGCGCGAGCGTGATCGAGGCGGCGGCTCGATTGGCGGTGCGGAGCTGCGCCAGGCCGGGGTCGAGCGCGAGGAGCGGCCGGAGCCACCGGTGCGGCCGTCCTTCGCGCTGCAGCGGCGCATCCAGCCTTCCGGCGTCCACCCGCATCATGGCGGCCTCACGTCCCTGCCGGGTCCGGGGCCGCGCTCCCCGACGGCGCGCTCCTCGAGGGCCATGGTGACGAACGGGTGGTCCCGTCCGACGAGGTGGCGCACGTGCCGCCCCGTCTCGACGAACCCCACCCCGCGCCCCGTTCCGCCTGCTCGAAGGTGAAGAACCCCGCCAGCGGCGCGTCGCCGAGCGCATCGTCCCACGCTCCGAAGTGCGAGTCGGGTGCCCACCCGCCAACGTCCAGCAGCTCTGCCAGGTCTTGGGGGTCGGCCGCCGTGTCGTAGAAGGCGTAGGGCCCGGGGTACCGCCAGCCGGCGATGTCGTGGGCGTCAGCGGCGGTGAGCGGTCGGAGCGTGAACACGGCGGGAGGGTGTCGCCCGGCACGGCGTCGGCCGCGCCGGAGCGCTACGCGGGGAACCACCTCCCGCGCGGCGGGAAGTGGTAGCGGTCCGTGACGGCCAGGAGCACCTGGCGGTCCACCTCGGTCACGTGCCGGCGGTAGAGGCTCTCGACGTCGATGGGCAGAGCGTATTCGTCCGCCGTGCGCCGCCCTGCCGTCCCGCCCTGCCGTCCCGCCCTGCCGTCCCGCCCTGCCGTCCCGCCCTGCCGGCCCGCCCTGCCCCCGACACCGTCTCGAGCGCCTGGTGCGACCAACATCTGGAGCGCCCGCTCGGCGGCGCGACGCACCCTCGGGACGGGATCGTCGCACAGCGCGGCCATGGCCGGGACGGCGCGCCCGAGCCGGCGCTTGGCGACCACCTTGGCCACCATCTCGCGCACCCGCCAGGCGTCGTCGGCGGTCGCCCGGATCACCGCCGTGCCCGCCGCGTCGCCCCAGGCGCAGAGCAGGCCCCGCGCCCCCCACACCCGTGGCCAGTAGCCCTCGACGCCTTCCGCCTGGCCGTGCAGCACCGTTGTCGCCGCCGGGCCGCCGAGCGCCCGCAGGAGCTCGGCGTCGTCGACGCGTCCCGCGAGCAGGTTGACGCAGCCGGCGACCACCGCCCGCTCGCCGCGGCGGGCGCACTCGGCCTCGATGCTCCGTCGGGGCGTCGTGCCCCAGTGGCTCGCCGTCACCGTCGGTGTCACCGCAGGCGACGCAGCCGCTCGCCGAGGCCGCGGACGCCCTCGCCGACGATCTCCGGCGCTCCGCCTCGAGGCCGTGGAGCACGGCGTGCACGGCCCCGATCCACACGTAATGGGGGACCCGGGAACCGAGCCCGGAGCCTGCAGGGCCGTAGGCCTCCAGGATCCGCCCGGTGCGCTCGGGCCCGAGGGCGATGTGGAAACCCACGAAGTCGATAGCCGGATCCCCGACGCACGCGGTCTCCCAGTCGATGATCCCCGACAATCGGCCATCCGAGACGAGGACGTGCTCGGTCCCGAGATCGGCGTGCACCAACGCCGGCGTGAATGCAAGCGAACCCTCGAAGGCGTCCCACGCCGCCTCGAGCAGGCGGGCCGTGGCAGTGTCGAGCAGGGGGGCGACCTGCTGCTCGGCCGCGGCGCGCAGCGAGGCGTACCGGTGCCGCCAGGCGCCGACCGACCCGCCGGGGGCGCCGACCGACCCGGCGGGGACGCCGGCCGAACCGCCGGGGGCGCCGGCCGACCCGCCGGCGAGCCCGCCCGCCGTCGCGGCGACGGATGGATCGACCCCGTGCAGCTGGCGCAGGGCGAAAGCCAGCGCATCGGTCAGGGCGGGATGGGCGTCGACGTCCCGGGCGGTGAGCGCGCGGCCGGGGATGGCTTCGTAGGCGAAGAAGGGGAGCCCGCCCCAGCGTCCCCGCCATCGCACGTCCGGCACGGCGAAGTCCACCAGGGGCCCGAGCCGGGGGAGGAGGACCAGCTCCGCCTGCGTGCACCGGGCGACGCGCTCGTTGCGGGGAAAGCGGGCGATGATGCGCCCGTCGACCTCGAAGGTGTACGACGCCCACCCGCCCTCGATCCGCCGGAGGGTGCGCGGCCGAGCGCCCATCGCCGCCGAGAGCGCACCGGCCGCGTCGTCCACGTCCACCCTCCCATTCTGTCGCCCCGCTTGTACCCTCTCAGAGGTCATGGCTCCCTCCCTGCCGGCAGCGGCCGGGGCGCCCGCCCAGGAGCTGAGCCGCGGGCGCCGTATCGGCATCCTCCTCATCTGCTGCTTCGCGTTGCTGATGGTCACGCTCGACGTCACGGTCGTGAACGTGGCGCTACCGTCGATCCAGCGCGATCTCCACGCCCCGGTCTCGGGGCTCCAGTGGGTGATCGACGCCTACAGCGTCGTGCTCGCCAGCTTTCTCATGCTGTCTGGCTCCACCGCCGACCGCGTCGGCCGGAAGCGGACGTTCGCGGTCGGCCTGGTCCTGTTCTCGGTCAGCTCGCTCCTCTGCAGCCTCGCGCCGAACCTCACGTCGCTCGTCGTGTTCCGCATGCTGCAAGCCGTGGGGGGGACGATGCTGACGCCGATCGCCATGTCGATCATCACCAACACCTTCACCGATCCCCAGGAGCGGGCCCAGGCCATCGGGATCTGGGGCGCGGTCACTGGCGTCAGCCTGGCGCTCGGGCCGGTGGTCGGCGGCGTGCTCGTCACGGCGGTCGGCTGGCGGGCCATCTTCTGGGTCAACGTCCCGGTGGGACTGGTGGCGCTGGTCCTCACGCTGCGTTTCATCCCCGAGTCCCGGGCGCCCCACGCCCGGCGCCCGGACTTCGTCGGGCAGACCCTCGTCATCGTCCTGCTGGCGTCCGTCACCTACGGCATCATCGAGGCGCCGAACGCCGGGCTGGGCTCGCCGGTGATCGTGGCCATGTTCGTCCTGGCCGCCGTGTCGCTCGCCGGCATCCTCCTCTACGAGCCGCGGCGGCGAGAGCCGCTGCTCGAGCTGCGGTTCTTCCGGTCGGTGCCGTTCACGAGCGCCACCGTGATCGCCGTCGCCATCTTCGCCGGCATGGCCGGCTTCCTCTTCATGAACACCCTCTACCTGCAGGACACCCGCCACCTCTCCGCCCTGCAGGCCGGGATCGACACGCTCCCGGCGGCGGCCATGACGATGCTGCTGGCGCCGGTGTCGGGCTGGCTCGTCGGGCGGCGCGGATCGAGGATCCCGATCGTCCTCTCCGGTGCCGGGCTCCTGGCGGCCAGCGCGATGCTCGCCCAGATCTCCGGATCGACCCCGTTCATCTGGCTGTTCGCCGCCTACGTCGTCTTCGGGACCGGGTACGGGGTGGCCAACGCCCCGATCACCAACAACGCCGTCTCCGGGATGCCGCGGGCCCAGGCCGGGGTGGCGGCGGCCATCGCCACCACCGCCCGCCAGGTCGGCCAGGCGATCGGCGTGGCCGTGGTGGGGGCGCTCGTCGCCGCCGGCACGAGCGGCCACCGGCTCGCCCGCGCCCTGCCCGTCGCGACGCATCCCGCCTGGTGGGTGCTGGCGGCGTGCGGCGCCCTCGTGCTCGTGACCGGGTTCGCCAGCACCACGCCCTGGGCGACCCGCACGGCCCGGCGCACGGCCGAGGAGCTGAACCCCGAGGGCATCGGCGCGGCCGAGCTCACGGGGACGCTGCGCGGCCGCGACCGGCGCGGCGTCGGCACCCAGCGGGTCCCCCGCTGACGGGGTGCCGTCAGGGATTGCGCCCCGGCCCGGCCTGCTCTACGGTCGGCGCCTGCCGCCCCGGCGGGCCCTGGGAACGGCAGAGCGCGGTCGTCGGCACGGCACAAGGGCCGGAGCCGGTGCGCCGCCCGGGTGAGGGACGCCGACGCGATGCCGCTGATCCTGGTCAGGTTGCTGAACCTGCGGCCACGGTTCCATGCCCTGCTCATGGTGGGGTCGGCGGCGGTGTGCGTCCTCGTGGGCGGGGCGGTCTTTGCCGCCACCCAGCGCCTGCCGGTGACGACCGGGTGGTACTGGGCGATCACGACCGCCACCACGGTGGGCTACGGCGACGTCACGCCCAAGAACGCCGCCGGTCGGATCGTGGCCTCGGCGGTGATGGTGACGACCATCCCGCTGCTGGCAGGCGCGTTCGCCGTCGTCACGGGCTCGGCGGCGGCCAACGGAGTGAGGAGGCTGCTCGAGATGGGAGCCAAGTTCCCCGAGGACACGTACGTGCTGGTGCTCGGCATGCACCCCTCCGTGCACGTGGCGCTGGACGAGCTGGAGCGGGCCAAGCGCGCCGTCGTGCTGATCGCCGACGTGGAACCCGCCGACGTCCCGAGCCGCGTGCATTTCATCCGGGGTGACCCCACCAACCCCCAGGTGCTCGCACGAGGCCGCCCGGCCGGCGCCGAGCGGGTCCTCGTCGCCACCGGTGACGACGGCGACGCGCTGGTCGCCGCCGTCCTCGTGCACCAGGAGGCGCCGTCGGTGCCGATGACGGCGGTCGTGGGCTCGCCCCGGCTGGTGCCGGCCCTGAAGGACCTGGGCGTGGACCAGGCGCTGTCGCCCGACGATCTCGTCGGCCACACGCTGGCGAAGGGCATGGAGGCCCCGCACTCCGGCGACGTCCTGACGGAGCTCGTCCGCGGCACCGGGCACCGGCTCTTCGAGGAGCTGGTGGGCGCGGGCGAGCCCGTCCGGCGGCTGAGCGCCGTCCGGGCCGCCCGAGGCGAGCTGGTCCTCGGCGTGGTCCAAGAGGGTAGCGTCGCCCTCGGCGTGTCGAGCGACCCCGAGGTCCGCCCGGGCGACTTCCTCGTCCTGGTGGAGCCGGACCGCCCGCGGCCCGCCCCCGGCCCGGACGGTCAGAGCGCCTGAGCCACCTCCACCACGGTCGCCGCCGCACGGAAGACGTCCTCGAAGGAGAGGTAGGGCGCGGCAAGGCCGAACCGGCAGATGTCCGGCGGGCGGAGGTCCCCCACCACGCCCCGGTCGGCGGCGCCGGCGACCACGTCGGCGGCCCGGGCGTGGCGCAACGACACCTGCGAGCCCCGGGCCCCGGCCTCCCTGGGCGACGCCACCTCCAGCCCCGGGACGCCCGCGTCGTCGACCAGCTCGATGAACAGCTGCCCGAGGGCCGACGACTTCGCCCGGACATCGTCGATCTCCACCCCCTCGAAGGCGTCGAGCGCGGCGTCGAGGGCGGCCAGCTGGAGCACCGGGGGGGTCGACGTGAGGAACCGGCGGATCCCGGTCGCCGGGCGGTACTCCGGCTCGAACCCGAACGGCGCCTCGTGCCCGAGCCACCCGGGGAGCGGGTTCTCCAGGCGGTCCTGGAGGCTTCGGCGGACGTAGAGGAAGCTGGGTGCGCCCGGCCCGCCGTTGAGGTACTTGTAGGTGCACCCGACGGCCAGGTCCACCCCGTGCTCCTCGCACCCCACGGGCAGCGCGCCGGCCGAGTGGCACAGGTCCCACAGCATCAGGGCGCCGGCCTCGTGCGCCGCCCGGGTGACCTCGGGGATCGAGTGGAGGGCCCCGGTGCGGAAGTCCACGTGGGTCAGGCAGACGAGGGCGACGTCGTCGCCCAGCGCGGGCGCAAGCTCGTGGCGGTCGACCACCCGCAGGACGGCGCCGGCCCGGGCGGCCACCGCGGTGGCGGCGTAGAGGTCGCTCGGGAAGTTGTCGGTGGTGGACACGACCACCCGGCGCCCGGGCCGGGCCGCCAGCGCCGCGCCGACCAGCTTCGCCAGGGCGATCGACGTCGTGTCGGCGACGAGCACCTCTCCGTCGTGCGCGCCGATGAGCCGGGCGATCCGGTCGCCCACCCGGACGGGAGCATCCATCCAGGTGCCGTGGCTCCACGACCGGGCGAGGTCCACCCCCCACTCGTCCTCGACCACGGCTCGCATCCGTTGGGCGACCCCCGAGGCCAGGGCGCCGAGGGAGTTGCCGTCCAGGTAGCAGACCCCGTGGGGGAGCTCGAAGCGCCGCCGCACCTCGGCCAGGGGGTCGCGCTCGTCCAGCTCCCGGACGCGGTCGAGTGTCCAGCGGTCGGCCATGCCCGGGATGGTAGACGGGCCCGTGAGGCTCGTACCGGCCCCGGCCGCCGGGCCGCCGGCCCCGGCCCGACCCCGGCCCCCGGCCGCCGGGCCGCCGGCCCCGGCCCGACCCCGGCCCGGTTCCCGGTCGCGCCGCGCTCAGCTGCAGCTGGCGCAGCGGCCGACGATGGCGAAGTGGTGCGGGTCGATGGTGAACCCGAGCTGGCTCTTCGCCTTCTGGGCCAGGCTGCCGAACCACTCGTCGGGCGCCTCGACCCGCGCCCCGCAGGTGCTGCAGATGAAGTGGGCGTGCGCCAGGGACGCCAGCTGGTAGGTGGCGGGCCCGTGGCCGAGGTGCGAGTGGACGATCACCCCCAGGCGCTGGAGGTCCTCGAGGTTGCGGTAGACGGTGGAGATGTGGACGTCGGGGGCGCGGGCCTGGACGGCCTCGGTCAGGTCCTCCGCCGTCAGGTGGTCCTGCGCCTCGAACAGGACGTCGAGGATGACCCGCCGTGACGACGTGGCCCGCCCGCCCCGGGCCCGCACCAGGGCGAGGACGTCGTCCACCGTCTCGAGCTCGACCGCCCCGGCTTCGGGGGCGACGAGCGGCTTGCTCATGGCCCACAGGATACGGCGGGCGACCGGCGGTGGGACCCCCCGGCCTCTATTGCGTCCGGCTCGCAGTTGTGAGAGCGTTGCAGCGGCTGCAGCCGGGCGCCGGCACGTGGGAGGTGCGAGCGGTGGCGATCGCGGGAGGACGGGGTGGCGCGCGGCGGATGCTGCGGGCGTCGTTCGCCGCGTTGACGCCGGTCGAGCGGATGCGCGTCCTCGGGATGTACGGCACCGTGGTCGCTCTCCACGCGGTGGGCTTCTTCGTGTTCGTGGCCTTCGTGGTGCCGGGGCACTACCGGAGCTTCGGGATCGGGGTGAGCATCCTCGCCTACACCCTGGGCCTCCGGCACGCCTTCGACGCCGACCACATCTCGGCCATCGACAACACGACGCGCCGGTCGATGGCGAGCCGGCAGGGGACCGGGCGCCCCCGCCCGCTCGGCTACGGCTACTTCTTCTCGCTCGGCCACTCCACGATCGTGGTGGCGATGGGGGTGGCCGTCGTGGTCGCCGAGCGCAGCGTGCTCGGGGCCGTCACCAACCCCCACTCCGCCCTCGAGCAGTTCGGGGGCCTCTTCGGCACGCTCGTCTCCGCCGGCTTCCTCTTCCTCATCGGCGTCATGAACCTCGTGGTCCTGGCCGGCATCGTGAGGGTCTTCCGCTCGATGCGGCGCGGGCACTACGACGAGGCGGAGCTCGAGCGCCAGCTGGAGAACCGGGGGCTGTTCTCCCGGTTCTTCGGCCGCTGGCTGGCGGCCATCGACAAGGACTGGCAGATCTACCCGGTCGGCGTGGTGTTCGGCCTGGGGTTCGACACCGCCACCGAGGTCCTGCTCCTCAGCACCACCGCGCTCTACGCCTCCGAGCACGTGCCGTGGTACGCCCTCATGTGCCTGCCGATCCTGTTCACGGCGGGCATGACGCTCATGGACACCACCGACGGCATCTTCATGAACATGGCGTACGGCTGGGCGTTCTTCAACCCGGTGCGCAAGGTGTACTACAACCTGGCCATCACCGGGCTGTCGGTGGCCATCTGCTTCTTCATCGGGGGCGTCGAGGCCCTGGGCATCCTGCCGATGGAGGTCCACAGCCTGGGCCGCCACCACGGCTTCTGGGCGTTCATGGCCAACTTCAACATCAACACGGCCGGGTTCGTGATCGTCGGCATGTTCGTGGTCACGTGGCTCGCGGCCATGGTGGTGTGGCGGGTCGGGCGCATCGAGGAGCGGTGGACCGCCCGCCTGAAGACGAAGGAGGCGGGCGCCGCGTCCTGACGCCGGCGCGGCGCGCGGACGCCGGGTGGAGGCCGCCCCCGTTCGGCGGCCGGGACAGGAAAGGGGGGCCGCCGTGGCGCTGGCCCAGTGGAAGGACCTGTGCATCGACGCCGTCGAGCCCGCCGCCGTCGGCCCGTTCTGGGCGTCGGTGCTCGGGCGGACGTGGGAGCCGGAGGCGGACCGCATCGTCGGGCCCACGCCCGCCCACACGATCTGGGTGAACCGGGTGCCCGAGGCCAAGACCGTGAAGCACCGGGTCCACCTCGACGTCTACGCACGGTCCCTCGAGGACCTGGACCTCCTGGGCTCGTCGCCCGTCCCGGGATGGCCGGACTTCCCCCGCTGGACGGTCATGGCCGACCCCGAGGGCGGCGAGTACTGCGCCTTCCTGCGCACACCGCTCCCCGCCGAGCGCCTGCACGGGCTCGTGGTCGACGCCGCCGACGCGGCCGGCCAAGCCCGCTGGTGGGCGGCGCTCGTGGGCGGCACCGTCACCGACAACCCCGAGGGGTACAGCACCGTCGCCCAGGTCCCGGGCATGCCCATCGCCACGCTGGACTTCATCCCCGTCCCCGAGGCCAAGCAGGGCAAGAACCGCGTCCACGTGGACGTGCTGGCCGACGCCCTGGAGCCGGTCCTCGACGCCGGTGCCACGTTGCTCGTGGGTCGGGGGGACGACCGGAGGTGGGACGTCGTCGCCGACCCCGAGGGGAACGAGCTCTGCGTGTTCGTCCGGGGACGGGACACCTGACGCTTCACGGGCGAGGCCCCCGGCGGCGGTACTGTGTCAGTCCGTGCCGGCCCGACCGCTCGCCCCCTCTTCGCCCGGGACACGGCGTGCGGTGCGCCGGGAGCGGTCGCCGTGGCGCTGAGCAAGGTGGTGGCCAGCGCCGCCGAGGCCGTCGCCGACATCGGCGACGGCGCCTCGTTGGCCGTCGGCGGCTTCGGGCTGTGCGGCGTGCCGGTCGAGCTCATCGACGCTCTCGTGGCGTCGGGAGCCGGCGGCCTCGCCGTGGTGTCGAACAACTGCGGCGTGGACGGCTGGGGCCTCGGGCGCCTCCTCGACGCCCACCGGATCTCCCGGGTGACCGCGTCGTACGTCGGGGAGAACCGGGAGTTCGGCCGTCAGTTCCTCGACGGCGAGCTCGAGGTCGAGCTGATCCCCCAGGGGACGCTGGCCGAGCGGCTGCGGGCCGGAGGGAGCGGCATCCCGGCCTTCTACACCTCGGCCGGCGTCGGGACGCTCATCGAGGAGGGCGGCCTGCCCTGGCGCTACGCCCCCGACGGCGCCGTGTCGCTGGCGTCGCCTCCCCGCGAGGTGCGGGAGTTCGACGGCCGCCGCTACGTCCTGGAGCGGTCGATCCGCACGGACTTCGCCCTGGTGCGAGCCAGCCGGGGCGACACGCTCGGCAACCTCTGCTTCGACAAGGCGACGCGCAACTTCAACCCGCTGTGCGCCATGGCGGGGCGGGTCGCCATCGCCGAGGTGGAGGAGATCGTGGGGCCGGGCGAGCTCGACCCGGCCTCGGTGCACCTGCCGGGGATCTTCGTCCAGCGGATGGTGGCGGCCGACCCCGGCCGCGAGAAGCGGGTGGAGAAGCGCACGGTCCGCGGCGCCGGGGGCCCGTCGTGAGCCTCACCCACGACCAGCTCGCGGCCCGGGTCGCCCAGGACCTCCACGACGGCGAGTACGTCAACCTCGGGATCGGGATGCCGACCCTGATCCCCAACCACATGCCGCCGGGCGTGCACGTGGTGCTCCAGAGCGAGAACGGGATCCTCGGCGTCGGGCCGTACCCCGAGCCGGGGGAGGAGGACCCCGATCTCATCAACGCCAGCAAGGAGACCGTCACCGTCGAGCTGGGGGCGTCCTATTTCGACTCGGCCACCTCGTTCGGCATGATCCGGGGCGGCCACGTGGACGCCGCGGTGCTCGGCGCCATGCAGGTGTCGGCGCGCGGGGACCTCGCCAACTGGATGATCCCCGGGAAGATGGTGAAGGGCATGGGCGGCGCCATGGACCTGGTCCACGGCGTCGGCCGGGTCATCGTGATGATGGAGCACGTCGCCAAGGACGGCTCGTTCAAGGTCGTCGAGCGGTGCAGCCTCCCCCTCACCGGCGCCGGGGTGGTGGACCGCGTGGTGACGGACCTGGCGGTGCTCGACGTCACCGCCGACGGGCTCGTCCTGGCCGAGCTCGCTCCGGGCGTGACGGTGGACGACGTGCAGGCGGTCACCGAGCCCCGGCTCCTCGTCCCCGCTCCGCCCCGCACCATGTCGTTCGGGTGAGCCCGGAGCCGGTGCGCCCGGGCGAGCAGGACCACCGCCCCTTCCTCGAGGCGAACCGGGCCAACTGGGACGAGCGGGTCGCCGCCCACGTGGCGTCCCCCACCTACGAGGTGCAGCGGTTCCTCGAGGAACCCGCCTTCCTGAGCGCCGTGGTGCGATTCGACCGGCCGCTCCTCGGAGACGTGCGCGGCCTGACCGGTGTGCACCTCCAGTGCCACATCGGGACGGACACGGTGTCGCTGGCGCGCCTGGGGGCCAGGATGACCGGGGTCGATTTCTCGGGTCCGGCGGTCGAGGCGGCCCGTCGGCTCGCCGCCGCCACGGGTGCGGACGCCGTCTTCGAGCAGGCCGAGGTCGCCCGGGCGGTGGACGTCCTCGGGGAGGGACGCTTCGACCTCGTCTACACCGGCATCGGAGCGCTGTGCTGGCTGCCGCGCATCGACGAGTGGGCGGCCGTCGTGGCGGCGCTGCTGGCGCCCGGAGGCCGGCTGTTCGTGCGCGACGCGCACCCGATGCTGTGGGCCATGGACGACGAGCGCTCCGACCTCCTCGTGGCGCGCTACCCCTACTTCGAGCACGCCGAGCCCCTGGTGTACGAGTCGTCGGCAACCTACGTGGAGACCGACCGGGTCTTCTCCCACACCACGACGGCCGTGTGGAACCACGGGCTCGGCGAGACGGTGAGCGCATTGGTCGCCCACGGCTTGCGGATCACGGGCTTGGTGGAGCACGACTCGGTGCCCTGGGATGCGCTGCCGGGGCAGATGGAGCGCCTCGGGAACGGCGAGTGGCGGCTCCGGGAGGAGCCGTCCCGCCTGGCCCACAGCTTCACGCTGCAGGCGGTCCGACGGTGACGCCGGTCAGCCGGCCGCGGCCGGTGCCGCCACCGCGCCGGCGCGGCACCGGGGGCAGCGGCCCCGGAACACGATGTCCACGTCCAGCAGCTCGAACCCGTGCTGCTGGCGGGGCGGCAGCACGAGCCGGTCGGCACCTTCGGGGTTGACGTCGCGCAGGGCGCCGCACGACACGCAGTGGAGGTGGTGGTGGGCGACCGTGGTGTTCGGGTCGTAGCGCTTGGGGCCGTCGCCGGTGGCGATCTCCAGCACCTCGCCCATGTCCACCAGCTCGTTCAAGGTGTTGTAGACGGTGGCCAGGCTGATCTCGGGCAGCCGGCGCCGGGCTCGTCCGTAGACCTCGTCCGCCGTCAGGTGGACGTGCTCGCCCGCCAGGACCTCGGCCACCACCCGCCGCTGGGCGGTGAGCCGCCACCCGCGGCGCTTCAGCCGCTCGACCAGCGCGTCGACGGCCTCCACGGCGGGCTCCACGAACATCACGTTACCGTGTTCCAAGATTAGACGGGTTCTTGCTCTTGACTCATTCTAAAAAGGAGGGTTAGCGTGCCTGCAGCGCCCGTACCCAGCGAGGAGGACCGACGTGCCTGAGGGAAGCGAGAGCGAGAACCCGGCGATCCCGTCGCCGACGCCCGTGCCGCACCGGCCCATGACGAACCGGGACTGGTGGCCGGACCAGCTCGACCTCTCCCTCCTGCGCCGGCCCTCGACAGCGCACGGCCCGCTGGGGGAGGGGTTCGACGACGCGGCCGAGCTGGCGACCCTGGACGTCGAGGCGCTCAAACGCGATGTCATCGAGGCCATGACCACCTCGCAGGCGTGGTGGCCGGCGGACTACGGCCACTACGGGCCGCTGTTCATCCGGATGTCGTGGCACGCGGCGGGCACCTACCGCATCCACGACGGACGGGGAGGCGGCGGCACGGGGGCCCAGCGGTTCGCCCCGCTCAACAGCTGGCCCGACAATGCCAACCTGGACAAGGCGCGGCGGCTGCTCTGGCCGGTGAAGCGGAAGTACGGCAGGGCGCTCTCCTGGGCCGACCTGATCATCTTTGCCGGCAATTGCGCCGTCGAGGCGATGGGGCTCTCCACCTTCGGCTTCGGCTTCGGGCGGCGGGACATCTTCGAGCCCGACGAGATCAACTGGGGCACCGAGGACACGTGGCTCGGGGACGAGCGCCACGGCACCCGGGGGGAGATGCACGGGCCGTTCGGGGCGGACCACATGGGCCTGATCTACGTGAACCCCGAGGGACCGGGCGGCAATCCCGACCCGTTGCTGGCGGCCTCGTACATCCGCCAGACGTTCGCCCGCATGGCCATGGACGACGAGGAGACGGTGGCGCTCATCGTCGGGGGGCACACCTTCGGCAAGGCCCACGGTGCGGTGGGAGCCGAGTACGTCGGCCCGGAGCCCGAGGGCGCCCCCCTCGAGGAGCAGGGCCTCGGGTGGAAGAGCACGTCCGGCACGGGGGCCGGTGCCGACACGACGACGAGCGGGCTGGAGGGCGCCTGGACCAGCACGCCGACCAGGTGGGACAACGGGTTCCTCGACAACCTGTTCGCCTACGACTGGGAGCTCACGACCAGCCCGGCCGGGGCCAAGCAGTGGACGCCCCGGGACCCCGAGGCCCAGGGGACGGTGCCCGACGCCCACGACCCGTCGAGGCGCCACGCGCCGATGATGCTGACGACCGACCTGGCGCTGCGAGCCGACCCGGCGTACGAGGTGATCGCCCGGCGCTTCCACGAGCACCCCGAGGAGCTCGCCGACGCCTTCGCCAAGGCGTGGTACAAGCTGCTGCACCGGGACATGGGCCCGGTGTCTCGATTGCTCGGCCCGTGGGTCCCCGAGGCCCAGCTGTGGCAGGACCCGGTCCCGGCGGTGGACCACCCCCTGGTCGACGCCGACGACGTCGCCGCCCTGCAGCGCGCCGTGCTGGCGTCGGGCCTCTCGGTCGCCCAGCTCGTCCGGGCGGCGTGGGCGTCGGCGTCGAGCTTCCGCGGCACCGACAAGCGCGGCGGCGCCAACGGGTGCCGGGTCCGCCTGGAGCCGCAGCGGAGCTGGGAGGCCAACGACCCGGCCGAGCTGGCCACCGTGCTGGAGGTGCTCGGCCGGGTCCGGCAGGACTTCAACGACGCCCGCGCCGGGCGCGCCCAGGTGTCCATGGCCGATCTCGTCGTCCTGGCCGGGTGTGCCGCCGTGGAGGAGGCGGCGCGGCGGGCCGGTCACGAGATCACGGTCCCCTTCACGCCGGGACGCACCGACGCGTCGCAGGAGCAGACGGACGCGGAATCCTTCGCCGTGCTCGAGCCGCGAGCCGACGGGTTCCGCAACTACCTTCGCTCCGGCGAGCAGCTGCCGCCCGAGCAGCTGCTCGTGGAGCGGGCGTTCATGCTGACGCTGACCGTTCCGGAGATGGCCGTCCTGGTGGGCGGGATGCGGGCGCTCGGCGCCAACGCCGGCGAGTCGCGCCACGGCGTGCTCACCGACCGGCCGGGCACGCTGACCAACGACTTCTTCGTCCACCTGCTCGACATGGCGACCGAGTGGAGGCCGTCGGCGGCCGAGCACGTCTACGAGGGGCGCGACCGCGGGAGCGGCGAGCTCCGGTGGACCGCCACGGCCGTCGACCTCGTGTTCGGCTCGAGCTCCCAGCTCCGCGCCGTGGCAGAGGTCTACGCCAGCGACGATGCCGCCGGGCACTTCGTGCGGGACTTCGTGGCCGCGTGGGACAAGGTCATGAGCCTCGACCGCTTCGAGCTGCGCTGACGGTGGCACCCGCCGCCGCCACGGCCATGGCGCGGAGCAGCGCTGCCATCTCGTGGCGGGGCAGCCGGGCGGAGTGGGGGGTGGAGTTGATGAGCCCGAACGTGGCGTGGGCCGCGGCGACCGCCGTCTCGAGGTCACAGCCGGTCACGTCGGCGACCACGTCGGCCCATACCCCGACGTAGCGCTGCTGCAGGGCGCGCACCCGCCGGCGCTCCGGAGCCGGCAGGCTGGCCAGGTCGCGCGTCTGGACGCTGATGACGTCGGCGTGGTCGAGGGCGAACTCCACGTGCCACTCGACCAGGGCGGCGAGCGCGGCGCCGGGGTCGGCCGCGCCCTCCACCCGCAGCCTGCCCCCCTCGAGCAGGCGCTCGCTCACGCCCACGAGCAGCTCCGCCAGGATCGCCTCCTTGGACCGGAAGTGACGGTAGAGGGCGGGTCCGGAGACGCCGGCGGCCGCCCCGAGGTCGTCCACCGAGACCCCGTGGAAGCCGCGGCGGGCGAACAGCGCCGCCGCGGCCGCCAGGATCTGCTGGCGCCGCGGGCTCGTGCGCTCGCCCCGCCCCGCCCCGCGGGCCCGGCGGCGGGCGGCGGGGCGGTCGGTGCCGGCGGCGTCCGGGGCGGCGGCGGTCGGCGTCACCGCCACGAGGCTAGCGCAGCATGCTAACGATCGCTAACATGTGGCGGTGGCGCTCGAAGCCCCGTTCCCGCAGCTGGCGTCGGCCGCGGACCCGGCCGACGAGTCCTTCGCGCGCAACGAGGAGCGCCACCGTGCCCTCGTGGCCGACCTCCGGGCCCGCCTCGAGCGGGCGGAGGCCGGGGGGCCCGAGGCGTCGCGCCGGCGCCACACCGAGCGGGGCAAGCTCTTGCCCCGCGATCGCCTGCGCCACCTGCTCGACCCCGCCTCGCCGTTCCTCGAGCTGTCGCCGTTGGCCGCCGACGGCCTCTACGGCGACGAGGCGCCGGCGGCCGGGATCATCTGCGGCGTGGGACGGGTGTCGGGACGCGAGTGCGTCGTGGTGGTGAACGACGCCACCGTCAAGGGAGGGACCTACTACCCCCTCACGGTCAAGAAGCACCTGCGGGCGCAGGAGGTGGCCCTGGCCAACCGGCTCCCCTGCATCTACCTGGTCGACTCCGGCGGCGCCTTCCTCCCCGCCCAGGACGAGGTCTTCCCCGACCGGGACCACTTCGGCCGGATCTTCTACAACCAGGCCACCATGTCGGCGCGGGGCATCCCCCAGATCGCGGCCGTCCTCGGGTCCTGCACCGCCGGGGGCGCCTACGTCCCGGCCATGAGCGACGAGGCCGTGATCGTGCGCGACCAGGGCACGATCTTCCTGGGCGGCCCGCCGCTGGTGAAGGCGGCCACCGGCGAGGTCGTCTCGGCCGAGGAGCTGGGCGGGGGCGACCTGCACGCCCGACGCTCCGGCGTCACCGACCACCTGGCCGACAGCGACGAGCACGCCCTGGCCATCGTGCGCGGCATCGTGGCCACGCTCGGGCCCCGGAGCGCCGTCCCGTGGGAGGTGCGGCCCCCCGAAGAGCCGGCACTGGACCTCGCCACGCTCTACGGGGTGGTCCCGCCGGACCTGCGTACCCCCTACGACGTCCGCGAGGTGGTGGGGCGGGTCGTCGACGGGTCCCGGTTCCTCGAGTTCAAGGCCGAGTACGGGCCGACCCTCGTGTGCGGGTTCGCCCGGGTCTGGGGCCACCCGGTGGGCGTGGTGGCCAACAACGGCGTCCTCTTCTCCGAGTCCGCCCTGAAGGGCGCCCACTTCGTCGAGCTGTGCGACCGGCGGGCCGTCCCCCTCTTCTTCCTCCAGAACATCAGCGGGTTCATGGTCGGGCGGGACTACGAGGCGGGCGGCATCGCCAAGCACGGGGCCAAGATGGTCACGGCCGTCGCCTGCGCCCGGGTGCCCAAGCTGACCGTCGTCATCGGCGGCAGCTTCGGGGCGGGGAACTACTCCATGTGCGGGCGGGCGTACGGGCCCCGGTTCTTGTGGATGTGGCCCAACGCCCGCATCTCGGTGATGGGCGGGGACCAGGCGGCGTCGGTGCTGGCCACGATCCGGCGGGACCAGATCGAGGCGGGCGGCGGCACGTGGTCCCCCGAGGAGGAGGCAGCCTTCAAGGCGCCGGTGCAGGCGCAGTACGAGGAGCAGGGCAGCCCCTACTACTCGACGGCCCGCCTGTGGGACGACGGCGTGATCGACCCGGTGGACACCCGCCGGGTGGTGGGGCTCTGCCTCGCCGCCGCGGCCAACGCACCGCTCGACGACGTCGGCTACGGCGTCTTCCGGATGTGAGCGTCGACATGCCGGCCTTCACCTCCGTTCTCGTCGCCAACCGGGGGGAGATCGTCGTGCGCGTGTGCCGGACGCTGGCCGCCTGCGGCCTCGCCTCGGTGGCCGTCCACACCGAAGAGGACGCCGGCGCCCGCCACGTGCGGGTGGCCGACCGCGCCGTCGAGGTGCCCGGGTACCTCGACGGCCCGGCCCTGGTGGCCGCAGCCCTCGAGGCCGGCGCCGAGGCGGTGCACCCCGGCTACGGCTTCCTGTCGGAGGACGCCGGCTTCGCCCGCGCCGTCCTGGCGGCCGGCCTGGTGTGGATCGGACCGCCGCCCGAGGCCATCGAGGCCATGGGGGACAAGATCCGGGCCAAGGAGATGGTGGCCGCGGCCGGCGTGCCGGTGGTGCCCGGGGCCGGCCGGGCGGGGATGTCGGACGCCGAATTGGTGGAGGCGGCCACCGGCATCGGCCTCCCCGTGCTCTTGAAGCCGGCGGCCGGCGGCGGCGGCAAGGGCATGCGCCGGGTGGCCGACGCCGCCGCGCTGGCAGCGGCCATCGCCGCCGCCCGCCGGGAGGCCACCGGTGCCTTCGGCGACGGCACGTTGCTGGTGGAGCGCTGGGTGCCCCGCCCGCGCCACGTGGAGGTGCAGGTGTTCGCCGACACCCACGGCGCCATCGTCCACCTGGGCGAGCGCGAGTGCAGCCTCCAGCGCCGGCACCAGAAGATCGTGGAGGAGAGCCCCTCGCCGCTGCTCGACGAGCCGACGCGGGCGGCCATGACCGCGAGCGCCGTGGAGGCGGCCCGGGCGTGCGGCTACGTCGGCGCGGGCACGGTCGAGTTCATCGTCTCGGGCGAGCGGCCCAGCGACTACTTCTTCATGGAGATGAACACCCGGCTCCAGGTGGAGCACCCCGTCACCGAGGCGGTCACCGGGATCGACCTCGTGGAGTGGCAGCTGCGGGTGGCCGCCGGGGAGCCGCTGCCCCTCGCCCAGCCCGACATCCGGTCGACCGGCCACGCGGTGGAGGCCCGGGTGTACGCCGAGGACCCGGCGCGCGGTTTTCTGCCCCAGAGCGGCACCGTCACCCTGCTGGCGGAGCCCTCGCTCCCCGCCGTGCGGGTGGACTCGGCGCTCGAGGTCGGGACCGAGGTCGGCACCCGCTACGACCCCATGCTGGCCAAGGTGGTGGCGTGGGCGCCGAGCCGCGCCGACGCGCTCGCCCGGCTCCGCCGCGCCCTGTCCGAGACGGTGGTCCTCGGGGTGTCCACCAACGTCGGCTACCTGACCCGGCTGCTCGCCCATCCCGACGTGGTGGCCGGCCGGCTCGACACCGAGCTGGTGGCCCGGACCGTGGACGAGCTGGCCACCCCGGGTGCCGGGGCGGCCCGCGACGCGGCCCTGGCCGCTGCCGCCTGGGTGGCGGCCGACCTCGAGCCGCGCCCGCCCGCCGTGCCCGGGCCCTGGGACGTGCCCGACGGGTGGCGCGTGGGCGGACCGGGGGAGTGGACGCTCGGACTTCGCCGCGACGGCGAGCCGGTGGACGTGGCGGTCCGCGGCCGGATGGCCGTCGGCGCCGAGGTCGCGGTGGACGGCGCGCCGGCCGGGCCGGTGCGGGTGGCGCCCGGGCGGGCGGAGGGCGAGCTCCAGCTGGCCGTCGGCGGCCGGACCTCGCGCTGGCGGGCGGTCGAGGCGGGCGGGGAGCTCTGGGTCGGGTGCGAGGGGTGGGCGTGGAGGTTCCGCCGCGCCGACGTGTCCCGGCACGGAGGCGGCGCTCATGGAGGGGCGGCCGGCCCGCTGCGCAGCCCCATGCCGGGCGTGGTGGTCAAGGTGCACGTCGCCGCCGGCGACGAGGTGGCGGCCGGGGACGCGCTCGTCTCGGTGGAGGCGATGAAGATGGAGCATGCGGTGGTGGCCCCCCGCGACGGCGTGGTGAGCGCCCTGTGGGTGCGCGAGGGCCAGACCGTGGCCCTCGACGAGCCGCTGGCGGAGGTGTCGTGAGCCCCGCCCCGCAGCCCGCGGTCCACCGACGACCGGGGTTCCCGGCCCGGGTCCGGATCTGGGAGGTCGGCCCCCGCGACGGCCTGCAGAACGAGCCGACGGTGGTCGCCCCCGAGGTCAAGGCGGCGCTGGTGGACCGCCTGGCCGCGGCCGGGCTGTCCGTCGTCGAGGCGACGAGCTTCGTCAACCCGGCCTGGGTCCCCCAGCTGGCCGACGCCGAGGAGGTCATGGCCCGCCTCACCCGCCGCCCCGGCGTCCGCTACCCCGTGCTGGTGCCCAACGTGGCCGGGCTGGAGCGGGCGATGGCGAGCGGTGCGACCGACGTCTGCGTGTTCGCCAGCGCCACGGAGACCTTCGCCCGCCGCAACCTCAACCGGTCGCGCGACGAGGCGCTGGCCATGTTCGAGCCGGTGGTGGCCGAGGCGAAGGCCGCCGGCCTCGGCGTGCGCGCCTACGTGTCGATGTGCTTCGGGGACCCCTGGGAGGGCGACGTGCCGGTGGCCGAGGTCCGCTCGGTGGGGGAGCGGCTGCTGGCCATGGGGTGCGACGAGCTGAGCCTCGGGGACACCATCGGCGTCGCCACCACCGGCCAGGTCCTCGAGCTGCTGGACGCCCTGGAGGAGGCAGGCGTCGGGATGGACCGGGTGGCCGTCCACTTCCACGACACCTACGGCCAGGCCCTCGCCAACAGCCTGGCCGCCGTCGAGCGGGGCGTCACCACCGTGGACGCCTCGGCCGGCGGCATCGGCGGCTGCCCGTTCGCCAAGAGCGCCACCGGCAACCTGGCCACCGAGGACCTCTGCTGGGCGCTCGCCGGCCTCGGCGTCGAGACCGGGGTCGACCTGGTCCAGCTGGTGGCCACGTCGGCCTGGATGGCGTCGGTCCTCGGCCGGCCGAGCCCCTCCAAGGCGGTCCAGGCGCTGGCGGACCGAGTCGCGAGCGAGAAGAGGGAGGACCCGACGTGACCATCGAGCGCAGCCCCGAGCACGAGGAGCTGGCCGCCACGGTGCGCCGGTTCGCCGCCGAGGAGGTCGCACCCGTCATCGCCGGGTACTACGAGCGGGAGGAGTTCCCGTACCCGTTGATCGAGAAGATGGGGGCCATGGGCCTCTTCGGCCTCCCCATCCCCGAGGCGGACGGCGGCATGGGCGGCGACTACGTGGCCCTGTGCATCGCCCTCGAGGAGCTGGCGCGCGTCGACTCGTCGGTGGCCATCACGCTGGAGGCGGCGGTCGGGCTCGGCGCCATGCCCCTCTACCGCTTCGGCACCGACGAGCAGCGGGCCCGGTGGCTCCCCGACCTCTGCGCGGGCCGCGCCCTCGCCGCCTTCGGCCTGACCGAGCCGGGCGGTGGGTCCGACGCCGGCGCCACCCG
This sequence comes from Actinomycetes bacterium, assembly GCA_021791845.1. Taxonomy (GTDB): domain Bacteria; phylum Actinomycetota; class Acidimicrobiia; order Acidimicrobiales; family RAAP-2; genus JAJYVT01. The sequence goes on along the minus strand of JAJYVT010000017.1, from coordinate 10,839 downwards.
GACGACTGCGGTGCGCGACGGATCGACATGGGTGGTCAACGGATCCAAGGCGTTCATCACCAACTCGGGGACGGACATCACTGCCTTCGTGACCGTGACCGCCGTCACCGGCCGCCGGGCGGACGGGCGGCCCGAGATCTCGACCGTCATCGTCCCCTCGGGCACCCCGGGGTTCACGGTCGCGCCCGGGTACTCCAAGGTCGGGTGGACGGCCTCGGACACCCACGAGCTGTCGTTCGACGACTGCCGGGTCCCGGCGGAGAACCTGCTCGGCGCCGAGGGGCGCGGCTACGCGCAGTTCCTCTCCACGCTGGACGAGGGCCGCGTGGCCATCGCCGCCCTGTCGGTCGGCCTGGCCCAGGGCTGCATCGACGAGTGCGTGCGCTATCTCGGCGAGCGCGAGGCGTTCGGCCACAAGCTCGGCGCGTTCCAGGCGCTCGCCTTCAAGGTCGCCGACATGGAGGCCCGGACCCACGTTGCCCGGCTGGCGTGCTACGACGCCGCCCACCGGCTGGCGTCCGGCCGGCCCTTCAAGCGGGAAGCGGCGATCGCCAAGCTCGTGTCGTCCGACGCGGCGATGGTCAACGCCCGGGAGGCGACGCAGATCTTCGGCGGGTACGGCTTCATGAACGAGACGCCCGTGGGCCGCTTCTACCGTGACGCCAAGGTCCTCGAGATCGGGGAGGGCACCTCGGAGGTGCAGCGCATGCTCATCGCCCGCCAGCTCGGCGTGGGGTGACGTCACCCAGGCGCGGCAAGACCGCGTATCGTTCGTAGGGGCGAACGTCGGCGCCCTCGGGTGGAACAATCCACGGAAGGAGGGCCGTCTTCCAAATGTTACGCGGTCCTCTTCATTCCCCAACGAACGACATCCATACTGGAACCGTGACCGTCACCGAGATCACCGAGCTCCTGGACCCGGGCGACCACTGGTCTCCCGACGTCCCGCGGGTCCACCTCTCGGGCGTGCAGGCAACGATCCGCGTCCTGATCGACGCGCTCCGGGCGGACCGGGACGCCGGCCACCGCACGGCGGCGTTCGTCTCCGGCTACCAGGGGTCGCCGCTGGCGGGGTTCGACAAGGAGCTCGTCGCCGCGCTGAAGGGGCGGCTCGACGTCGAGATCGTGCACCGTCCGGCGGTGAACGAGGAGGTGGGCGCCACCGCAGTCATGGGCAGCCAGCTGGCCGGCGCGCTCGAGTCGGCCCGCGTCGACGGGGTCCTCGGCGTCTGGTACGGCAAGGCGCCGGGGATGGACCGCAGCATGGACGCGCTGCGCCACGCCAACTTCGCCGGCACCTCGCCGCTCGGCGGCGCGCTGGCCATCGTGGGGGACGACCCGAGCGCAAAGTCGTCGACGCTGCCCAGCGCCTCGGAGGTCGCCCTGGCCGACATGGGCATGCCCGTCGTCTTCCCCCGCTCCCTCGACGAGGTGCTGGACCTCGGCCGCCACGCCGTGGCCCTCTCCCGGTGGTCGGGGTCGTGGGTGGCGATGAAGCTCACGACGGCCATCGCCGACGCCGAGGGCACCGTGGCCCTGCAGGACTGGCCGGCGCCCGTGCTGCCCGAGGGGTACACCGCCCCGCCCGTGTCGGGCGACCTGCTCACCCCGGCCACGGTGGAGCGGGAGCAGGCGGTCCTCACCGACCGGGTGGTGGCGGCGGCCCGCTACGGCGACGCCAACCGGCTGAACCGGCTGGTCGTCGCCCCGGCGCGGGCGCGTGTGGGCCTGGTGGCCGCCGGCATCGTCTACTCCGAGCTCGTCGAGGGGCTGCGCCTGCTCGGCCTGGACGCCGCGGCCCTCGAGGCCCTGGGGGTCCGGCTGGCCGAGGTGCGCATGCCGTTCCCGATCGGCTCCGGCTTCGCCCGGTCGCTCGCCGACGGCCTGGAGCAGCTGATCGTGGTGGAGGAGCGGCGGGAGCTCGTCGAGGGCCAGCTCCTCTCCCTGGTCGCCCGGCGCCCGGGTGGCCCGGCGGTCCTCGGCCGGCTGGACCTGGACGGCCGCCCGCTCGTCCCCCGCCACGGGGTCCTCGACGCCGCCGGCATCGCCCGGGTGCTCGGGCCCGTCCTGCGGGCGAGCCTGGGCACCGCGGTGCACGAGCTCCCCCCGCCGCGCCGCCACATCGAGCTCACGTCGCAGGCGAACCGGGTGCCGTGGTTCTGCCCCGGGTGCCCGCACTCGGTCAGCACGGTGGTCCCGGAGGGGACCCTGGTCGGCGAGGGCATCGGCTGCCACACCATCGTCCACTACATGCCGGACGCCCGCGTCGGCCACCGGGTCGGTCTCACGCAGATGGGGGGCGAGGGCGCCCAGTGGCTGGGCATGGCGCCGTTCGTCCGCGAGCGCCACTTCGTCCAGAACCTGGGCGACGGGACGTTCTTCCACTCCGGCCAGCTGGCCCTGCGCGCCGCGGTGGCGGCCGGCGTCCCCATCACCTACAAGATCCTCTGGAACGGCGCCACGGCCATGACCGGGGGGCAGCAGGTGGTCGGCACGCTCTCCTCGCCCGAGGAGCTGGCCCGCATGCTGCTGGTCGAAGGGGTGAAGAAGGTCGTCATCACCACCGACGACCCCCGGCGCCACCGCGGGCGGACGCTGCCGCCCGGGGTGTCGCTGCGGTCGCGCGACGACATCGTGGCCGTGCAGGAGGAGCTGGCGGCGGTGGACGGGGTCACCGTCCTCATCCACGACCAGCCGTGCGCCACCGAGCTCCGCCGGGCCCGCAAGCGCGGCCTCGCCCCGGTCCCGACCGAGCGGATCGTGATCAACGAGCGGGTGTGCGAGGGCTGCGGCGACTGCCAGGTGAAGTCCAACTGTCTCGCCCTGCAGACCGTCGACACGCCGCTCGGCCCGAAGACCCGCATCGACGAGGACAGCTGCAACGTCGACCGCTCGTGCCTGAAGGGCGACTGCCCGGCCTTCACGCTGGTGAAGGTGGAGCCGGCAGCCGCGGACGACGTGGCGCCGGCCGGGGCGTCCCCGCTCCCGCCGGCCCCGGTGGCGACGCTCGACCGTGCGCTGACCGTGCGGATCGCCGGCATCGGCGGCATGGGCGTGGTCACCTGCGCCCACCTCCTGGCCTGGGCCGCCCTCATCGAAGGGGTCGACGTCTGGGGGCTCGACCAGACCGGCCTGTCCCAGAAGGCGGGCCCGGTCATCTCCGACCTGCGCATCGGCCCGGGGGCGACCGACCGGTCCAACGTGCTGGGCGAGGGCGAGGTGGACCTGCTGCTGGCGGCCGACCTGGTGGCGGCGAGCGTGCCCAAGGTGCTGGCCAGCATGGCGGCCGGCCGGACGACGGTGATCGGCTCGTCCGCCACCAGCCTGAGCGGCCCCATGGTGCTCGGCCTGGAGGCCCGTGAGGTGCCGGTGGCCGAGCTCGAGGCCGCCCTGGCGGAACGGGCGGCAGGGGGCAGGGCGACCTTCCTCGACGCCCTCGCCCTGGCGCACGAGGCCCACGCCCCGGCCACGGCGGCCAACGTGGTGCTGCTGGGCGCCGCCAGCCAGCTGGGGCTCCTGCCGGTGTCGGCGGAGTCGATCGTCGCCGCCATCGAGCGCAACGGCGTCACGGTGCAGCCGAACGTGGCGGCCTTCGAGGCGGGCCGGCGCTGGGTGGTGGACGGGACCGGGGCTGCACCGCCCGCCGACCGGACGCCCGGCGCCGACGGCGCCCGGTTCTTCGCCGGCGTGGACCTCCCGGCCGGCCACCGGCCGCACATCGAGTGGCTCGCCGCCGACCTCGCGAGCTACCAGGACGACGGCCTCGCCCGCCGCTTCGCCGGCCTCGTCGCCGAGGCCTGGTCGGCCGAGCGTCGGGCCGGGGGCGACGGCTCGTTCACCGCCGGCGTGGCCTTCGGCTACCACAAGCTGCTGGCCTACAAGGACGAGTACGAGGTGGCCCGCCTCCTGCTCGAGTTCCCCGCCGCCCAGGGGGAGACCGCCTGGCTCCTCCACCCGCCCGCCCTCCGGGCTCGGGGCCTCGGCCACAAGATCCGCCTCGGCGGCTGGTCGCGCCCCGCCCTCCAGGCCCTCCGGTCGACCCGCAGGGTGCGGGGCACCGCCCTCGACCCCTTCGGCCGGACCCCCCTGCGGCGCACCGAGCGCCAGCTGCCGGTGGAGTACGCCGACGCCGTCCGGTCCCTCCTGCCCCGGCTCCGGCCCGAGACGCTCGACGCGGCGACGGCCATCGCCCGGCTGCCGGACCGGGTCCGCGGCTACGAGCGGGTCAAGGAGCGGAGCGTCGAGGCGTACCGGGAGGCGATGGCCGAGGGTTTGGCGGCGCTTTGAGCTGCTCGCCCGGCGGGATCTCCCACACCCGCACCTGGTCGTAGACGAGCGACGTGCGGGCGTCCACCACCTCGCTGCGCCCGGTCACGTGGTCGAGCACGAAGTCCCGGAGGTGGCCGACGTCCTCGGTGGCCACCTCCACCAGGAAGTCGTCGGCGCCGGTCACCGTCCACACGGCGACCACCTCGGGCGCACCGATCATCTCCTGCTGGAAGGCCCGCACCGAGGCGGTCGTCTTCGGCCGGAGGCGGACGCTGATCATCGCCCGGAGCGGGCGGCCGATGGCCCCGGGGTCCACGTCGGCATGCCAGCCCCGGATGACGCCCTGGGCCCGGAGCGCCCGGACGCGCTCGAGGCAGGTGGACTGGGCGATGCCCACCGCGTCGGCCAGGTCCTTGTTGGTCCGTCGCGCGTCCCGCTGGAGGAGCCGCACCAGCGCCAGGTCCACGTCGTCCATCGGCGCCACGCTAGGCCGGTGACCGCATCGGTGCTCCTCCTGTGCACCGGCAACGTTGCCCGGTCGGTGATGGCTCGGGCCATGCTCGGCTGGCTGGCGGACGCCTGGGGGGTCCCGCTCCGCCTCGCCACCGCCGGGACCCATGCCGTGGAGGGGCAGCCTCCCGGCGCACGGACGCAGGCGGCGCTCGGGGCCGTCCTCGAGGGCGTCTCGGTGGGACGGCACCGCAGCCACCAGCTGGCGGGCGCCGACCTCGAGGCCGCCGACCTGGTGGTGGCCATGGAGGCCGCGCACGTGCGGTACGTCCGCCGCTCGCACCCCGAGGCGGCGGACCGCACCGCCACGCTGCGGTACCTCTGCCGCACCCTCTCGCCGGCGCCGCCGGGGCTGGCGGCGCGCGTGGCGGCGCTCGACCTGGCCGCGGCGGACCTCGACCGGGCAGGCGACGTCCTCGACCCGGCCGGCGGCGATCAGGAGGCGTACGCCGCCTGCGCCACCGAGCTGTGGGGGCTCTGCACCGAGCTGGTGGGCCGGCTCTAGGCGTGGACCGCCCGCAGGCCGGCCCAGGCGAGGTCGGCGAGGCGGCGGGCGAGGCGCTGGGCCTCGGCGTCGGCGTCGGGGGCAGGGGCGGCGCCGGGGGCGGCGCGCGTCTCGATCCAGTGGCGGCTGGCCCCTTCGGCCATGCCCACGACGGCGTAGGCGAGGAACCGCCGGTGCTCGTCGTCCAGGCCGGCGGCGATGAGCGGGTCGATGGCGACGGCGATGGCGTCCTCGACCCGCCGCAGGGCCACGCCCAGCTCGTCGTCGGCCGGGCGGCTGCCGTAGAGGAGGCGGAAGGCTGTCTCGTGGGTGACCACCATGCGGAAGTAGGCGGCGAAGCCGTCCTCCACCTGCTCGCGGGGGCCCGCCGCCGCTGCGGTGGCCTGGCCGATGGAGCCGAGCAGCTCCTCGGCCACCGAGTCCACCAGCTCGAGGTAGAGGGCGCGCTTGGACGAGAAGTGCTGGTACAGGAGGGGCTTGGTCACACCGGCACGCTCGGCGATCTCGTCCATCGTCGCCGCCTCGAAGCCGCGCTCGGCAAAGAGCTGCAGGGCGACGTCGAAGAGCTGGCGTCGCCGCTCGTCGGCGCTGAGCCGTCGCGCCGTGGTGCTCACGGCTCGACGCTACCGGTCGTGCGGACGCCGAGGTCGCGGAGGACGGGCTCCAGGCGGGCTGGGAGGTCGGCCACGTCGAAGTGGCGCCGGGCGACGGCGGCGTTGGCCTCGAGCAGCCCTTCGTCGGGGTCCGCCAGCCACCGGTCGAGCCGCTCCGCCTCGTTCTCGCCGAACCAGTCGAAGCCGAAGGCCGCCAGCTCGGCCGCCACCGGGTAGGGACCGATGCAGAGCGGGCGGCGGTGGGTCGCCGACTCGACGGCCGGGTTCCCGAACCCCTCCCAGCTCGAGAGCAGGGTGACGGCGTCGCAGGCGGCGTAGGCGTCGGCCACGGTGGTGTCCGGCGCCGCCGGGCCCCGCCGCACCGGGCAGCGTGCCGCGGCGAGGATCCGCTCCAGCTCTGGCCCGTAGCCGTCCTCGGGGGGGCCGAGGAGCCAGAAGGTGGCGCCGAGCGATTCGGCGAGGGCCACGGCGGCGCCGATGCGCTTGCGGCCGAGGGCCCGGGTGGGCTGGAGGAGCAGGCGCTCCCCCGGACCGAGCCCCAGCGCGGTCCGGGTCTCCCGGCGCCGGCCGGCGGCGGGGTCGGGGTCGAAGGTGTTGTAGACGGTGGTGGCGGCGATGCCGTGCGCCGCCAGCTGGGCCCGGCTGAGCTCGTTGATGACCACGTGCCGCCAGGCCGGGTCGTCGGAGGGCGGCGGCCAGCCGGCGAACCGTGCCCGCTGCCAGGGGAGGTCGTGGTGGTGCAGCAGCGCGGGCCGTCCGGCCAGCACGGCGGCGACGGCGGCCGACGCCTTCGGGTTGAGCGGGAGCGAGCAGAGGTTCTCCACCACCACGACGTCGGCGTCGGCCAGGGCGTCCTCGACGGCGGCGGGGTCCGGCCCGTCCGCGGCGTCGATCGCCAGCCCGTCCACGAGCCGGTCGGCGGGGCCGCTGCCGGCGACGGTCGTCACGTCCAGGCCGAGCCGGCGCACGGCTGCGCTCCACTTGGCCGCCTCGACGGACACGCCGTCGCCCCCGCCCAAGCGGAACGAGACCACAGCCGCCCGGGGCACCGGCGCACTGTAGCCAGACTACCGTGGCACCATGCCAGCCAAGCGAGCGTTGATCACCGGCGTCACCGGCCAGGACGGCTCCTACCTGGCCGAGCTGCTGCTCGACCAGGGCTACGAGGTGATCGGGGTGGTCCGGCGCTCCAGCACGCTCAACTTCGAGCGGATCGCCCACATCCAGGACCGCATCACGCTCGTGGCGGGCGACCTGCTGGACGAGGTGTCCCTCATCGCCGTCCTGCGGGACCACCAGCCGTCCGAGGTGTACAACCTGGCCGCCCAGTCGTTCGTCCAGACGAGCTGGAGCCAGCCGGTGCTGACCGGGGAGACCACGGCCATCGGGGTGACCCGGCTGCTCGACGCCATCCGGATCGCGAACCCCGAGATCCGCTTCTACCAGGCCAGCTCCTCGGAGATGTTCGGCAAGGTCCACGAGGTCCCGCAGCGGGAGACGACCCCCTTCTACCCCCGGAGCCCCTACGGCGTGGCCAAGGTGTACGGCCACTGGATCACCGTCAATTACCGCGAGTCCTACGGGCTCCATGCGTCGTCGGGCATGCTCTTCAACCACGAGTCCCCGCGCCGAGGGCTCGAGTTCGTGACCCGCAAGGTCACCCACGGCGTGGCCCGCATCGCCTGCGGCCTCGACGACAAGCTGGCGCTCGGCAACCTCGACGCCCAGCGCGACTGGGGCTACGCCGCCGACTACGTCCGGGCCATGTGGCTGATGCTCCAGCAGGACCAGCCGGGCGACTACGTGGTGGCGACCGGCGAGACCCATCCGGTGCGGGAGCTGTGCGACCTCGCCTTCGCCGCCGCCGGCCTGGACTGGGAGCAGCACGTCGTGGTGGACGAGCGCTTCCTGCGGCCGGCCGAGGTCGACCTCCTGGTCGGCGACCCCGCCAAGGCGCAGGAGACGCTCGGGTGGCGGCGCGACGTGGACTTCCCCCGGCTCGTCCAGATGATGGTGGAGGCGGACCTCGACCTGGTCCGCAGCCAGCTGCGCTAGGTGCTGTCCGGGGCCATCACCGCCGACCCGCTCGGGGTGCTGGTGGCGTTCGGCGCCGGCATCCTGTCGTTCCTGTCCCCCTGCGTCCTGCCGCTCGTGCCGGGCTACCTGTCGATGGTGTCGGGCCTGTCGGCGGCCGAGCTGGGCGGGAAGCGCCCCGCACCGCCACAGGACCGGGCGCTCGCCTACTCGGTGGCGGCCGTCGGGGCGCCGGCCGTCGGGGCGCCGGCTGTCCCGTCGCCGGCTGTCCCGTCGCCGGCCACCGGCGCCGCCGTCCGCCGGCCGCTCAAGCCGCTGCTCCGGGGCATCCTCCTCTTCATCGCCGGGTTCACCCTCGTGTTCGTGGCGCTGGGCGCCGGTGCGTCGGGCGTGCACCAGGTCCTCGGCGCCCACCGCCATACCCTCACGATCGTCGCCGGCGTCGTGGTCGCCGTGCTCGGGGTGGTCATGATCGCCAGTGCCGCCCCGGCGTCCGTGTGGTCCCGCCTGGGGGCAGGGGTGTCGGGCAGAGTGGGATGGCTCCTCGGTGAGCGGCGGCTCCATGTCCGCCCCCAGACGCTCGGGACCTGGACCGCCCCGGTGATGGGCATGGCGTTCGCCTTCGCATGGACGCCGTGCATCGGCCCGGTCCTCGCCGCGGTGCTCGTCATGGCCGGCAGCCGCTCGACCCTGGCCGGGGGCGTGGTGCTGCTCGTCGCCTACTCGCTCGGGCTCGGCGTCCCCTTCGTCGTGACCGGCATCGCCTTCAACCGGCTCACCGGCTTCTTCGCCCGGGCCCGCCGCCCCTTGGCGGCGGTGCAGCTCGCGGCCGGGGCGGTGCTGATCGCCTTCGGCGCGATCCTCCTGGTCGGCGACCTCGGATGGGTGTCGGCGCAGTTCTCCAACCTCTTGGACCACCTCGGGCTCCAGCGGCTGACGGTCAGCTGAGGGGGCCCGCTTGGACCCCCCGGGCCTGCCACCCGTAGCATGACGGCTCGGGTCATGGCTTCTGCAGTCCACCTCCGCTCGGCGGTCGCCCTTGCCGGCCGGTTCCCCGCACTGTCCGGTGTCGACCTGACCGTCGCCCCGGGCGAGGTGGTGGCCGTCCTCGGTCCGAACGGCGCCGGCAAGACGAGCCTCCTGCGCGCCTGCGCCGGGCTCCTGCCCGTCACCTCGGGCGAGGCCCTCGTGCTCGGCTGCGACCTCCGGTCCGACCGGACGGCCGTCCGCCGCCGCGTGGGGCTCCTGGGCCACGACGCGTCGCTCTACGAGGAGCTCACGGCAGCCGAGAACGTGCGGTTCGCGGTGCGGGCGGCCGGCATGCCGGTGGCCCGTGTGGACCCGGCCCTCGAGCGGCTGGGCCTGGTGGGCCGGCTCCGGCGCACGCCAGCGGGACGGCTGTCGGCCGGCCAGCGCCGACGGGCCGCGCTGGCGGTGCTGGTGGCCCGGGCGCCGGAGCTTTGGCTGCTGGACGAGCCCCACGCCGGGCTCGACGCCTCGGCCCGGACCCTGCTGGACGGCCTCGTCCGGGAGGTTGCGGGGGCGGGCGCGGCGGTGCTCCTCTCCTCGCACGAGCCGGCACTGGCCCTGCCCCTGGCCGACCGGGTCGTGTCCATGGCCGGCGGCCGGGTGGCCGGCGACGAGCGGAAGCCGGTGCTCGCCGCGGTCGAGGGGCAGCCCGATGTGGCGTGACGCCCTGCTCGTTGCCGGCAAGGACCTCCGCATCGAGCTGCGGTCCCGGGTCGCCCTCTGGCAGGTCGTGCCCTTCGCCGTGCTCGTGCTGGTGCTCTTCGCCTTCGCCCTCGGCCCGGGCCGCTCGACGCTTCGGACGGCCGCCCCCGGGCTGTACTGGCTGGCCGTGCTCTTCTCCACCGTGCTCGCCACCCAGCGGAGCTTCGCCATCGAGTCTGGCGAGGGGACCCGCGACGGCCTGCGGCTCGCCGGCATCGACCCGGCCGGCGTCTTCCTGGGCAAGGCGGCGGCCGTCGCCGTCCAGCTGGTCGTCATCCAGGTGGTGCTGGGCGCCGGCATCGTCGTCCTGTTCGACGTCCGGTTCGGCGCCATCTGGCTGGCGCTCGTGGCGTCCCTCTTGGCCACGCTCGGTCTGGCCGCCGCCGGTGTCCTCTACGGCGCCCTGTCCGCCGGGTTGCGGGTACGCGAGACCCTGCTCCCCCTGCTCGTGCTCCCGATCGTGGCGCCGGTGCTGATCGCCGGCTCCCGGGCGTGGTCGGCCGCCATCTCCGGCGCGGTCGCCTCCGGCGCCTCGTGGCTCAAGATCCTCGGTCCGTTCGCCGCCGTGTACCTGGCCGTGGGCGTCGCCCTCTACGGGCCGCTCCAGGAGACGGCGTGACGGCCCGCGTGACCCGCTGGACCGGCGTGGCGGCGCTCGTCACCACGGCCCTCACCGTCTGGCTGGGGCTGTGGGTCACGCCGCCGGCCAAGGTGCAGGGGACACTGGCCCGCCTCCTCTACCTGCATCCCCCGGTGGCATGGGTGGCCCTCTACTGCGCCTTCGGGCTCGCCGCCCTGTCCAGCCTCCTCTACCTGTGGCGCCGCACGCGGTCGATGTTCTGGGACCGCCTGGGAGCGTCGGCCGTGGAGGTGGGCGTCATCTTCACCGCCCTGACCCTCGTCACCGGATCGTTGTGGGGCCGCCCCACGTGGGGCGTGTGGTGGACCTGGACAGCCCGCCTCACCTCCACCGCGCTGCTGCTCGTGCTGTTCCTCGGGTACCTGGCCCTGCGCCGGGTGCCGGCCAGCCCCGAGGTGCGGGCCCGGCGGTGCGCGGTGGTGGCGCTGGTGGCCTTCGTGGACGTGCCCATCGTCACCTTCTCGGTCGACTGGTGGCAGACGTTGCACCAGAAGGGCACCGTGCTCAACCCGGGCTTGACACTGAAGGTGCACGGC
>JAJYVT010000097.1 GCA_021791845.1 Actinomycetes bacterium | reverse complement strand
GTCATCGACTCGCGCAGCTGGCCCTGGCGATCGTCTTCCTCCTCACCGCCAAGCTCATCGACTGGCGAAACCGCTGGTCACCGACCTCGGTTCCTATCCGCTGAGCCTCTAAGTCGGACACAGGTCAACCACGAGCCCGAAGCTCAGCCGAAATTCGTCACCGCCGAGGCTCCTCCCGAGACCACCGTAGGTGGCCACCACTGCGGAAAGTGGCTTCCCTCAGTGATACAAGCCCCGAAAGGCCCTGCCTTGGGTGTCGACGTTGGCGACTTCGAAGTCGAGTGGTTCTGGCGCACCTTCGAGTTAGTAGGAGCCGCACCTCATCGAGACCTCGTTCGGCCCGCCGATGCAGCCCGTCTGTATCCTTCGGACGAACGTGCTCCTCGTCCATCGCTCCGAACGCGCCGACCGCCTCGTCGAGTCACTGGAGGACCTCCTCCTCGACGCGCCCGACGATCCGATGGCAAGGGAGGTCGTGGCGGTGCCGACCCGCGGCGTGGAGCGGTGGCTGACCCAGCGGCTGTCACACCGGCTGGGCGTGACGACGGGCACTGACGGCATCTGGGCCGACGGGATCTGCGCCAACATCGAGTACCCCTTCCCGGGCTCGCTCGTCGGGGCGGCCACCTCGGTCGCCTGTGGGCTGGACCCCGAGACCGACCCCTGGCCACCGGACCGCTCGGTGTGGCCACTCCTGGAGCTGGTCGACGAGCACCTGGCGGAGGCCTGGCTCCAGGCCCTCGTCGCCCACCTGAGGGCGGGCTCCCCAGGGGGCGCAGAGGCGACCGACGGTGACGGTGAGCTGCGGCGGTTCGCCACCCTCCGCCACCTGGCCGACCTCTACGACCGCTACGCCGTCCACCGCCCAGACATGGTCCTGGGCTGGCTCGAGGGACTGGAGGATGGCGCCCGCCACGGCGGGGAACCCCCGGACGCCACCGGTCAGGAGCCCGGAAACCACTGGCAAGCCGAGCTCTGGCGCCGGCTTCGGCGCCGCATCGGGGTGCCGAGCCCCGCCGAGCGTCTCGAGGCGACCGCGGCGACGCTGGCTCAGGAGCCAGACCTCCTCGACCTCCCGCCCCGCCTCTCGCTCTTCGGGCTCACCCGGTTGCCGGCGAGCCATCTCCGGATCTTCGACGCCATCGGCCGGCACCGCGACGTCCACCTCTTCCTGCTGCACCCCTCGGGCCGGCTGTGGGACGCCGTCAACTCCGTCACTGCTGCCACGGCCGCCTCACCCCGCAACAGGGAGGGACCGGGCGGAGGCACCGCCCCCCCGCCCAAGCGGAGCGACGACCCGACGGTCGCCCTTGCCGCCAACCCGCTGCTGCGCTCGTGGGGCCGGGACGCACGGGAGATGCAGCTCGTCTTCCACTCCCAGGGCGTCGATGAGGGCGAGCACCTCCCGGTGCCCGAGCCGTCCGCCACCGCCGGGGACCCATCACTGCTCCAGCGCCTCCAGGCCGACGTCCGGGCCGACCGCCCGCCCCCGGGGCCCCCGGTCAAGGACACGGCGCCGGACCTCCGCCCGCCCCTCCGGATCGAAGACAACAGCCTCCAGGTGCACTCGTGCCATGGGAGGCTCCGCCAGGTCGAGGTGATGCGGGACTCGATCCTCCACATGCTGGCGGGCGACCCGACGCTCGAGCCGAGGGACGTCATCGTGATGTGCCCCGACATCGACACCTTCGCACCGCTCGTCCACGCCGTATTCGGGTCCGGCCCCCAACCGCGCGCGCACCCAGGCACCGAACCGCACGCCCACGGCGCCCACGCTGGCGCAAGCGGCGGTCCGGACCCCGAAACCGGGCCGCCGCAGGTCCGGGCCCGGCTGGCCGACCGCTCCATCCGCCAGACGAACCCGATGCTGGCCGTTGCCGCCCAGCTCCTCGAGCTCGCCGGCGGGAGGATGGCCGCCTCCGAGGTGCTCGACCTGGCGGGGCGGGCGCCGGTGGCCCGCCGCTTCCGCTTCGACGAGGACGAGCTCGGCCAGCTCGAGGCATGGGTGGCCGGGAGCGGCATCCGCTGGGGGCTCGACCGCGACCACCGGGCCCGGTGGCGCCTCGACCAGGCGGGCGAGAACACCTGGCAGGCCGGGCTCGACCGCCTGCTGCTCGGCGTCACCATGGCCGAGGAGGAGCAGCGCCTCTTCGCCGGCGTGCTCCCCCTGGACGACGTCTCGAGCGGTGCCGTGGACCTGGCGGGTCGCTTCGCCGAGCTCATCGAGCGGCTGGGGGCCGGGGTCGCCCGGCTGCAGGGCCGCCACACGATCGGGGACTGGGTGGCCGCCCTCGTCGAGACGACCGAGTCCCTCGCCGCCGCCGCACCCCACGAGCAGTGGCAGCTCGACCAGCTGCGGGGGGTCCTGACCGGCGTGGTCGACGCCGCGACCGCCGCGACCCCCGCGACTCCCGCGACCCCCGTTCGTTCCGGCGCCGATGTGGGCGGCGAGGGGGACGCCCCCAAGAGCTCGGGAGCCCTGCTGGATCTGGCCGAGATCCGCACCCTCTTGGAGGACAGCCTCCGGGGCCGCCCCACCCGGGCCAACTTCCGCACCGGGGATCTGACGATCTGCACCCTGGTGCCGATGCGGGCCGTGCCGCACCGGGTGGTCGGCCTGCTCGGCCTCGACGACGGCGCCTTCCCCCGCCACGCCACGCAAGACGGCGACGACCTCCTCTTGGCCGAGCCCCGGGTCGGCGACCGCGACGCCCGCTCCGAGGACCGCCAGCTCCTCCTCGACGCCCTGCTGGCCGCGACCGAGCACCTCGTCGTCACCTACGAGGGGCACGACCCGCGCACCAACCAGGAGCGCTCGCCCTGCGTCCCGGTCGCCGAGCTGCTCGACGTTGTCGACCGCACGGTGCGCGCACCCGACGGTTCGCCCCACGGCCGGGCGCGGGACCTCGTGGTGACCGAGCACCCGCTCCAATCCTTCGACCCCCAGAACTTCGTGGCCGGCCGGCTGGCCGACGCCGCCCCCTGGAGCTTCGACCCGGTGGACCTCGCCGGCGCCCGGGCGCTCACCCGGCCACCGGCGCCACGCCCGCCGTTCCTCGCCCACCCGCTCGAGCGCCTTAGCACCGACGGCGTCTCGCTCGACTCCCTGGTGCGCTTCCTGGAGCACCCCGTCAGGGCCTTCCTGCGGGAGCGGCTCGGCTGGTACGCCAGCCGCTCCGGGGGTCAGGTGAAAGACGAGCTGCCGGTCGAGCTCGACAACCTGGAGCTGTGGGGCGTGGGCGACCGGATGCTCGACGCCCTCCTCGGCGGCGCCACCCTCGACCAGGCGCGGGCGGCGGAGCTGGGCCGGGGGCTCCTCCCGCCCGGCGCCCTCGGGGGCGACCAGCTGCACGACGTCGAACAGGCGGTGGAGGCGCTGGCGGCATGCGCCCGCACCCAGCTCCCCGCTCCCCAGGCGACCCCGGCCTCGGTCGAGGTCCAGGTCCGCCTCCTCGACGGGCGGATGCTGATCGGCACCGTCCCCGACGTCTACGACACCGCCCCCACCGCGACCTCGGCCGCTCCGGCCGCTCCGGTCACCGGGGAGGCGCCCGGTGGCCGCATCGTGCGCTGCGTCTACTCCAGGCTCGGCCCGAAGCACCGCCTCGCCGCTTGGGCCCGCTTCCTCGCGTTCACCGCCGCCCACCCCGAGCGCGAGGTCAGCGCGGTCACCATCGGGCGGGGCGCCGGCACGGCCAAGGGTGTCCCCCGCATCGAGATCGCCACGCTGCCGGCCTTCGACGGAGGCCCCGAGGAGCGCCGGGAGCGCGCCCTCACAGAGCTCGCCCGGCTGGTCGACCTCTACGACCGGGGCATGTGCGAACCCCTCCCCCTCTACGCCAAGACGTCGGAGGCCTACGTGGACGCCGTGCGGGGCGAGCGGAGCCCCAGGGCCGAGTGCGCCAAGACGTGGAAGGCCGACGACTTCTCCTTCGGCGAGGGCGGCGAGCCCGAGCACCGGCTGGTCCTCGGGGCCGGCGCCACCGTCGCAGACGTCTTCGCCGAGCCGGCTGGCCCACACGAGACCGGGGAGGGCTGGGGAACGGACACCTCGCGCTTCGGGCGCCTCGCCCGCAGGCTGTGGGAGCCCCTCTTCGACCACGAGCACAAGGAGCGCGGCTCGTGACCCTCACCCCGGACCGGGCGGGCCCTCCGGCCCCACCGCCGGCGCCGCCGACGCCGCCCCCGGCACCCGAGCACTTCGACCTGTGCGGCGCGCTTCCGCCGCCGGGCGTGACCGTCCTGGAGGCAAGTGCGGGCACCGGCAAGACCTTCACCATCGCCGGGCTGGTGACCCGCTTCGTTGCCGAGGGGGTCCCGATCGCCTCGGTGCTGGCGGTCACGTTCACCCGCATGGCGACGGGCGAGCTGCGCGACCGGGTGCGGGCCCGCCTCGTCTCGGCCGAGAGCGGCCTCTCTCGGTTGCTCGAGGGGGGCGCCGCGCCGCCGGACGACGACAGCCTGCTCGCCCTCCTGGCCACGGGCTCGCCCGAGGAGGTCGCAGCGCGCCGGCAGCGGCTGGCCACCGCCCTCACGTCCTTCGACGAGGCGACCATCACCACGACCCACGGCTTCTGCCAGCTCATGCTGGGCGCCCTCGGGGTCACCGGCGACGTGGCCCAGGGCGCCACCCTGCTCGAGGACCCCCGAGACCTGGTGGAGCAGGTGGTCGACGACCTCTACGTGCGGTGGACGCTGCGCCACAATGAGGCCCCCTCGTTCGACCGCCGCCAAGCGGTCGAGATCGCCCGTGCCGCGGTGGAGAACCCCGAGACCCCGCTCGTCGGCGGCCCCGACGACACCCCGGCCGGGCTGCGGTGGCGGCTCGCCACCGGCGTGCAGCGCGAGGTCGGTCGGCGCCTCCTGGAGGAGAACCTGCTCACCTTCGACGACCTGCTCGTCCGGCTGAAGGAGGCTCTCTGCGACCCCGAGCGCGGGGCGGCCGCCGCGGCCCGGCTGCGCAGCCGCTACGGCGTCGTCCTCGTCGACGAGTTCCAAGACACCGACCCCGTCCAGTGGGACATCGTGCGGACGGCCTTCGGCACCGGCCAGACGAGGCTCGTCCTGATCGGGGACCCGAAGCAGGCCATCTACGCCTTCCGGGGCGCCGACGTCTTCTCCTACCTCGACGCCGTCCGCCTGGCCGACCGCCGGTACACGCTGGGGCAGAACTGGCGGAGCGACGCCGGCCTCCTGGCCGCCCTCGACGCCCTGCTCGACCCGGTGCGCTTCGGGCACCCCGACATCCCCTTCCGCCCCGTCCGCGCCGCCCCCATCCACGAGCGTCCCGGCCTCCTCCGCTCCCCCGCCGCCGAGCCGCTCCGGGCGCGCCTCGTCCCGGCCAAGGGCGCCGGGCTGGCCACGACCAGGTCGGGCGACGTCCAAAAGGACGCAGCGGTCGAGTTCATCGCCGCCGACCTGGCCGCCGACGTGGCGCGCCTGCTCGAGTCGGACGCCGTGCTCGTCGACTACGCCGACGACGGGACCCCGTCGGGCGAGCGGCGGCTCGTCGCGGGGGACATCGCCGTCGTGGTCGGAAAGAACCGCCAGGCCCGCATCGTCCAGCAGGCCCTGCGCGACGTCGGCGTGCCGGCCGTCGTCTCGGGGACCGAGAGCGTGCTCGCCACCACAGCGGCCACCGAGTGGCTGGCGCTGCTGGAGGCCATGGAGCAGCCGGCCAACCGAGCGCTGGCGGTGGCGGTGGCGCTGACCCCGTTCCTCGGGATGACGGCGGACGACGTCGCCGCTGCCGACGAGTCCCGGTGGGAGGAGGTGCACGTCCGCCTCCACCGCTGGAGCGACACGCTGCGGGAGCGGGGCGTGGCCTCCCTCTTCCGCTCCGTGCTGGCGGGGGAAGGGGTGCCCGGGCGCCTCCTGGCCGAGCGGGACGGTGAGCGCCGGCTCACCGACCTCGGCCACATCGCCCGGCTGCTGCACGCCGAGGCGTCCAATGGTCCCCACGGGTCGCCGGGCCTGCGGGCGTGGCTCGCCCACCGGATCGACGAGGCGGCCACCAGCCGTGAGGGGGCCGAGGCCGAAGAGCGCAGCCGGTGGATCGACTCCGACGCCGACGCGGTGCAGATCCTCACGGTCCACCGCTCGAAGGGGCTCGAGTTCCCCGTCGTCTACTGCCCCTACCTGTGGGACCAGGTTGCCGCCAAGAAGGGCGGCCCGGTCGTCTTCCACGACCCCGACGCCGCCATGCGGCGCACCCTGGACGTGGCCGGGACCGACGGCGGCGCGGACTACGAGGTGCACTTCGGTCTCAAGCGGGACGAAGAGCGCGGCGAGGACCTCCGGGAGCTCTACGTCGCCCTCACGCGGGCCAAGCACCAGGTGGTCCTGTGGTGGGTACGGGTCAAGGACAGCCACCACTCGCCGCTCGGGCGGCTGCTCACCGCCCGCGACGCCGAGGGGAACGTAAAGACGAGCGCCCCCCACATGCCCAAGGACGACGAGGTGCGGGAGTGCTTCGAGGAGATCGCCGCCCAGTCCGAGGGCGCGGTCGAGGGACAGGGCCCGGGGCAGGGGCAGGACCAAGGGCAGGGGCGGCGGCAGGGTCAGCGGCAGGTCGGCGTGGAGGTGGCGACCGGCCCGGACGCCACCGGCGTCTCGGGTGGCGGGTGGCGCGGCCGGGAGGGGCACGGGGTCGAGCCGCTCGACGTCGCCACCTTCGAGCGCTCCTTGGACCTCCGCTGGCGACGGGCGTCGTACTCGGGCCTCACGGCCTCGGTCCACGGCGGCCCGGCGGTCGGGAGCGAGGCGGAGGAGCCGGGCACGACCGACGAGCCACTCGCCGGATCGCCGGCCGAGGTCCCGCCGGGGGCGCCCGGTGGCGAGGCGGGCGCGCCGGCGGGAGCCGCTGGGGACGAGGCGCGCCTTCGGGCCGTGCCCTCCTTGTGGTCGGACCTCCCCGGTGGCGTCGACACGGGCACGTTCGTCCACCGGGTGCTCGAGACCGCCGACTTCGCCGCCCCCGATCTCGAGGCAGAGCTCGCCCGGGCCGTCGCCGCGTCACGGTCGCGCTACGCCGCAGGCCTGGCCTCGCCCGATGCGGTGGTGGCGGCGCTGGCGGCATCGCTCACCACCCCGCTCGGGCCCGGGGCGGGGGGCATCACGCTTCGACAGGTGGCCCGGGCGGACCGCCTGGACGAGATGGGCTTCGAGCTCCCCCTCGCCGGCGGCGACCAGTCGACCACGGCCCGGGCGGTGGCGACGGCCGACATCGCCGGACTGGTGAAGCGGCACGAGGCCCCAGCCCCCGGCGGCCCGCTGGTCGGCTACGCAGCGAGGCTCCGCGACCCGATGCTCGGGACCGACCTCCGGGGGTACCTGACCGGGAGCCTGGACCTGGTGTTCCGGACGTCGGTGGGCGGCGCGGGCGCGGGCGGTGGTGGGCCGCGGGGCGGGTCGGCTGCCGCGCCGGGGCCTGGCGGCGGGACGCAGCGCTACTTCGTCGTCGACTACAAGACCAACTGGATCGGCGCCCCCGGTGAGGAGCTCTCCGCCTGGCACTACCGGCCGGCGGCGCTCGACGCCGAGATGCAGCGCATGCACTACCCGCTCCAGGCGATGATCTACATGGTCGCCCTCCACCGCTACCTGCGCTGGCGGCTGCGGGGCTACGACCCCGACGTGCACCTCGGCGGGTGCCTCTACCTGTTCCTGCGCGGCATGTCGGGACCCGGGACGCCGGTGGTCGACGGCGCGCCGTGCGGGGTCTTTTCGTGGCGACCGCCGACGGCCCTCGTGACCGGCCTCTCCGACCTCTTCGAGGCTGGCGCGTGACGGCCACACTCGACGTGCGCCACGTCCTGGGCATCGAGGCGGGATCGCTCGTCGGCGTCTTCAACCGGGCCGGGGTGCTGGCCCCCGGCGACGTCCACGTGGCCCGGCGGCTCGCCCGCCTCGGCGGGGACGACAGCGAGCTGGTGGCGCTGGCGGCGGCCTTCGCCGTCCGGGGCCCGCGGGTCGGCCACGTACGGGTCGACCTGCGGTCGGTCCGGGCCACGACCGAGCGGGAGTCGGACGAGGGGGAAGACGAGGTCGACCTCGACGCCCTGCCGTGGCCGGACCCCGAGCCGTGGCTGGCGCGGGTGGCGGCGAGCCCCCTCGTCGCCGTGGGTGACGACAACCCGGCCGTGGCACCGCTGCGGCTCGTCGGCCCAGGCCTCTACCTCGACCGCTACGGGCGGGACGAGCGGGCGGTGGCGGCCGACCTGTTGGCCCGGGCCGTGGCGCCGGGCCCGGTGTGGGCCGGCGGCGCCGGCGGGACCGGCACGGGCCGGGCGGGATCGGACGGGCTGGAGTCGGGCGGGCGGGAGTCGGGTGGGCGGGACCCGGACGGACTGGCGGCCGCCATCGAGCGCGTCTTCGGCGACGACGGCGACGGCGAGCAGCGCTGGGCGGTGGCGGTGGGCGCCCTGCGGGGCCTGGCGGTGATCGCCGGCGGACCGGGGACCGGCAAGACGACCACGGTGGCGAGGCTGATCGGCGTGCTGGCGGACCAGGCGACGGCGGCCGGCGCAGAGCCGCCGCTCGTCGCCCTTGCCGCCCCCACCGGCAAGGCGGCCAAGCGCATGCAGGAGGCGGTGCGGGCCGCCGCCGAGGGGCTGGACCTCAGCCCGGCGACGCGGACGCAGCTGGGCGCGCTCGAGGCGTCGACGGTCCACCGCCTGCTGCGGCCCCGGCCCGAGAACGCCAGCCGGTTCCGCTACCACCGCCGCAACCGCCTCCCCCACGACGTCGTGATCGTGGACGAGACCTCGATGCTGCCGCTGTGGCTGATGGCCCGGCTGGTGGAGGCCGTCCGCCACGACGCCCGCCTGGTGTTCGTCGGCGACCCCGAGCAGCTGGCCTCGGTCGAGGCGGGGGCGGTGCTGGGCGACGTCGTGGGTCCGGCGTCGCAGGGCCTTCGCATGCGGGCCAGCTCGAGCGAGGAGGTCGCCAGGGTGACCGGGGTGTCCCTGCCCGTCGAGGCGCTCCCCCCGGACGGGCCGGCGATCGGCGACGGGATCGTGGTGCTGCGGACCAACCACCGCTTCGCCGGCGCGCTCGCCCGCCTGGCCGCCGCCATCCGGTCCGGCGACGCCGAGGCGGCGCTGTCCGCCCTCACCGAAGGCGAGGACGGGAACGACCCGAGCGTGCGGTGGCTGCCGATCGACGTGGGCGGGGCCGGCGCCGGGGAGCTCGAGCCGATCCGGCGCATGGCCTGCGACGCCGGCACCCGGGTCGTGGCGGCGGCCCGGGCCGGTGACGGCGAGGGTGCGCTCGACGCACTGGCCTCCTGGCGGATCCTGTGCGCCCATCGTCGGGGCCCGGCCGGCGTCACCACCTGGAACGCCCGGGTGGAGCAGTGGCTGGCCGGGGAGATCCCTGGGTTCTCGATCGACGGCCAGTGGTACCTCGGTCGGCCGGTCATCGTGACGCGGAACGACTACGGCCTGCGGCTCTTCAACGGGGACACGGGCGTGGTCGTCGGCCGGGAGCCGACGGGACCGGCGGCGGGCGTGGTGGCGGCGTTCGAGCAGGGCGCCGTCAGCCCCTCCCGGCTGTCGGCGGTCGACACCGTCTACGCCATGACGGTCCACAAGGCCCAGGGATCGGAGTTCGACTCGGTGGCCGTCGTGCTGCCACGGCCCACGTCGAGGATCCTCACCCGCGAGCTCCTCTACACGGCGGTCACCCGCGCCCGGCACCGGCTCCTCCTCGCCGGGACCGAGGAGTCGGTGCGGGCCGCCGTCACCCGGCCCATCGCCCGGGCGTCGGGCCTCACCGAGCGCCTGTGGGGCGGGGGCGTCTGATGCACTGACCTGACCGTCCTTCCGGAGGCGGTGAGCCACACCGGACCCGCATCCGCGCCCCCACGCATCGAGCGTCACACCCCCTGGTCACACTGGAGGTGTCAACGGAAGAGAGGTGCGGTCGTGGTACAGGTGCTTGGGGTGGATGTGGAGGTTGGCGAGCCGAACGTGATCGGGTCGCTCTCGGTGTTCCCGTTGCGCGGGAAGGGCAAGGGAAGCGGCGCCTATGTGCCCGGCCCCGACGCCTTCGCAAAGGGACTGGTGAAGGTGAGCGAGCTCGACCCGCCGGAGGTGCCCCACCTCGTCGTCGAGAACCTGGCGCCGGTCGCCCTGCTGCTGGTCGAGGGCGAGACGCTCGTGGGCGGAAGCCAGAACCGCACCCTCAACACCACCGTGCTCTGCCCGCCCAAGGCCAAGACCGTGGTCCCGGTCTCCTGCGTGGAGGCCGGCCGGTGGGAACGCCCCACCGACGTGACCCGCTCCAAGTCACACCTCCCGGGATCGCTCCGGGCCGCAAAGACCGCCGACCTCGGCTCAGAGCCGGACGGGCCGGCCCGCTGGCGCTCCAACCAGGGCCGCGTCTGGCAGGAGGTCGGGCGCCAGGCGCTGCGCCACGGGGTGGAGTCGAAGACGGCGGCGCTCGAGGACGTTGAGCGAGCCGTCAACGACGGCCCCGACACGCTCCTGGAGGAGCTCGAGCCCGTGCCCGGCCAGATCGGGATCGCCTGTGCCACCGGCGACCGGGTGCTCGGCGTCGACATCTTCGACCGACCGGAGACGCTCGGCAGCTACCTCAAGAGCCTCGTTGCCGGGTACCGGCTGGACGCCGAGGACGGGGCCGGCGCCACGCTGGTGGCCGCCGTCGAGCAGTTCCTGGCCGGGGTGGCCGAGGACCGGGCCGACACCGGGCTCGGGGTGGGCCTCGGCGAAGAGGTGCGCCTGCGGGGCCCGGTCACCGGTCTCGGACTGGTGCTCGAGGGTGAGCTCGTCCACCTGGCCGCCTTCCCTCAGCCGGAACTCCCCTGATGGAGGCGCACCCGGCACGGTTCATGTGGAACTGCTCCCGCATGGTGGCGGTGGTCCGCGAGTCCGCGACCCGGGCGCAGCAGGAGCTCGCCCGGGCCGAGCGCGACGGGGACTCGTCGGTCGACGAGCTCGTCGGCCTCGGGCAGCTCACGGCCCGGCTCCAGGGTTGCGCAGAGGAGGCGGACGCCGCCATGGCCGAGCTTTGGCGCATCGCCGACGTGCTCTCGCCCGGCGTCCGGGAGCCCACGCCCGAGGGGGTCTGCATCGTCCACGACCTCGGCCCGGCGCCGTACGTCGCCGGGCAGCTCGAGGAGGCCTGGAAGGAGCGAGCGGGCCCCGTCCGCACGGCCATCGGGCTCATCCAAGAGCTGGACGAGATGCGACCGGCTCGAAGCGGGGAGACGTAGCGTAGGGGAACGGCCCGGCATGGCACCGCACGCGACCGGCCGCGGCAACCGTATTACAGGTGGGCGCGCGAGTGCGGCCAAGGGAGCGGGCCTCCATCGATAGTCGGCGTCCTGGAGGTCGCCTCCGAGCTCGGTCACCCACTCGAGGGCCATGGCGGGATCGGCGTGGGCGTAGAGCTCCGGGACGGCTCCCTTGGCCTGCCAGTAGGTGGCGATGTCGCCGTGAGGCTCACCGGCCTGCAGCAACCCGGTGAACTTCTCTTGGCCCTTCTCGTCCAGGCGCTCCTTGGTCTGGTGCGCAGGCGCCGGCAGCGGTCGAGGGGACCGGACTTCCTGTCTCGATGCCCGAGCGTCTCGTTCTGGCCCCGACGGCGGCACTCGTCGAGCTTGGTGTTGAGGAGCTTGCTCACGTGAAACGGGTCGGCGAGTAGGGTGCCCTTCGACGTCATCACCTCGAACACGCGGCGGCAGGGGCTAGCGGGAGTTTCCGGGCTATTTCGTTGAGCGCAGTTTTCCGGGTCTGAGAAATTTCTTCGGAAAGTCGCGCTGACCAGCGCGTTTGTCCAGGTCGGGTGCTCGCGTTCTGTCGGCCCAGGGTGTA
>JAJYVT010000016.1 GCA_021791845.1 Actinomycetes bacterium | reverse complement strand
CGGAGCGCAAACGGGTCGCGACGCAGCTCACCGGGCTCGGATGGGACATCCCACCTTCGCAGGCCAACTTCCTCTGGATCCCTGCAGGTGAGGCTCGTGCGGCGGCAGCGGTGCGCCGCTGTGCCGACAGCAGGGTGCTCGTCCGTCACTATCCCGACGGATTGCGGATCACCATTGGCACCGAGGAAGAGAACACCCGGCTGCTCGATGCCCTGGGCAGCCCTGAGGATCTGCCCCCGACGGGTGTTGGGGCGGCGGCAGGCCAGCCGAGCGGGTCTGCGGTCGAGCGTTCCTGAACAGTAGTTGATGACAATCAGAAGTCCCATCCCACCGGAGCTGACAAAGGAGCATGATCGTGAAGTGGAACCTCTCATCTGATCAGATGCCACAGGCGTGGTTCAACGTCGCCCCACATCTGATTGAGCCGCTGCAGCCGCCACTCCACCCCGGGACGCGCGAGCCGGTCGGTCCGGACGACCTCGCGCCGCTTTTTCCGACGGCGCTGATCGCCCAGGAGATGTCCGCGGAGCCCTGGATCGACATTCCGGGTGAGGTGATCGACGTTCTGCGACTATGGCGCCCTACCCCGCTCGTGCGGGCGCGCCGCCTCGAACAGGCGCTCGACACGCCAGCCCGAATCTACTATAAGGATGAGTCGGTGTCCCCCGCGGGCTCTCACAAGCCGAACACCGCGGTGCCGCAGGCCTACTACAACAAGGCGGAAGGGATCGGGCGACTCGCCACCGAGACGGGAGCCGGACAGTGGGGGAGCGCGCTCTCGTTCGCATCGGCACTCTTCGGGCTTGAGTGCAAGGTCTACATGGTCCGCATCTCCTACGAGCAGAAGCCCTATCGCCGAGTGATGATGGAAACCTGGGGGGGAAACGTCGAACCCTCTCCGGTGGACGAGCCGGGCCATCCTGGCTCACTCGGGTCGGCTATCAGTGACGCGGTCCGGGATGTCGTTGCGCGGGACGACTCCCATTACTCGCTCGGCTCTGTGCTCAATCACGTCCTGCTGCACCAGACCGTGATCGGTCTTGAGGCGAAAGAGCAACTGGCCTTGGCCGGGGAGGAGCGTCCCGATATCGTGATTGCGTCCTGCGGTGGCGGATCGAACCTCGGCGGCATTACGGGCCCCTTCGTGCCGGATGCCGACGTCGACCTCGTTGCGGTCGAGCCGTCGTCCTGCCCGACGCTCACTGAAGGCCGGTTCGAATACGACTTCGGCGACACCGCAGGCTTGACCCCGCTCCTTCAGATGTACACGCTCGGTCACGACTTCGTCCCTTCAACCATCCACGCCGGAGGACTCCGTTACCACGGCGATTCTCCGATCATCTCGAACCTCGTCAAGACGGGGCGGATGCGTGCCGTTGCCTACCCCCAGGGCAAGGTGTTCGAGGCCGCGGTCCAGTTTGCCCGCACTCAGGGCTCGATCCCGGCCCCAGAGACGAGCCACGCGATCCGGGCGACCATCGACGAAGCGCTGCGGGCGAAGGAGGAGGGAGTCGAGCGGGTGATCCTCTTCTGCTACTCGGGGCACGGGATGTTGGATCTCGGTGCGTATGACAGCTACATCCACGGCAACATGGTCGAGTGACAGCCACCTGCCAGAACGGAGTGCCGCTTCTCCCGCGCCCGCTGGCCACCGCTGAAGGGCAGCTCCTTCGAGGCCAGGCTTTGCCGAAACGACGGCTCGAGCCAGGGCGGTGGCAGCCCCGTGACATCTGTGCCCATGCCGACGCAGGATTTGCGCGACGCGCGCAAATGTCGGGAGGCTGGTGGCAGCCCGGGTTTCTGCCAGCACGCCTGCTGAGCAGCCACGATGAGTTCGTGGAGCACCTCGAGGCGAGTTCTCGTAGCCCATCCAGGCGGGTCAGGGTCGTCGAAACTGGCGACCCTGACCGGTGGTGGCGCGCGCCCCGGAACCGGCGGGAGCGAAAAGGGCCGGGTTTGCCGGCCCGGGCAACCGACGTGCACCGCGAGCAGGTCGCCCGAATCCGCAGGCTTCGGCCGCCCTCTCCAGCCATCAGCCACCACACTTCAGTTCGCGCGGCGTGTGGTTGCGGCCGAAGGCCTGTCATGGTACGCCGCGGGGAGCAGACAAACGGGTCATGGGCGGCTACGTGCTGCCGTTGCGGTGGCTACGTGAATCCGCTAAGTGTTGCTCATAGAGGGACAGGGAGTGCATGATGATAGAGCCTTACCAGGCCGTGGGTCTGATCCAGACCGTCCGCGGGATTCGTCACCGGGACGAGATCGCTCGGAATCTTGAGCACATCTCGGACATGATAAGGGCCGCGTCATGGTTGTCGAGTATGGACCTGCCTGTGAGACTGATCTGCGTCCCGGAGGGAGGCCTGCAGGGGTTCACCGACGAGGTGTTCGATCTTGACCACGAAGAGTACGCGCGGGAATGCGCGATCGACATCCCGGGACCGGAGACGGATGAGTTGGGGAAGCTGGCGCAAAGGTGGAATGCTTTCGTCGTCGCTCAGGCGAAGGCGCGACATCCGGAATTTCCCGGACGCTATTTCAACGTCGGCTTCGTGATCGAGCCTGAGGACGGGACGGTGGTCCTGAAGCACCACAAGCTCGTGCCGCTCTTTCCCGTAGAGCACTCCCTGACGCCGCACAACGTGTGGGATCGTTGGATCGAGCTCTACGGGAGCGGTCTCGACGCCTTCTACCCGGTCGCGGACACCGCGATCGGCCGGATCGGAATCATGATGGCAAACGAGGCCTCGTACCCGGAGATCGCGCGCGGCCTCGCGATGAACGGCTGCGAGATTGCGTACCGCGGGCCGTACCCCGCTCCGGGCGTGATGAGCGGCATGTTCGCGGTGCAGAATCGAGCCCGAGCGCTCGACAACAACATGTACGTGATCGGGATGAACCTTGGCACGTACTACCTGCACACGGACTCTGAGACCCCCATCGACACGTTCGCAGGCGGCTCGCAGATCGTCGACTACCGCGGCCAGATCGTGACCGAGGTTCCGCACGGCGGCGGCTCGGCATGGATCGCCGGTACGATCGCGGTCGAGGCGCTCCGGCAGTTCAGGCAGACGGCGCAGTGGGACAATTGGATGAAAGACCTGCTCACCGAGCAGTACCGGCTGATCTACGAGCAGCCGGTTTACCCCAAGAACTTGTACCTCGAGCGCAAGCCGTATGGCCACGCCGAATACCATGAGCAGGTGACGCGCAAGCAGGTCGAGCTGTTGCAGGAGCGTGGAGTCTGGGCGCGCCCGGCGACGACGAACGGTGGCGGATCGGGCGGAGCCCCCGAGCCCGACAAGGCGAGCCGTCCGAAGCGGACGCGAGCGAAATAGCGCTTGGGCTCAAGGGGTGACCGCCATCTCCTCACCAGGAGGTGTTCGATGGCACGGCCCAGCCGATGGACGGCGGCGCAGCTCGAAGCTGCGATCGATGGGGCGCTCGGTGGTGCGGGCTACAAGGCGGTGGAGCGGCTGACCGGTGTCCCAGCGGCGACGGTCCGCGACCACGTAGCGAGGAGCGAGCTGCTCCGACGGAGCGTCCCGCGACCGGGCCGGCGGCGGGCGGGGGAACCGGCGGTGCCCGAGGCGTTGGCGGCGTGATGGTTCTGGCCTCCCTTGGTGATTGGTTACGGCGAGAACCCACGTTCTCACCGGGGGAGCCCCTCTTCATGGCATTCCAAGGTGAGGAGCCTCCAAGGAACCCAGGATGGTTCCGTGACCTCGACGAGACCGATGTCGCCCACCTTCTCGACCGGTTCTGCTCCAAGACCCAACGCAGCGGCCTGAAGCCCTTCGTCACTCTGGCGAAGACCATTCGCAAGCACCGCGAGGGAATCCTGTCAGCCATTCGCCTTGGCGTGAACAACACCCGGCGCTCGCCCTCGTGATGTTGACCG
Source organism: Actinomycetes bacterium (assembly GCA_021791845.1). GTDB lineage: Bacteria > Actinomycetota > Acidimicrobiia > Acidimicrobiales > RAAP-2 > JAJYVT01. Next base: position 44,873 of record JAJYVT010000016.1, on the reverse strand, counting down.
TCGGCCCGATCGAGCACGTGCTGCCGCACGAACGTGCCGCCAATCCCAGCGGATGACCCACATCTATGCCGGGAGGCCCCCAAAGGGGGAGCGGAGCCGGCATTTCATGCCGGCACTGCCTTGACGCGGGGCGCTCCTTCAGAGATGACAAATGACTCCCTCGCGTGGACACAAGGATGAACGCCACCAACGCTCTCGTCTGCGACCCAGGCGGCGAACCTCCTCTTCAGCTCGGCGCTCGCCGCCTCGTAGTCATCTTCGTCCCGCGGGTGCCCAGCCGGCTCTTCCGGCTGGCCTGACAGCTCAAGTCGTTGCCGACGCGTGGGGTGGATCGAGCGTTCGACGCCCACGGATCCGTCAGGCTCCCGACTTTACAGTTGATCAAAGTTCTGCTATATCTACATCTGTTTCCAGTACATTGATATTGGGGGGTGCACCACACATCGACGACGTATCCGGTGCCTGACGGGAGAGAGAGTCGCCAGATGGTGCAATGCGGTTTGGCGCCCGATCTCAAGGAGGCCGAGCCAAGTGTATCGGAGGGATCGAAAATCGTAATCGGGCTCTGTGAACATCGTTGCCCGGATGGATACCTTCGATGATTCGCCCTGGCAATGGTGACCTTGTGTCTGCCGATCTCGTGCACGTCGTTCCTCTTTGGGTGCGAGCAGTTTCCGCGGTGAATGGGATCCAACGCGAGGGAGGGAATTGCAGGTCATGTCACGAGTGCAGGGAAGCCCAGGGAGATCGTTACGGCAGTACATGGCGTTGCCCATTGTGGTGGTGCTGGCGCTTGTCATGATGCTGGCTGCGTATGGCACGGCGAGCGAGGCTGCCACTTCGAAGACCAGGTACACCATCGGATTCTCCAACCCGGAAGGCACCCAGCCGGTGCTTGACGTCTTTCAACAGGCCCTGACGAAGGCGGCTTCCCGTGTGGGGATCAAGGTCACCTCCCTGAATGCTGCTCTGACAGTGGGGAAACAGGTGTCGGACATCCAGCAGTTCATCAACGACAAGGTCAAGGCCATCGTGGTGTTCCCCTTGGCCGGTCCGCCTCTGATCCCGGTCCTGACCGCCGCCCGCAAGGCAGGCATCGTCGTGCTGGGCTACAACGCGGTGACCGCGGAGAAGAGCACCGCGTCGGCGATGTACCCATTCAGCGCGGACATCAACCAGGGCATCATCCACGAGGGAGCCCGGCTGGCGGCGGCATTCATGGTGAAGGAGCTCCACGGCAAGGGGAACGTGCTCGGTGTCGACATCGCCGCGCCGGTGCCGTCGCTGCACGCGTTCATGGCGTCCGAGGAGCACGACATCACCTCGGGGCACCCCGGTATCCACTGGCTCGAGACAGTCTCCGACCAGACAGACAACATTGCCGGCGCCGCCGGACCGGTCGCCGATGCCCTCACCAAGTACCACAACGACGTTGCCGGTGTAATGGCCTACTTCGACGGTGCCGGGATCGGGGCGGCGCAGGCGCTGAAGGCAGCCGGAGTGAAGGCGGTGGTCGTCGGGCAGCAGGGGAACAGCACAGGCATCGCCGCCGTGAAGAGCGGTAAGCTCAGTGCCACCATCGACGAGATGCCTTACAACCAGGCTCTCATCGCCCTGACCATGGTGAGAGACCTCGTCGCCGGGAAGACCAAGGCGGTGCCGTTGGTGGTCCACCCGCCCGTGAAGTTGGTCACGAAGGCCAACCTGCGCACGTATGTGTCGTGGACCGCCGCGCTGGCGAAGATCGCAAAGGGCACCCTGCGGCCACCGGCGACCGTGTCGATCAACGGGTGACCGCAGCCGTGCGTCCATCGGGCGCGACGGCGGGCGAACCGGTGCTGGAGCCGGCAGGAGGGGTCCAACGCGAACAGCCCGGTGGAAGGAACCCGCAACAGCCCGTTCTCTCGCTCGCCGGGATCATCAAGGAGTTCCGTGGTCAGCGCGTGTTGCACGGCGTCGATTTCGAGCTGCGCTGCGGGGAAGTGCACGCCCTGGCAGGATCGAACGGGTCAGGAAAGTCCACCCTGATGAAGGTCGTCTACGGCGCCCACCAACCCTCCCAGGGGACGATGGAGGTGCGCGGAGCGATCGTGAGGTTCCGGAGCCCTGTGCACGCCTTGCGTGCCGGGATCGCCGCCGTGCCCCAAGAACTCCCCCTCTTCTCGAGGCTCAGCGTCGCCGAGAACATCTTCTTCGGTGACCTGCCGAGGAGGAGGGGTGTTGTCCGCTGGCGCCATGTCCACCGGCGGGCCATGGACGTCCTTGCTCAGGTCGACGCCGAGCATCGGATCGATCCTGCGCGTGAGGTCTGGCAGCTCGACCTCGCCGCGCAGCAGCTCGTCTCCATCGCCCGGGCTCTGGCCCATGGTGCAGACATCATCGTGTTCGACGAGCCGACGAGCTCCCTCGGCACCGCGGACACCGAGCGGCTCTTCGCCGTGATCGCTGGGCTCCGCGCCGAAGGGCGCGCAGTGGGGTTCATCTCTCAGCGTCTCGACGACATCCTCGCAGTGGCGGACCGGGTCTCCGTGCTTAGGGACGGCCGGATGGTGGGGGAGCTCGCCGTTGGCGACGCGACGACCGATGGGATCGCCGCGCTGATGGTGGGTCATGCGACGACGGCACTCGCGTCCCGGCGAGTGGCACCGGCGGGAAGTAAGGTGCTCGAGGTGAACCGGCTTAGTGCCGGGGGCCACCTCCGGGGGCTCACGTTCTCGGTCGGTGCCGGCGAGGTCGTCGGCCTGGCCGGTCTGCCGGGCTCCGGCGCCGAGGACGTGCTCCCAGCGCTGCTGGGGCGCAGGGCCACGACCGGTGGGTCTGTCCGCATCCGAGGTCGGGACATGACCCACTCCTCGCTCCGCCGGCGGATCCGAGCCGGTGTTGCCTACGTGTCGGGCGACCGCCGCGGCGAAGGACTTGTCCGAGCCCAGACCGTCGCTTTCAACTTGGCTCTGGTCTTGAACAATCGGGCCCGGCTCGTGCCAATCTCGCATCTGCGCCAGCGGCGGAAGGTGGAGGAGGTCGTCTCCAAGCTTCGGATACATCCGGCAGACCCGGCAGCTCTCGTGGCCACGCTCTCGGGGGGGAACCAGCAGAAGGTCGTCGTAGGAAGATGGCTCCTGGTCGAGCCCCATCTGTGGCTCCTGAGCGATCCCACCCGCGGGGTGGACGTGCACTCGCGCGCAGAGATCCACGCCCTTGTCCGCGAGCAGGTCTCCACCGGGGAGAGCAGCGCGTTGATGACGTCGTCGGATACCCGAGAACTGCTCGAGGTGTGTGACCGGCTCATCGTCATCGATCACGGCGAGATCGTGGCCGAGCTGGACCCGGGCGAGACCACCGAGCACCAGGTGCTGGCCCTGGCCGGCGGGGCCAGCTCGCAGGGAGGCCGTTGAGCCCATGCCCCCGGAGGCCGTCGAGCCCCGTTCCTCTCCGACCGCCGCCCCTCGGGGTGCGGGAACCTCCGCCACGACGATCGCCGCGTCGGCGACGCGCGGCTGGCCGGCATGGCGCGCACCGCGCTGGGTGCACGGGAGGATCCGCAACTTCCTCGGAGCAACGATCGCACTGGCGATCCTGGTCGTCCTGCTGACGATCGCCGAGTCCAGCTTCCTGACCGCCGGGAATCTGAAGAACCTCCTGGTCACCAATGCGACGTTGTTCATCGTGTCGACCGGGATGACCTACGTCATGATCTCCGCGGGCTTCGACCTGTCGATCGGGGCGATGATGGCCGTCTCGGAGGAGCTCCTGTACGAGCTCCTGAAGAACGGGGTACCTGCCCTCGCCGCCATCGTGATCGTGCTCCTGGTGGGCTTCGTCGTCGGCACCCTTTTGAACGGCGTCCTCATCGGAGTGTTCGGCGTGAACTTCTTCGTCGCCACCCTGGGTACCATGACCCTCTTCTACGGGCTGGTCGACGTGGTGACTAACGGGGCCAGCGAGACGATCACCTCTTCCACGCTCGCGTCGTTCGGGAACGGGACGCTGTGGGGCGTCCCCATGCCGGTCGTCGTCGTGGTCGTCACGATCGCCCTGGGAGGGTTCATCCTGCGGTGGACCCCGTTCGGGCGCTCCATCTACGGCACCGGGGGCAACCGGGAAGCTGCCCGCCTGGCCGGCGTCCCCGACCGCCTGGTGATCATGTCGGTCTACGGCGTAGCCGGACTATGTGGCGCCCTTGCCGGCGTCGTCGACGCCGGGCGGCTCGCAGCGGCGACGCCTACCGACGGCTCGTCGATCGCCCTCGTCAGCGGTGCCGCGGTGCTCTTGGGTGGAACGAGCCTGTTCGGAGGTATCGGCGGGCTTTCGGGGACGGTGGTCGGGGTGCTGGTTATCGGGGTCCTCGGTGACGGCGTGAACCTCCTCGGCGTCTCCGACTTCTGGCAGAACGTCGTGACCGGAGCCGTGCTGATCGGGGCGATCCTCCTCGACCGGCTGCAGAAGCGCGGACAGGTCCTCCACTGACGCCCGCCGACGTGACCGGTTGGTCCCGGGTCACCCACCTCTGCACGTCGCTGATGGTGTCCGCCGAGCACCGCACTGCCCCCGCACAGCATGAGGAGCGTGGAGGATTGAGAGTCGCCGTGCTAGGCGGGGGCCACGGTGCGGTCGCGGCCGCTGGCGATCTCGCGCTACGCGGGCACGAGGTACGGCTGGGGTTGCGCAACCGGCAGCGCTTCGAGGAGATCTTTGCGAGACGCACGATCCGGCTCGAAGGTCTGGTCGAAGGTGAGGCTGAGCTGGCCGACGTAAGCGATAACCACGCCAGCGTGGTCGCGGGCGCGGACGTCGTCCTCGTGCCGCTGCCTGCGTACGCGCAGGAGGAAGTAGCGAGCACCGTCGCTCCGGCCCTTGACGAGGGCCAGGTCGTCTACTTGACTCCGGGCACGTTCGGTTCCTTCGTCTTCCGTGAGGCGCTGAAGCGGGCCGGCGCGGCCGACGTGTGCGTCGCCGAGAGCGCGACGTTGCCTTACGGGGCGCGCATGTCGGGCCCGGCATCGGTACGGATCGGGCTCGTGGCATCGCACCTGCCGACCGGTGTCTATCCGGCAGCGCGGACCGACACAACGCTCGCGCCGATCCGTGAGCTCTATCCGGTTGTCGAGCCGGTAGAAGATGCGCTCGCTGCTGGACTTCTCAACTTCGACGGCGCGTTGCACGCACCGCTTGTGCTCATGAACGCCGGGGCGATCGAGGCGCTCGAATCTTTCGATATCCACCTAGAGGGAAACCCGCCTTCGGTGGTCCGCGTGAGCGTGGCGCTCGACCGGGAGCGGATCGCACTGCGCCAGGCGCTCGGCTATCATACGCACCACTGGCCGCTGGAGGACCTCTACTCGCGCGTGGGTGAGACCTTCTACGGCGTGATCTCGCGAGCAACGATGGAACGCCAGTCCGTCTGGCGCGAGAAGATCGACTTCCACCACCGGTACGTGACCGAGGACGTGGGGTGCGGGCTCGCCCTTTGGTCCTCCCTCGGGCGCAAACTCGGCGTAGGGACGCCGCTTGCCGATGCGTTCCTCGCGACCGCGTCGGCGGTCAACAGCGAGGACTACAAGCGGTCGGGTCGGACTCTCGAGAACCTCGGGCTTGCTCACCTCTCGGCCGCCGAGCTACGAGAGCGGTTGTCGTCGGGATGACCCACTTCGGCGTGCAGCTCCACGGGACCTTCCCGATGCGCCGCTACCCAGGACTTGCCCGCGCCGTCGAGTCGTACGGGTTCGACGAGCTGACCGTTCACGACATCGTTTGGTGGCGCCCGGTGTGGCCGATACTGGCTCTCGTCGCCGAGCACACCGAGCGCGTCCTCGTCGGTCCCGACGTGACCCATCCCTACCTGCGCCATCCCGCAGACACCGCTGCGTGCCTGGCTGGGATCGACGAGCTCTCGAGCGGTCGTGCCATCCTCGGCCTGGGCGCCGGCTCGATGCTCGATCCCCTCGGCCTCGCCGCGACGCGACCGGTCGCGGCAGTACGCGAGACGGCCGAGCTTGTCCGTCGGCTCCTCACGCGCGATCGCGCCGCCTACCGAGGCGAGCTGTTCAGCGCCGAGCCGCAGGCGCAGTTCTTCTGGGAGCCAGCGCGACCGAGAGTGCCGATTTTCGTCGGCACCCTCGGACCTCGGATGGTGGTCGAGGCAGCCCGGTGGGCAGATGAGCTGCGACCAGCGGGGATCTCGGCTCCTGGCTTCTTCCGCGACCTGCAGCGACGTGCCCGTGAGGCCGCCGGCCGGGAGGACTATCCGGTCGGTTGCGAGGTGTGGGTCTCAATAGGCGACGACCGCGAGGAGGCACGGACGCTCGGGCGCCGGATTTTGGCGCAGTTCCTGGCGTTGCGGGTCTTCGAGCCGCAGGTCGCCTTCTTCGAGATCGACCCGGGAGAGGTGCGCAGTGTCGGAGAGGCGATGGCCGAAGGAGACGTCGACGGTGCGGCGCGCCGGATCTCCGACAGGACGCTTGACACCTTCGTTGCGAGCGGGAGCACCCAAGACGTCATAGCTGGGCTGGAAGAGTTGCTCGAAGCCGGGCCGTCGACGGTGACCTTCTCGGGGCGGCTCGGACCGGACCCCTCCCGTGCGATTGAGCTGCTCGGCGGACAGGTGCTCCCGGCGGTTTCTCCTGGGCACGACAGCGGCTGAGCGTGCATCGGGTGGTGGGTGGTGGTCAGTTCATGGCGTTCGGGCACAGCACTTCTTCAACCTCGGCTACCATTCGTTCGAGATGTTCTTCGACTTCATGACCACCGGCTGCGTCGTCTCGCGGAGAGTGGTCGGCCCCCTGTGAGCCCCACCGACATCTCGGGCTGCGAACCTCATCACCTGTGGGACCCGACGTTGCCCCCGGTGGCCGTTGTGGAGGATGGAGACGAGGTGTCGGCCACGCTCCGGGAGATCACCGACGACCAGATCACGCCATCGGCCACGTCGGCGGACTTGGTGCGACTCGACCTGTCCCGCCTCTACCCGCTGCTCGGCCCGGTGCACGTACTCGGCGCCGACGTCGGTGACACGGTCGAGGTCGAGGTGCTCTCAGCACGACCGAAGGGATGGGGTTTCACGGCGGTTCTCTCCGGAGCGGGCCTCCTGGCCGAGGACTTTCTCGCTCCCCACCTACACATCTGGGACCTGGCCGCCACAGGGGGCACGAAGGCGCGCTTCGGTGACGTGGCAACCATCCCGCTCCGGCCATTCCCCGGCACGATCGGCGCCTGTCCAGCCGTCGAGTTGCCCGCACCGGTGCTGCCTCCGGGCCATTTTGGTGGCAACATCGACTGCCGGGACGTCGTGGCGGGCGCACGGCTCTTCCTTCCGGTGCAGGTCCCCGGCGCGATGGTATCGATCGGGGATGGCCACGCGGCGATGGGGGACGGGGAGGTGTGCCTGACGGCGATCGAGAGCCCGCTCGATGTGGCATTCCGGCTCCATCTGCACAAGGGGAGATCCATCCCCGGACCGCAGCTCCGGGTACCCGGACCGCTGCATCCTGGTCTGGACGGTGGCGACTGGTATGCCACCATGGGGGTCGGTCCCGACTTGATGGCCGCTGCCCGCGATGCCCTCCGTGCGTTGATCGACTGGATGGTGCACGAGTACCGCGTCGCGGCTGTCGAGGCATACATGCTGGCGTCGGTGGCGGCTCACCTGAAGATCACGGAGATCGTGGACGCACCGAACTGGGTCGTCTCGGCTTACCTCCCGCTCCAGATCTTTGAGCCATCCACCTGAGAGTTCGGCGCTTCCGGGTTCTCCGTGGGTCGCCCAGCTCACGGGGTGACCGGGTCCACCCCGATCGTGAACAGGTGCTCCAGGCGAGCGGGGTCGAGCCGCTCGCCCATCACCCGGGTGATGATCCGCCCGACGCTGTCCCAGTCGATCCGCAAGAGCCGGCCGATGGTCGTCTTGTCCGCCGTCGTGGCCAGGTAGCCGACCAGGTCCTCGAAGTCCCGGGTGAACCGGGACCCCGCCCGGGCGAAGGGGACGCCTTCGGTCACCACCCCGTGGGTGGGGCAGCGCAGCCGGGCGAGGGGCGCCCGGACCTCCAGGCGCCAGATCCCGAGGTCGAGGTGCCGCCAGGTCGAGGCGTCGGGCCGGGTGTCGTAGCGGGCGGAGGTCGCGTAGGCGCAGAGAGGACAGACGAGGTGCCGGCGGCGTAGGACGACGGTGACCACGACACCCCCCGGCTCGAAGGCCACGTCGCCGACCGAGACGCCATCGATGTCGCGGATCGCTGAAATTGTAGGTCGACGAGCCTGTTGCACGAACCTCCGCGGCGATCTGCAGACTCCCAGGTGGCGCGCGCGTGAGATCCACCATCTGACCAGGTGTGATGGCGAGGATTGGCCCGTGGCCTACAACCTCCTTGCCCCAGAACGCGATCAGCTCTATCTGCTGCCGCCGTCGATGGCGGACTGGCTGCCCGAAGACCACTTGGCGTGGTTCGTGCTCGACGCGGTCGAAGAGATGGACCGCTCGGCCTTCTACGCCGACTACCGAGCCGATGGCTGGGGCGGCGCAGCGCACGACCCCGCCACGATGGTGGCGCTGTTGCTCTACGCCTACTGCGTCGGGGTCCGATCGTCCCGCCAGATCGAGCGTGCGTGCCACGTCGACGTCGCCTTCCGGGTGATCTGCGCCGGACTGCTTCCCGACCACACGACGGTCACCCGGTTCCGCCGGCGTCACGAGGAGGCCTTGAACCCCCGCGTCCATGCAGCGCAACGTGACCAAGGACCTCTACCGCCGCGCCCTTGCCAAGCCGGACACCGTGCCGTTCAGCCGACAGGGCAACAGGATCGTTGTCGATGCGCACGGTGTCGAGGGTCTCGCCGTCAGCCTCGTTTCGCCGGACGATCACACTCCGGCGCCGGTGCAGGTCGACCGACGTACTGTTTGCTGTGTTCCACGGGAGTCTCCTTCCGTCGCATTCGGGGTGGTTTGGCAACCCCAAGTGTGCTCCGCACACCTGGTCCCGTTCGACGGGAGGAGGCCCCGCCGGACTGCACGGCACCCGGGCGCTTACTCGTGACCGTCGCCATCGAGGCACTCCTCGTGATCGGCGCTCGAACCGGCCGGCATCACCGATGTTCGTCACGCGGGAGTCGCACTGCGCTCCTTCATGACATCAAGGCGTGGAGCCTCCAAGAGACCCAGGGGGGTTCACTCTGGGACCCGGCGCTACTTCTTGGCCGGCTGGTAGTAGGGGTTGGTGCCGGCGGCGTGGTCGGTCACGTCGACCACGCTCGTGATCTCGGGTACCAGCTCGCGCAGCGTCACCTCGATGCCCTGGCTGAGGGTGACGGACGCCATCCCGCATCCGGCGCACCCGCCGGCCAGGCGCAGGTAGGCGGTGCTCCCCTCCACCGCCACCAGGTCGGCCCGCCCACCATGGGCGGCGATTGCCGGGTTGACCCGCTGCTCGAGCGCCTGGATCACCCGCTGGGCCACGTCACCGCTCAGGTCGACCGGGGGGAGGTCCCGTGTCCCGACCGCCGGCGACGACGGAGGTTGGTTGGGGTTGCGGATGACCATGCCCGACTGAGTCCCCTCGCCGTCGAGGTCCAGCACGGCGCCGCGCAGCCGGTCGACGCTGGCGCTGGGGATGACCACCGGCAGCCCTTCCTGCTCGTCCTGCCAGTCCTCGACGTGGGCGTCGACCGCGGCGCGGAAGTAGATGTCGTAGGTGTACGCGTCGCCACTGGTGCCCGACACCTCGATCCACAGGGCGAGGGAGGCCGAGTTGCGTTCGGTCGAGCGCAGTGCCAGCACCTCGACCGCGGCAGCCGGGGTCACGATGAAGTCGGAATCGGATGCAGCGTCAATCATATGGTGGTCGGCCAAGTGCGACCGACTACGCCATCATAGAGACAGTGCCGCGTCTCCTCCTCCTTCTGCCGACCACCACCTACCGGGCGCCCGACTTCGTGGCCGCCGCGCAGCGGGCTGGTGCCGAGCTGATGATCGGCACCGACCGGCCGCAGCCGCTGGCCGGTTCGTTGGGTGGCGGCTCGGTCGTCCTGCCCTTCGACCGGCTCGACCTGGCGGTCGAGGCCATCGTCGCCCTCCACCGCCGCTCGCCGCTCGACGCCGTCCTGGCCGTGGACGACCAGGCGGTGGAGCTTGCCGCGGCGGCCTCCCACGCCCTCGGCCTGGCTGCCAGCCCACCGGCCGCCGTGGCCCGCACGCGCGACAAAGCGGCCCAGCGCAGGCGGCTGACCGAAGCCGGCCTGGACCAACCGGCCTTCCGGGTGGTCCAGGGGGCGGGAGCGGCAGCCAGAGCTGCCGGGGAGCTGGGGTTCCCCTGCGTGATCAAGCCCACCGACCGGGCGGCCAGTCAGGGAGTGCTGCGGGTGGACGACCCCGATGGGGCGACGGCGGCCGCCGCCAGGGTGGCCCGGATCGCCGGAGCGGGCGCGCCCCTGGTGGTCGAGCGGTTCCTTCCCGGCGAGGAGGTGGCGGTCGAAGCCCTTGTGGTGGGTGGTCGGACGGCGGTGGTCACGGTATGGGACAAGCCCGACCCGCTCGACGGCCCCACCTTCCCCGAGACGCTCTACGTCACTCCCTCCCGCCACCCGGGAGCGGTGCTGTCGGCCGTGCAGGCCGAGACGGCCAAGGCGGTGGTCGCTCTGGGGCTCACGGAGGGACCGGTCCACGCCGAGCTGCGCCTCGGCCCGGGCGGTCGGGTGACGGTGCTCGAGGTGGCAGCCCGGTCGATCGGCGGGCATTGCTCCCGCGCCCTGCGGCTGGAGGACCACGCCTCGCTCGAGGACGTGATCGTGCGCCACGCCCTGCGCCTGCCGATGGAGGGTGTGGTCCGCGAGAAGCCGGCATCCGGGGTGGCGATGCTCCCCGTCACCGTCGACGGGATCCTCGAACGGGTGGCCGGATGCGGGAGGGCCCGGTCGGTGCCCGGCGTCACGGCCGTCGATATCACCCTGTCCCCGGGGTCCCGCCTGGTGCCGCTGCCCGAGGGCGACCGCTACCTGGGCTTCGTGTTCGCCAAGGGGCCTACCCCGGCCGACGTGGAGGCACGGCTACGGCAAGCGACTGGCCTGCTCGAAGTCCGTCGGCGCCCGCCTGGTGCTGCAGCAGCCGTCCGGCGGTGCGCCCGATAGCGTCGGAAGCTGTGCGCGTCCTACTGGTGTCGACCTACGAGCTGGGCCGACAGCCGGTCGCCCTTGCCGGACCGGCGGCTCGCCTGCGACGGGCGGGCCACGAGGTGCGGTGTCTCGACCTGGCCGTCGAGCCCCTCGATGACGAGGCTGTCGACTGGGCCGACCGGGTGGCGATCTCGGTGCCCATGCACACGGCCATGCGCCTGGGCCGTCAGGCGGTGGCGGCCATCCGGGACCGCCAGCCGGGCATCCCCGTCTGCTACTACGGGCTCTACGCCGGGGCCGCCGGTACCGGGCTGTCCAGCGAGGTTCCCGGTGGGGGACCGAGCGCCGACGCCGTCGTGGCGGGGGAGTTCGAGCCAGGGCTGGAGGCGTGGGCCGCCGGCGCTTCGCTCGGGCCAGCGGTCCGGCTGGGCCGCGTTCCCGAGCGCCCCACCGATCGCCGTGCCCTTCCGCCGCTCGACCGGTACGCCCGGCTGGTCGCCGCCGATGGGGAGCACCTGGTGGGAGCGGTGGAAGCCAGCCGGGGCTGCTCGCACCGGTGCCGGCACTGCCCGGTGCCCGTTGTCTACGACGGCCGGGTCCGCCCCGTCGACGTGGCGGAGGTGGTGGCTGACGTCGACCGGCTGGTGGAGGCCGGCGCCACCCACCTCACCTTCGCCGACCCGGACTTCCTCAACGCTCCTCGTCACGCCGGTCGGGTGGTCGAGGCGATCGGGGCTCGTCACCCCCGGCTGACGTTCGACTGCACGGTGAAGGTCGAGCACGTGCTCCGCTACGCCCACTTGTGGCCCGACCTGGCCGACGCCGGGTGCCGCTTCGTCGTCTCGGCCTTCGAGTCGACCGACGAGGCCGTGCTCCGCCTGCTGGCCAAGGGTCACACCGCCGAGGATGCCTCGGCCGCGGTCTCCCTGCTGCGTCGCCACCACATCGAGGCCCGCCCTTCCTGGCTGCCGTTCACGCCGTGGACCACGGGCCACAACCTCGTCGAGCTGTTGGACTTCGTGCTCGCCCATGATCTGGTGGAGAACGTGGACCCGGTGCAGTACTCGATCCGCCTCCTCGTGCCGCGCGGTTCCTTGCTCCTCGACCAACCGGAGCTCGCCAGCTCGCTCGGGACCTACGACGACGAACACCTCGGGTGGACCTGGAGCCACCCGGACCCGGCGATCGACGAGCTGCAAAGGGCCGTGGCGGCCCTGGTCGAAGCCCGCGCCGAGGACCCGATCGCCGACGTCTTCGGTGCCGTCGACGCCACCGTGCGGTCGGCGGTCGGCGGGGGGCCACCGCCGCGGCTCGGTAGCCGCGCGGCCGGACCGCCCGGCCCTCGGCCGCGGCTGACCGAGGCGTGGTTCTGCTGCAGCGAGCCCACCGCTACCCAGCTGGCCCCGCTGACGGCCGGTCGCTGCACCGGCGCTGTTCTGGGCTGACGGCGCTGTCGACCCGTACGCACCTGCGCCGGCGGCAGGCGCGCGCGATCTCCGGCGACATTCCACGCGGGCTCCCACCTGGGCGGCGCCGGCGCGCCTTGCGCCCGAGCGTTCGCCGATCATGCGCGTGGAGCCCGAGAGTCCCTGATCCTCGAGCGCCGCGGCGTCGCCGTCCCTGACGGAGAGCGCTTCTCTGCGGTCGATCAACTGGTCGTCCTCGTTCGAGGGTCGACGCGGTTCGACCTGCCAGGAGCCGGCGAGCACATCGACGCGTGCCGCACGTGCAGGGTGATCGGGCACCCGTGCCGGGTGCATGTCGCACTGCCCGCCGGCAGAGACGGCGCATGCCAACTGCGAGTGGTGAGCCCCCGCACATCTGATTGACATCACCGGTCCCGGAGGGGAACATCACCCGATGTCGTTGCCCACCCCCACGCTGCACACCGCGCGCCTTAGACTGCGCCCCTTCGAAGACGCCGATGCCAGCGACCTCTTCGCGCTGCATGCCAACGCGCACGTGCTGCGCTATTGGGACGCGCCGCCGTGGACCGACCCTGCGCGCGCCGAGCGGTTCATCGCGGCGAGCCGGCAGATGGCAGAGGCGGGTACCGGGGCGCGGCTGGCCGTGGACCGTGTCGATGACGGGGTCTTCCTCGGCTGGTGCAGCCTGGGCCGGTGGAACCCGGACTACCGCAGCGCGTCGTTGGGCTACTGCTACGACGACGCAGTGTGGGGCCATGGCCACGCGACCGAGGCGGGGCGCGAGTTGCTGCGCTGGGCGTTCGACTCGTTGGACCTCAACCGCGTCCAGGCTGAGACCGATACGCGCAATGCCGCATCCGCCCGGGTCCTCGAGAAGCTCGGGTTCGTGCGGGAAGGGACGTTGCGGGAAGACTGCGTCGTGAACGGCGAGGTCTCGGACTCGTGGGTCTACGGGCTGCTCAGGCGAGAGTGGCAGCCCTCGCCCGAGACGCGCCCCGCCGACTGAGCCTCGGTCGCTCGCGAGACCGCACCCGTCCGCCGGCGACCTCGCTCGGTGGCGGACACCGTGCCGGGTGCGCTCACCTCGCGCAGTGCGGCTGACGTCCGTCCGACCCCGGGTCGCTCGTCGTGGGCAACACCCGGTCGAGCAGCGCGGAGGCGGGGCACCACCCGGTGGTGACGAGCAGGAGCTGGTTGGCGCCGACGAGCCCGGGCAGCAGCGCGAACCATCGGTTCACGCTGGCCGCGAGGATCGTGCCGGTGAGCGTGAAGGTTCCGGCCAGGAGGAACAGGATCCGGTGCTTCGGCCAGTGCCTGCCGACGGCGCGGTCGGGCGCGGCGCCGAGGCGGCTCGGAGTGGTGGTCGCGCCGGTGGAGAGGGCGGGTGTGGTCATCGGCGGCATCGTACCAGATACCCCCATGGGTATCAGCTGCGGCGCCGCGGGAGCGGCTCGCGGCGCGCGGCAGCGGCAGGGAGACGGAGAGGGGTTCGCGGCCGACCGCGGCGTCGGCATCGTCGGTGCGGCGACCGTACGATGAGAATCGCCGTGCACGCCCGTCTTCACCCTGAGGGGTTCGACACGACACGAGGAGGGCACCATGCCGGGTCCGACGCCGCCGACGCCGCCGACGCCGTACGTTCACTTCCCCGGGACGGCGCGAGAGGCCCTGTCCTTTTACGGTGACGTCTTCGGTTGCTCGGTGCAGCTGCACACCTTCGAGGAGCTCGGACGGACGGACGGTCCAGGCGACGCAGTTGCGCATGGCTACCTGACGGACGGCCCGGTCGTGCTCTTCGGCTCCGACGCGGCCGGCGACGAGCGTCCGGTCCGGTGTCAAGGGATGATGCTCTCGCTGCTGGGAACGGCCGCGCCCTCGATACTGAGAGGCTGGTTCGTCAGGCTCTCTGAGGGCGGCCATGTCGTGGACGACCTGCAGGTGCGGCCGTGGGGAGACTCCGACGGGAAGGTCATCGACCGGTTCGGTCTCCACTGGCTCGTCGGCTTCCAGGGGGATGGCGGCGACTGAACGTCCGACCGGGTCGCGCCAGCTCGCTTGGCGTCGCCGGGGACGCCGGTGCCGACGGCGGCCTCAGGGAAGCCGATCGGGCGTCCCGGCAACCCCGGAGAGGGTCACGAGGGCCGCCAGCTGCGCGTCGGTGCCGATCGCGATCAGGACGTCGCCGTTCGCCATGGCGGTGTCCGGTCCGGGATTGGTCTTGAAGCCTCCCTCGACGTCGCGGATGGCGAGCACGAGGGCCCCGGTTCGTTCGCGTAGCCGCGCCTCTCGAAGCGTGAGACCGGTCAACGACGAGTTGGACCCGACGGGGAGCTCAGACAGTCGGAACTCGACCTCGCTGCTGTGGGTGATCACGTCCAGGAACTCCGACACGTGTGGCTGCATCAACATCGCCGCGACGCGGGCTCCTCCGATGGCCTGGGGATTGATGACGCGATCGGCTCCCGCCCGTAGCAGCTTCGCCTCCGAGTCGACCACCCGTGCCCGCCCGATGATGAACAACTCCGGTCGGAGCGCTCGGCCGCTCAGGGTGAGGTAGACGTTGGTGGTGTCGGTGCTGGTGGCGGCAACCAGGGCGCGGGCCGTCTCGATCCCGGCCTCTCGCAGGACATGGTCGTTGGTTGCATCACCCACGAGGGTGAGATACCCCGCACCGATCAGGCGCTCGGGGTCTTGGTCCACGACCACGAAGTCGAACCCGCCGGCGGCCAGGTGCCCGGCGATCGAGCGACCGACTCGACCATGACCGCACACGATGACGTGATTGCTGAGGCTGCAGATCTTGCGTTCCATGCGTCTCCTACCCCACATGTCGAACAGGTCGCCCTCGATGACGACCTCGAGCACCGCTCCGAAGGCGTACAGGCCGGTGCTGACGCCGACGAGGATCAAGACGATGGTGAAGACCTTGTTCGCTCCGGTCGGGGCGAACATCTCTCGGAACCCCACCGTGCTCACGGTGATGACCGTCTGGTACAGAGCATCGAGAGGGGTCAGTCCGAGGACCCAGTAGCCGACCGTGCCGCCCCCGAGCACGACCGCGAGCGCCCCGAGAGCCTTCCAAATGCGCCGGCGTGGCGTGGGACGACCCATCTTCACCTGCCTTCCATGCCGACGATACCGCCCGCCGCGACGGCGGGCCGGTGGCGCCGGCCCGAGCCGGCGACGGAGACGGGCCCCGGAGCTGGGCGGGGCGCCGCCGGGTACCGTGGCGCGGTGCGCGAGCTCCAGCAACTGCGATCGGACCACGCTCCGCGGGTGCTCGCCTTCGAGCTGGCCAACCGCGCCTACTTCGCCACGTCGATCTCCGACCGCGGCGACGCGTACTTCGCCCAATTCCCCGAGCGGTTCCGAGCGCTGCTCTCTGAGCAGGAGACCGGTCGCGCCGCCTACTACGTCCTCCTCGACGAGGACGGCTCCGTCATCGGCCGCTTCAACCTGCGCGACATCGACGACGGCGCCGCCGAGGTCGGTTACCGCGTCGCGGAGCGAGCAACCGGCCGGGGCGTGGCGACGGCGGCAGTGGAGGAGCTGTGCCGCCTGGCGGTGTCGCGGCACGGATTGCGCACGCTGCGGGCGCGGACGACGCACGAGAACGTGGCGTCCCAGCGGGTGCTGGCGAAGGCCGGGTTCGCCCCGACCGGTGCGGCCGACGTCGGTGGCCGGGCGGGCAGCTGGCACGTCCGCGTCCTGCACAGGTCCTGACCCCTCGGCCGCCGCCTCGGCCGCCCGACCGCTCCCGCCGGCGCGCCGCTAACCTCCCTCGGATGGCGGTGACGCTTCGAGCGCTCTCGGGTGCCGACCTGGATGTGCTCTTCGAGTGGGAGAAGGACCCGCGTGCCGTGGAGATGGCCGCCTTCACCCGTGCCGATCCATCCGACCGGGCTGCGTTCGACGCTCACCACGCCCGAATACGCGACGACCCGTCGACGATGCTGCTCGCGATCGATGCCGACGGCGTGTTCGTCGGGACGATCGGCCGCTTCGAGATGGAGGGTGCGCGCGAGGTCACGTACTGGATCTCTCCGGAACGCTGGGGTGAGGGCTTGGCGTCGGCGGCGCTCGTCGTCTTCCTGTCGATCGAGCCGACGAGGCCGATCTTCGGCCGTGTGGCAGAGCACAACGTCGGCTCGGCGAAGGTGCTCGCTCGGGCCGGCTTCGTGGAGGTCGGTTCCGACACGTCGTTCGCCGCCGGGCTCGGAAGGGATGTCGTCGAGCGCATCTTTCGACTGGATCGCTGACGGACGCGGTCTCGGCTCCGCCGGGCGACGGACGCGATCGAACGTACCGGTCGCTCCCGGTGCCGTGAGAGGATCGGGACATGAGCCGCCCTCGCTCCGATGCACTGGCGGCGGTCGAGGAGATCGCCGCCGGTGACCACCATCTTGCCGTCGTCTCGACGGTCCGCACGGACGGCACCGTCCAGTCGTCGGTGGTGAACGCGGGGATCCTGGCGCACCCGGTCTCCGGACTCCCGGTGGTGGGCTTCGTCACGTACGGGCGGGCGAAGCTCGCCAACCTCCGGCGTCGGCCCCGGGCCACCGTCGTCTTCCGAGCCGGCTGGCGGTGGATCGCCGTGGAGGGCCCGTGTGACCTCGTCGGGCCCGACGACCGGTTGGCGGGTGTGGACCCCTCCGCCCTGCCTCCGCTCCTCCGGACCGTGTTCCGTGCCGCCGGCGGCCAGCACGACGACTGGGACGAGTACGACCGCGTGATGGCGGAGCAGCGCCGGACCGCGGTGCTCGTCCATCCCGAACGGGTGTACTCGAACCCCGAGCGGTCGTCCTGACCAGCTGGCCGGCACGGTGCCGACCGGCGGGCGGTCACTCCCCGTCGAGCGGCGTGACGTAGGCGGCGTGGATGCCGCCGTCGACGAGGAACGTGGTGGCGGTGATGAAGGAGGCGTCGTCCGAGGCGAGGAAGGCCGCGGCGGCCGCGACCTCCTCGGGCTCGCCGAACCGTCCCATGGGCACGTGGACGAGGCGCCGGGCGGCGCGCCCGGGGTCCTTGGCGAAGAGCTCCTGCAGGAGCGGGGTGTTCACCGGGCCGGGGCACAGCGCGTTCACCCGCACCCCTCGTCGGGCGAACTGCACGCCGAGCTCCCGGGAGAGGGCGAGCACCCCGCCCTTGGACGCCGTGTAGGAGATCTGGGAGGTTGCCGCCCCGAGGACCGCGACGAACGACGCCGTGTTGATGACGCTGCCCCCGCCGTGCTCGAGGAGCCGGGCGATGCCGGCCTGGCAGCACAGGAACACGCTGGTCAGGTTGACGTCCTGGACGCGGCGCCATGCCTCGAGATCGGTGGTGAGGATCGAGGTGTCGTCCGGCGGTGAGATCCCGGCGTTGTTGAAGCAGACGTCGAGCCCGCCGAAGGCGTCGATCGCCTGGTCGTACATGGCGGCCACCTGCGCCGGGTCGGTGACATCGGCCCGGACGAACCGGCCGGCGATCTCGGTGGCGACCGCGGTGCCACCGGCCTCGTCGAGGTCGGCAACCACGACCTTCGCCCCTTCGGCGGCGAAACGACGGGCGGAGGCTCGGCCGATGCCGCTCGCCCCTCCCGTGATGACCGCCACCTTCCCGTCGAGCCGGCCCATTCCCTCCCTCATCCTTGCGTGGCGACGAAGACGTTCTTCAGCTGGCTGAACCCATCCAATGCGTCGGGACCGAGCTCATGCGCCGCGCTGGGGCTCCTCAGCTGTCGGCCAGGCCAGCACCGTACCGGCTGTCCCTCCACGCAAGGGCTGCCTTCAACCCTTGGGCGGCGGTGATCCGGTCGAACTCCTCCTGCTCGGGTGACTCCAGCGAGTTCAAGATGGCCGAGAGGTCGAGGTTGGCCCGCACCGCCTGTTCGAGCCCGGCTGCCTGCCAGGCCCGGTTCAGACCGAGCTTCGTGAACTTGAGGGCGCCGAGAGGGGCGAGGGCAATCTGACCGGCAAGCTGGCGGCCCCTGGCCTCGAGCTCGCCCTCGGGGACGACGTGGTTGACGAGTCCGATCCGCTCGGCCTCCGCCGCGCTCACGGCGCTGCCAGTGAACAGGAGCTCGTTCGCCCTCTTGTGCCCGATGACGAACGGCATGAGCAGCGTCACGGGCCCCGAGCCGTACCGGATCTCCGGCTCGCCGAACCTCGCGTCCTCGGTGGCGAGCACGATGTCGCACGCCATCGCCACCTCGCAGCCGCCGCCGAGGCACCACCCGCGCACGAGCGCGATCGTCGGTTTCGGGAACGACCAGATGGCCATCGTCATGTCGACGTCGCGCTCCAGGTTGCGGTGCCACGCGCCGGCGCCCTTGATGGGCGCGTCCGTCTCCGAGGTGAGGTCGAAGCCGGCACAGAAGGACCTCCCGGCTCCCGTGAGCACGAGCACCTTCACCTCGTCGTCCGCCCGGGCTTCGGCCAGATGCTCGATGACGCCGTCGATCATGGCCTCGTTCAAGGCGTTCAGCTTCTCCGGCCGGTTGAGGGTGAGCAAGCCGAGCGGCCCCTGCCGCTCGTAGTCGACGATCCCCATCCCGTTCCCCTTCCGTCCGTCGATGCGCTCCCGAGGGGCGCGCTACCCCCCCCTCCGACGAGGAGCGTCCAAGTATGCCGCGATCTCGTCGAACGGCCCCTCGTCACCGAAGGCGTGCAGGAGGCGCCCGATCGACGAACCCGGGCGCCACGCCGGGCTCAGCCCGGCGTGAGCATGCCGACCGTCTTCGCCACCTGTCGCCAGTGGGTCCGCTCGTGGCGGGCCAGGCGGGCGGCGTACGAATGGACGGTGAGCTCGAGCGGCTTGCCGGCCCCGAGGACGGTGGCCTTGCGGGCCCACCCCCGCGCCGGCAGCGGGCCGAGCACGGCGAGCAGCTCGCTGCGCTGGGTGGTGAACGCCGAGAGCGACGGCGCGAGCTCGAGCTGTCGGTAGTCGGTGCGCTCGATCCACGTGGTGGGATTGACGGCCCGAATCGTGGGGTGCGTAGTCTCCACCATCGACCGGATGGCCCCGCCCCACATGTCGGCGCACGAGCGCAGGTGGGCCACGATCTCGACCACCGACCACTCTCCCGGCGCCGGGGCGGCGTGCAGCACCGCCTCGGGAAGCCCGCTGGTCAGCGCGCCGAGGCGGACCGGGGTCTCCTCGAGCACGGAGAGGATCTGGTCGGTCGCCATCAGCGGGCGCGGCATCAGACCGGTTCCCTCGAGATCCGCCGACCGAAGAGCCGGGGGGCTGCCGCCGGATCGCCGGGTCGGGCCGTCGGTCGTCGGGACCCCGTCACCTCCGGCGGCCGGCGAGCTCGTTCAGGGCGACCGCCTCCCGGACGAGGGCCTTGAAGGCGGCGCCGTCGACCGTCTCGCCCTCGCGGAGGTCGACGGCGCGACGGACGTTGCCGTCGAGGCTGGCGTTGAACAGTCCGTGGGGGTCGGCGAGCGAGGCGCCCTTGGCGAAGGTGAGCTTGACGTGGTCCTTGTAGACCTCGCCGGTGCAGATCGTGCCATCGTCGGACCACACGGGGACGCCGGCCGGGTTCGACGGCTTCTTCCACTTCAGCTCCTCGACGGCGTCGGGAGCAGCCTGCGTGATCAACGCTCTCAGCTTGGAGAGGGTCCTCCCGCGCCAGTCACCGAGGGAGGCGAACATGGCGTCGATCACCTGCGAAGCGGACTCGTCGCTCATCGAGCGGGCCTCCAGTTTCGTCGCGCCACGGCGCAGGGCGGGCTCAACGGCGCATCCTACGCACTCCCTGCGGGTCGGCGCCCCCCGCCGGGACGCCGCGCTCCGGGCCGGGTCAGGGGTGCTGGGTCGTCGAGCTCGAGGGGACGATCAGCGTGTGCTTCCCTGCGACCTTGTGCGTCGACTGGAGCTCGTGGAGCCACGGGCCCACCTTGGGCGCCACCACCACGGCCAAGAGGATCCCGATGCACACGGAGCTGACGATCACCCACTGCCGGACGCCGGCGCCCCGGATCTGGCGCCTGGTCCGGCGGTAGAAGTCCCTGGGGGCCAGGTTGGCCACGTCGAGCAGGTGCCCGAGGACGTGGACGGCCATGGCGGCGAACCACAGCACGAACGTCACCTTGTGCAGCAGGAGGAGCGGTGTGCGGAGGCTCGTCGGCGCCAGGAGCAGCGCGATCCCGCTGGCGACCACGGCGATGGTCGACACCACGACGAACGGCCCGAGCAGGCGGAGCAGTGCCGGCGGCGGCCCCTTGCGGCGGTACTCCGGCGACCCCAGGTAGTACTTGGCGAAGCGCCAGGTGGTGCTGCCGATCTTCACCACGACGACGGGCACCAGCACCATCCCGATCACGACGTGCACGGTCAGGAGGGACGTGATGCGAAGGATGGTGAGCCCCTCGATGGCGAAGAGCACGATGAGGAGCGCCCCGAGCATGGCGGTGAGGCGTCCGTTCGCCTCCACCCCTGCGTCCTCGATGTCGACGAGCGGCTCGCGGCGCGCCGAGGTCTCGGCCCGGCCGTGCAGCACCGCCGCCTCCCAGGCGGCGACCGGCGAGTTCGGGAATTCGCTGCGCCGGGTTCGCGCCAGCGGCCGGCCGGACGAGCTGGCGACCCAGCGGTCGGCGCCGGACGCGCCGTTGTGCGGGGTCTCTTCGGGCTCGCGGAGGGCGAGCCCGGACGGCCGCTCGTACGCCCGGTCCGTCACCGCGTCTCGTCCGCCCGGGGGCAGCGGTGCCTTCGGCCGTCCCGACGAGCTGGCCAGCCAGCGGACGGCGCCGGTCCCGGCTCCGTCGGCCGCCGGGAGCGGCCGGTGCGAGGATCCGTTCGCGCCAGGGGGCGGGCCCGACCGTGTGCCACCTGGCCGCGTGGCACCCTGCCCTGTGCCGCCGAGACGTCGGACGCTCGGTGCGGCGTGCGCCAACCGTCGTTCCCCCGTCTCCTCCGACGCGGCCTCCTTGTAGCTCCGGTAGCGGTGGTAGACGCCGAAGGCGATGACGCCCACGGCCACCACCCCGAGCACGTAGCCGACGTCCCCGAACGCCTTGGCGATGGCGTGCCAGTGGGAGCCCACGCCGTAGCCGATGCCGGCCCAGGCGCCGTCCCAGAGGAGCGAGCCGGCGGCGGTGAGGAAGCCGAAGCGGGCCAGGGGCACCTCGGCGATGCCGGCCGGCAGGGCCACGAAGTTGCGGATGACCGGCAGCAGCCGGCTGCCGAAGACCCCGAAGCGCTGGTGGCGGTCGTACCAGGCCTCGGCCCGGTCCAGGTCGCGGTGGCTGAGCAGGATGTAGCGCCCGAACCGGTCGAGGACGGCACGCCCGGCGTAGCGGCCGACCGCCCAGGCGACGTAGGCGCCGACGACCTCGCCCAGGACGCCGACCACGATCACCCCGGCCAGGCTCAGCTTCCCCTGGGCGGCGAGCACCCCGGCGAAGCCCATGGTGAGCTCCGACGACGTCGGCACGCAGCACGACTGCAGGAGGCACAGGATGAACACTGCGCTGTAGCCGGCGGTGGCGATGAAGTTGGTGAAGTTCAGTAAGCCGAGCAGGTGCACGCCGGGAAGGGTCCTCGTGGCGAGTGGATTGGCTCATGGTATTCCCCATCGGACCGGTTCCAGCCGTCACGGGGGGGAACCTGACGCGTCGATGAAGCGAACCTGACGTGCAGATGAAGATCGGCTTCCGTGGGCGTGCGCAGCAGGGGGAAGCGCCCCGGGAAACGCCCGGGGAAGTGCCCCGGTTGTGTCAGGAGCCGCCGGCCGGGGTGCCGCCGCGGTGGGTGGCCGTCCACGCGAGCACCCGCTCCACCGTCCATGCCGTCACCACCCGTTCACCCGTCACGCCAGCATCGACCGCTTGCTCGCAGCCGTAGTGCTGCCACTCGAGCTGCCCGGGCGCGTGGGCGTCGGTGTCGATGGAGAAGAGACATCCCGCGGCCACCGCTCGCTGGAGAAGCTCGGGAGGCGGATCTCGGCGCTCGGGCCTCGAATTGATCTCGACGGCGGTTCCCGTGCGGCGGCACGCCTCGAAGACCACGTCGGCGTCGAAGGTGGACGGCGGCCTGTCGCGGCCGACGATGATCCGCCCGGTGCAATGGCCGAGGATGTCGGTCCACGGCTGCTCCACCGCCGCCACCATCCGGGCGGTCATCTCCGGTGCGGCCATCCGGAGCTTGGAGTGCACCGAGGCCACCACGACGTCGAGCCGGGCGAGCAGCGCGTCGTCCTGGTCGAGGGCACCGTCGTCGAGGATGTCGACCTCGATCCCGGTCAAGATCCGGAACGGCGCCAGCTGCTCGTTGAGCGCCGCCACCACGTCGAGCTGTTGCTCGAGGCGTCCCGCGTCGAGCCCGTGGGCGACCGTGAGGCGGGGGCTGTGGTCGGTCAGCGCCAGGTACTCGGCACCACGGTCCCTGGCCGCCACGGCCATCTCCTCGATGCTGCTCCCGCCGTCGGACCAGTCGGAGTGGGTGTGCAGGTCCCCGCGCAGGGTGCCGGCGAGGGCGGCCACCGTCGGGTCCCGTGGACGGGGACGGCGGTCCTCCAGGTCCGCGGCGTAGGTGGGAGTCTGCCCGGCCAGTGCCTCGCTCACCACCGCCGCGGTGGCAGGGCCGACCCCGGGCAGGTCCGTCAGCCGGCCGGCGCGGTCCAGCTGCGCCACTCGGCCGGCCCCGGCGTGCTCGACGCTGGCGGCGGCACGGCGAAAGGCGCGCACCTTGTAGGTCTCGGCCCGCTCCGCCTCGAGCAGGTAGGCGACTCGCCGGAGCGCCGACGCCGGATCCCCGACACGACGCTGCGGACCGGTGTCGCCGCCTGCCGCGCCGCGCCCGCCGGCCGCGCCGCGCCCGCCGGCCGCGCCGCGCCCGCCGGCCGCGCTCACGAGGTTCGCCGCTCGCCGCCCGGGCCGGTCGACGACCGGTCGAGGAGCTCGGCGAGCTGGAGGAGGTCGGTCACCGAGTGGTCCGGGGCCCGGAAGTAGCCGGGGTAGGGCGCGCGGGTCCGGTCGACCCACGCCGTGTGCATCCCGGCTCGGCTCGCGCCGTCGACGTCCCACGGGTGGACTGCAACCAGCAGCATGCGATCAGGCGACACCGCGCACACCCGTGCCGCATGGCCGTATGCCTCGGATCCCGGCTTCCATACGCCCGCGTCGTCCACCGAGAGCACGCGTTCGAAGTGCTGGCGGACACCCGCAGCAGACAGCAGGCGCTCGGCGATGTCGGCCGAACCGTTCGAAAGGGTGACGAGCCGCGCCCCAGTCCGGGCGAGGGCGGGGATGCCCTCGGCCACGTCGGGATGGACCCCGAGCTCGAGGAAGCCCTGCATGACGTGGTCGACCGCTGCCTCGAGATCGGCCACCCCGGTGTTCCCGGTGAGGAGGGATCGCAGCACGCCCGAGGCGATCGTGGCGAAGCGCCCGGAGGCACCGGCCGCGGCAAGGGCGAACCCGTCTCGCAGCGTCGATGCGAACCATGCAACGGCGAGCTGGGGCGGCGCACCCATGTCGGCGAAGCGCCGCCCCATGGGCGCCATGTCCGACAGGGTCTCGTTGACGTCGAAGACGATGACGTCGGGACGGTCCACGCTCCACCTCCTCTGTTCGGGGGCTCCACCTTGACGCGGCACGGGAGCCGGGGCCCTGGTCCGGCCACGAGGATAGGGTTCCCGCCGTGACCAGCCACGAGTCGCCTTCCCACGTGATCGAGATGTTCGTCCGGGAGGTGCGGGAGACCCTGCCCGAGACACAGTCGCAGAAGCTGGCCGCCCACGAGCCGGCGATCGCCGGTACGACGCCCCACCACGACGGGGCACGGGCGGCGCACTGCGCGCGCTGGGCGATCTCGGTCGCCGCCGATCGTGACCTCGCGCACCCCGAGTGGAGCCGCATCAAGGAGCTGCACAGCGTCTGGCGGGACGTCACCTGGGGCGCGGGCTTCGCGGCAATGGAGCACGGTGGAGGCGGTCCGCTCCGCGACATCGAGGTCGAGTGGGTCGAAGATGCCGTCCAGGTCGCCAAGTTGGTGGGGGAGGCCGAAGGCTGGGACCACGCCCCGTGGGAGGACCTGCTCGTGGAGCTGATCGCCATGGAGCCATCCGGCTCCGCGCCCGACCACACCTGACCGCGCCCGACCACACCTGACCGCGCCCGACCACACCTGACCGCGCCCGTCAGGCTCGACCCTCGTCCGGCCGGCGCGAGGCCCCCCGGAGCTGGCACGGCACGGATCCCTGCCGGCCCCGGCGGTACCATCCGCTGTGCCGAGCGATGGATCCGTTCTCGTTCGGGACGCCACGGTCGGTGACGCCGACGGGATCGCCACCTTGCACGCGGACAGCTGGCGCCTCCACTACCGGGGGGCGTTCTCGGACGCCTTCCTCGACGGCGACGTGCTGGCCGACCGCCTCGCGGTGTGGTCGGCGCGAATGGCACGGCCGCCCGCGGGCTGCACGGTCGTGGCCGTGGAGGCGACGACGGGCGCGATCGTGGGATTCGCGCACGCCGTGTTCGACGAGGACCCCGACTGGGGCACCCTGGTCGACAACCTCCACGTCGGCCACCGGGCGAAGCGGCGAGGCATCGGGTCGGTCCTCATGGCAGAGACCGCCCGGCGCGTGCTCCGCCATGACCCGGCGGGCCGGCTGTACCTGTGGGTCCTGGAGCAGAACGTGGACGCCCAGCGCTTCTACCGCGCCCTCGGCGGGTCGATCGTCGAGCGCCGGCCGGCCGTCGGGCCCGGGGGCGTGCCCGGCCGGCTGGTCGGAACGCCCGTCGCGCTCCGGTGCGCATGGCGCGACCCGAGCCGGCTTCTCTGGGAGCAGAAGGCGCCGGGTCCCCCGCCCGCGCCGCCCTGTCACGAACCGCCCGGACCCGGACCGCCCGAACCTGGACCCCCCGGACCCGGACCCCCCGGACCGGGTCCTGGCTCCGGCGGGCCGGGGGGTCCCTGGCCCGGGCCGGCCTGGTCTGTTGTGCCGTCCGACCGTCCGTAGGCGTGGCCGGGCGGCGTGTGTGTGTCCGTGGTCGCCACGACCGGGACCGTGGTCGACGTGGTCGACGCCGTGGACGAGGAGGTCGTGGTGCTCCCGTGTGCGTGCGGCGCGGTGACGGGCACGCTTCCCTTGGTAGCCCGGTGGGTGGCGGCCAGCGCCTTCCCGGGACCGGCGCCGGGGAGCGCGGCAGCGAGGAGGAGGCCCACCGCCAGGGCGCCGACGACGACCGCCGAGATCACGCTCGCCGACGGCCGCCGGCGAGCCGCCCTGGCCTTGGTGGCGAGGGCGGCGGCACCCAGGGCCGCGCCGAGGGTCCGGAGCGGCGCGGGCCGGGTCGCCTCGGCCGCCACCGGAGCCAGCGGAGCGCCCGTCAGCGGAGCCGTGGCCGAGGGGCCCGCCAGCGGAGCCGTGGGCAGTGGCGACAGGGGCACGGTGTCCGGGCCGCCGGCAGGCGCGACGCGCCAGTCCACCGCCAGCCGACCTGCCTGCTCCGCCACCCGTGCGGCCGAGGGACGGGCCGCGGGGTCCTTGCGCAGCATCGACGCCACCAGCTCTTGCACCGGGCCCGGCACCGAGCCCGCCAGCGCCGGGACGGGATCGTGGAGGTGCGAGAGCGCCACGGCGATGGACTCCTGGGCCGGGAAGGGCCGGGCGCCGGCCAGTGCCTCGTAGGCCACGACGCCCAGGCTGTAGACGTCCGACGCCGCGCCCACCCGCTCGCCCCGGATCTGCTCGGGTGACATGTAGGCGACCGTCCCGAGCACCGACCCCTCGAGCGTGGCCGTCGTCATGTCCGCGGCGCGGGCGATCCCGAAGTCCGTCACCTTCACCGTGCCGTTCGGTCCGACGAGCAGATTGGCCGGCTTGACGTCGCGGTGGACGAGGCCGTGGTCGTGGGCGTCGGCCAGGGCCGCCGCGGCCTGGGCCACCATGGCCATGACCTCCTCGGGCGCAAGCGGGGCTCGCCGACGCAGGACCTCGTGGAGCGACTCGCCGTCGACGAGCTCCATGGCGAGGAACGTGACGTCGGCCTCCTCCCCGTAGTCGTAGACCGCCACCACACCTCGGTGGGAGAGGCGGGCCGCCGCCCTGGCTTCGGCACGGAACCGCCGCCGCCGCTCCTCGTCGGCGAGAGCCGGGTTGAGCAGCTTGAGGGCGACCGGGCGCCCAAGAAGCTCGTCGTGGGCGACCCAGACCACGCCCATGCCCCCCGCCGCCAGACGGCGGTCGAGGCGGTAGCGCGCGCCGATCAAGTGCCCGGTGTCCACGGGCGGGCCCTTCCCTGCCGGCAGCGCGCGCAAACAGCCCGGCCGCCTGAGCAGGGACGGCTCCGCCCGCAGTGGAGGTTGCGGGCGGCCGGGCGGGCGGCCTCCGCGGCCGGCCGGAGGTGGCAGCAGGTCAGAAGCCCGGGAAGACGGCCCGGAGGGTGTCGACGAGCCGCTCCGTCGCGGGGTCGAGCGAGGGGGTGCGGGCCGGGTCGAGCCGGCCGGCCACGAGCCGCAGGAACGCCTCGGCCGGGAGCCGCAGCACCGGCACCTCGGGCGCCTCCGGCGCCTCCGGCGCCTCCGGCGTCTCGGGCGTCTCGGGCGTCTC
Organism: Actinomycetes bacterium; assembly: GCA_021791845.1. Classification (GTDB taxonomy): domain Bacteria; phylum Actinomycetota; class Acidimicrobiia; order Acidimicrobiales; family RAAP-2; genus JAJYVT01. Next base: position 17,810 of record JAJYVT010000016.1, on the reverse strand, counting down.
GGGCGCCTCCGGCGCGAGGTGCACGCCGCCGTCCACCGTGAGCACGAACCGGCGCTCGGGCGCCGAGGTGACGACCCGCACCGCCAGGCCGCCGGGGGCGCGCTCGGCGGAGCCTGCCCGCTGCGCCATCTGGGGGAGCCGGTCCACCAGCAGGACGACGGCGTCGGGGTCCACGGTGGCTGCCGGGTCCAGTGCCGCCGCCACGTCCCAGGTGTGGAGGGCGTGCTCGCTGAGCCGCATGGCGACAAAGCCCACGGCGTCGAGCTGCATGACGCCAAAGAATGTGAACGTCAGCTCGTCGAGCCGGTCACCGAGGTCCTCGAGGGCTTCGACGAGCTGGCCGTCGGTCGAAAGGAAGGCCTCGGCCTGCTCCTCGGGCCCGAGGGCGTTCCACCGCTCCCAGACGGGAGGCATGAAGTCCCGCCCGGGCGCCGGCTCCCCGGCGACCACGGCGTCGAGCATGGCCTTGAACAGCTCGGCCCCGCTCCCCAGGTGGGAGAGCACCTGGGCGATGGTCCAGTCGGAGCAACGGGACGGGCGCGCCAGCGCGTCGGCGTCCAGCTCGCTCACGAGGTCGCAGATCCGGTCGTGGGAGCCGGCCAGTACGTCGACCCAGCGTGCAGGGTTCGTCTCGATCGTCACGGCACAAGGGTAGAGCCCGGCCCGAGACCCCGGTCACGGGTGCTCGGCGCTCCCACCTGGTCGGGTGCCCGTCCGAGGGTCCGACCGCAACGTGGCGATGGCCTGCCGGGCATGGATCTGCTGGCGCGTGATGACCCGTTCCGCCCGCCCCCGGGCGAGGAATGCGATCGTCCACTGGGCCAGGGCGGCCATGCGGTTCTTGAAGCCGGTGAGGAAGGCGAGGTGCACGACCAGCCAGAGGCACCAGCCGACGAACCCCCCGATGGTCACCGGTCCGAACCTGGCCACCGCCCGGTACTGGGACACGACGGCCATGCTCCCGAGGTCCCGGTAGCGAAGGGGCCGGGCCGTCGTGTCGCCGGCCACCCTCCGTCGGATGGTGAGGGCGGCGTGGATGCCCGACTGGATGGCGACCTCCGCCAGCCCGGGGAGCCCGTTGAGGGCCATGGCGTCGCCGATCACGAAGATCTCGGGATGGCCGGGCACGGTGCAGTCGGGGAGGACGTCGACCCGGCCGTGGCGGTCCACGTCGGCGCCGGCGGCCCTCCCCACCTCCCGGCCGACGGGGGCGGCGGCCATCCCCGCCGCCCAGACCTTGGTGCGGGCCTCGATCCGCTGCGTGCGGCCGTCCCCGCCCTTCACCGTGACGCTCGCGTCGTCCATGTCCACGACCATGTGGTCGGTCAGGATCTCGGCCCCGACCCGGACCAGGTCCCGGCGGGCGAGGCGCGACGCCCGCTCCCCGAAGGACGGGAGCAGCGACCCGGTCCCCTCGACCACGAGGACCCGTGCCGTCGCCGGGTCGATCACCCGGAAGTTGCCCCGCAAGGCCCGGCGGGAGAGCTCGAGGATCTGGCCCGCCATCTCCACTCCGGTCGGGCCCCCGCCCACGACCACGAACGTCAGCCAGGCCGGCCGGGCGGCAGGGTCCGGCTCGGTCTCGGCCATCTCGAAGGCGTCGAAGATCCGGCCGCGGAGCTCCAGCGCGTCGTCGATCGACTCGAGACCCGGGAGCGAACCGGCTCAGCTCGTCGTGGCCGAAGTAGGAGGTCTCGAGCCCGGTGGCCACCACGAGGCTGTCGTAGGGCGTCTCGACCGTGCGCCCCGGCTGCTCGGCCACCACCACCCGCCGGGCCACGTCCACCTCGGTGACCTCGGCCAACTGCACGCGCACGTTGCGAGCGCGTCGGAGCACGTCGCGCGTGGCCGGGGCCACCTCGCCCTCGGGGAGGATGCCCGTCGCCACCTGGTAGAGGAGCGGCTGGAAGAGGTGATGGTTCACGCGGTCGATCAGCGTGACGTCCACCGGTGCGCCCCGGAGGGCACGGGCAGCGAACAGCCCGCCGAACCCGGAGCCGACGATGACCACCTGGTGGCGCCGACCGGCCATGTCCCGGCCCGGTACCCCGCCGGGCTGGCCACTATCCGGGACGGTGCGCATCGGCGACCCGACGGCGACCCCTCGTGGCCGGCTTGCGCTAACGGACGCGGACCGCCTGCCCGCTGAGCGGGTCCCGGGCGCGGCGGGCGACGGCCGGCCGCCGGCGGCCGGTGGGGGCGAGGCGGACCAGCAGGTTGTAGGTGACCACGGCGATGGCGAGGTGCATCGTCATGAGGACGCCGACCTCGTCGAGCGAGTTGTGCACGAGCAGGAGCCAGGCGTCGGGAGCCCAGAGCACGAGGGTCACGCCGATGGCCATGCGGAAGAACAGCCAGCGCGGCCTCGACGTGACCCGGGTGACCACGGGCCAGGCGGCGCAGGCGATGAGCACGCCGATCACCGTCAGCTTGGCGTAGTCCGAGAACTGGAAGTGGACGTACCCCTGGGTGGAGGGGAAGACCCTCGTCCCGACCTTCACCAAGAGGGCGTCGGCCAGCAGCGACCCGAGCACGGCCAGGAGGGTGGCGGCGGCCACCTGGCCGGCCGACGGCTGCCGCCGGGGCGGGTCGAAGTCCACGTGGAGCCGGTCGAGCACCGGCTCGGACCACGACGGGAGGAGTGCACGCAGCTTCGAGATCGCCGATGTCAATGCCCCGTCCTCCTGGGGTGCCTGGTCAGCCCGGATGGCGTCGCCGCGGTGCAGATGTCGCGAGCGTGCAAAAGCTTACCCCGCCCCCCACGCCCGTTTCCGTCGGGGGGCTACGGCCGCCACCCGGGCGCCGGGCTCAGGCGCCGTAGGTGGCGAGCGCCTCGCGGGCGTAGCGGGCCAGCGGCGCTCCCCGCAGCTCCTCGGGGGCGAACCACTGCGCCAGGTCGCTCGACCCGTCGGCCTCGGACCGGAGCGTGCCCTCCCAGCCCTGGACCCGGTAGATCAGGCGCACCGTGTGCAGCAGGGTCCCGTCGGGGATGGGCCAGGTGTCGGAGAGCACGCCGGCCAGGGTGGCGTCGCCCACCGCCAACCCTGCCTCCTCGGCCACCTCGCGCCGTAGCGCGTCGAGGGGTGCCTCGCCGTGCTCGACGCCGCCGCCGGGCAGGAACCACCGGCCGGCAACCGTGAGGTACGACGCAGCCCGCACCAGCAGGACGCGCCGCGCACCGTCACGCACGATGGCGTACGCCGCCACGCGCTGTCGCCGGGCGGACGCCTCCGGGGGGCCGTGCCCGCCGGGGGTGGTCCCGGCCGTCGTCACGACCTCGTCGTGGTCGCCGCGGACGCCGTCACGGCCGCGAGGGGGGGCTCTGGGTCAGGCTCGGGTCGCGCTGGACGACGGGGGCCAGCGCCTCGTCGACCTTCTGGAGGAGCTCGCCGTCGAGCTCGAGGTCGAGCGCCTTCACGTTCTCGACCAGCTGCTCGGGGCGCGTCGCACCCACGATGGCGGCCGACACGTTGGTGTTGGTCAACACCCAGGCGAGGGCGACCGCCGCCGGCGTGGCCCCGGCCTCCCGGCACACCGAGGCGTAGGACGCCACCGCCCCGAGGACGTCGTCGCGCAGCCACCGGCTGATGAACCCGCCGCCGTTCTGCGACGTGGCGCGGGAGGCGGCCGGGGGCGGCTCGCCGGGCCGGTACTTGCCCGTGAGGATTCCCTGGGCGAGCGGGGAGAAGACGATCTGCCCGATGCCCTCGCGCTCGGACAAAGGGACCACCTCGCCCTCGATCACCCGCCAGAGCAGCGAGTACTGGGGCTGGTTCGAGACGATGCGGTCGAAGCCCATCTCGCCGGCGATCTCGAGGGCGGCCTTGATCTGGTCCGCCGTCCACTCGGACACGCCGACGTAGTGGACCTTGCCCTGGCGCACCAGGTCGTCGAAGGCCCGCAGCGTCTCCTCGAGCGGGGTCTCGAAGTCGTAGCGGTGCGCCTGGTAGAGGTCGACGTAGTCGGTCCGGAGGCGCCGCAGCGAGTTGTGGAGCGATTCCACGATGTGCTTGCGAGAGAGGCCGCGGTCGTTGGGGCCGGGCCCGGTTGGCCAGTAGACCTTGGTGGCGATCTGGAGCGACTCGCGCCGCACGCCCTCGAGGGCCCGGCCGAGCACCTCCTCGGCCCGCCCGCCGGCGTAGACGTCGGCCGTGTCGAAGGTGGTGATGCCCTCGTCCAAGGCGGCGCGGACGCAGGCGACGGCGGCGTCCTCCTCCACCTGGTCGCCGTGGGTGATCCAGTTCCCGTAGGCGAGTGCCGAGACGACCAGTCCGCTCTTCCCGAGGTGGCGATATTCCATGCGACGAGCGTAACGGGGCCCCGGACCGGTGCCGGCCCGCGCCGCCCCGGTCGCGCGCTCGCCCCCGCCCCTGCCTCGCACCCCCGGGATCACCGACGGCACGCTCGGTAGGCTCCCGATCATGGCCGGGCCGGAGGCGGGGGAGGACCGGGGCACGGCGGGCGCCGTGCTCCGGGTGTCCCGCTCGTTGTCGGTGCCGCTGGCCGAGCTGCAGTGGCGGACGACGACGCCCGGGGGCCCGGGGGGCCAGCACGCCAACCGCACGCAGAGCCGGGTCGAAGTGCGCTTCGACGTCGAGTCCTCGCGGGTGCTCGGCCCCCGCCAGCGTGCGGCCCTGCTCGAGCGGCTCGGGTCGGTCGTGACGGCGACCGCCTCCGACGAGCGCTCCCAGGCGCGCAACCGGGAGCTGGCCCTCGAACGCCTGGCCGAGCGCCTGTCGTCTGCACTGCGAGTGCAGCGTCCCCGCCGGCCCACGGCCCCGAGCGCCGCCGCCAGGGCCCGCCGCGTCGAGGAGAAGCGGCGCCGCGGCGCGGTGAAGCGCGAGCGGCGGCCCCCTGGCGCCGAGGAGTGACGGAGCGACCCGGGTCGGGGGGTCAGCGAGCGAGGGCCCGCTGAGCCTGGGTGAGCGCGGCGCGGACGACCTCGTCGGCGTCCTGCCCGCTGTCCTCGCGGACCCCGACGATCGGGGTGAGCGAGGCGTAGCCGGCTGCCACCAGGACCGCGTCGTCCTCCGGGTCCTCGTCGGCGTCGACGGTGCCGAGCGTCGGGACCGCGGCCCCGAGCGTGAGGCGGACCTCGCCCTCGTCGGCGTCGCCCCCGGCTGCGGGGCCGCCCGGGCGGTGCGCCGGGTCCTCCGACGCCGACCGGACGATCCCCGACGTGCTGATGCGCGCCCGCCGGACCCCGCGGAGCTCCTCCAGCGGGACCGAGGGGACGTTGAGGTTGAGGACGGTCCTCGGCGGGGCGGCGCACAGCGCCGGCAGGAGGGAGACGGCGACGGCGCTGGCCGTCTCCCACTGCTCGGGGGGGAAGCCGGCGCGCAGCGACACGGCCAGCCCCCGCAGGCCGAGCTGTGCCCCGGCGAGGGTGGCCCCCACGGTGCCCGAGTGCAGCACCGAGCGGCCCACGTTCACGCCCAGGTTGATCCCCGACACCACGATGTCCGGCCGCGGTCCGAACCCACCCAGCACCCCCACGAGCACCGCCAGCGCAGGTGGGGCGTCGACGCCGTACGTGGGGACGCCCTCGGCGCCGGGGACCCGCACGCGCCGGTAGGAGATCGACTCGCGCTCGTAGACGGTGCCCACGGCGGCGGAGGCGCCGCTGTGGTTGGCCAGGGGCGCGACCACGACGACCTCGTGGGGCTCCTGTGCGCCGGCCGCCCAGCCGGCGAGCGCCCGGGTGATGGCGGCCAGCCCGGGGGCGTGCACGCCGTCGTCGTTGGTGACCAGCAGTCGCACGCGCCAGTACGATACCGGCGACCTGCGACCTGCCGCCTGCCGAGAGGACCCCTTGCATGCCACAGCGCGCCCTTGCCACGTCGCCCACGGGTGAGCAGTGGGTCATCGGGCACGGGCACCAGGAGGCGGTCGTCACCGAGGTGGGGGCCACCCTCCGTCGGTACACGGTGAGCGGCAACGACGTGGTGCAGGGCTTCGGGGCGTCGGAGTGGAGCCATGCCGGGCGGGGGCAGGTGCTCGCCCCGTGGCCCAACCGGCTGGGCGACGGGGCCTACCGCTGGCGCGACGTGCAGGCCCAGGCGGCCCTCGACGAGCCGCAGCTGGGGAACGCCATCCACGGACTGGTCCGGTGGTTGCCCTGGCGGCTCGAGGCGCACGCCCAGAACGTCGTCAGCCTGCGTTGCCCGCTCCGCCCGACCCCCGGCTACCCCTTCAGCCTGGAGCTGCAGGTGGAGTACCGGCTGCGCCGCGACGGCCTGGTCGTGACGGCGACGGCGACCGGCGCCGGGGAGGCGGCCGCCCCCTTCGGCCTCGGCTTCCATCCCTACGTCACCGCGGGGAGCCCACGGGTGGACACCGCGCACCTCCTCCTCCCGGCGTCGCAGCGGCTGGTGCTCGACGCCCGCTCCCTGCCGACGGGGGAGGCGCAGCCGGTGGGGGGCACCGAGCTGGACTTCACCCGCCCCCGGCCGATCGGCCCCGCCCGGATGGACACGGCGTTCACCGACCTCGAGCGAGACGGCGACGGGGTGGCGCATGCCCACCTCGAGGACCCGGCCACCGGACGGGGGGTCGAGGTCTGGATGGACGACCGCTTCCGCTACCTCATGTGCTTCACCGGCGACACCGTGCCCGAGGAGGAGCTTCGCCGGACGGCGGTGGCGATCGAGCCCATGACCTGCCCGCCGGACGCCTTCCGCTCGGGTCGCGACCTCGTCGTGCTGGAGCCCGGGGTCTCCTGGGAGGCGAGCTGGGGCATCCGGCCCTACTGAGCACCGGGACCGGGCGCAGGCGCCGATCGCCGCCGGCAGTGCAGTCGGCAACCGGCAACCGGCAACCCGGCCTACGGCTTGATCGTCCAGCGGAGCGCCCCGAGCACCGTGCGGGCCACGGGGGTGACCAGCACCTCGTCCACCAGTGGGGGCGCGGGGATGCGCAGCTCGGCCCGGGCCCAGCGGGGCAGGACGGCGAGCGCCGCCGCGAGGATGCAGGCATAGACGGCCCGGTCGTTGGGGCGCCTGGCCACCCCGCGCAGGAGGAAGTCCCGGGCCTCCATCGCCTGGTGCCCGGCATAGAGCTCGGGGCGCACCCGGTGGAAGTAGGCGTCCACCTCGTCCGCCGACTCGGGCACCCAGCGCGCCCCCAGGGACCGGGCCACCACGGCCGTCTCGGCGAAGTAGCGGTCGCAGTCGGCGGCGTCGAGGTGCGCCGGGCCGTACCGGCGGGCGGCGGCGAGGAAGCTGTGCACCTCGGCCACGTGCACCCACGTCAGCAGCTCGGGGTCGTTGGCGGAGTAGCGCCGGCCGTCGGGGGCGCGACCGTGGATCCGGCGGTGCACCTCGCGCACCCGCTCGATCGCCTCCTCCGCCTCGTCGACCGTGCCGAACGTGGTGGCCCCCACGAAAGAGGCCGTCCGGCGCAGGCGGCCGATGGCGTCCTCCCGGTAGGTCGAGTGGTCGGCCACGCCGGCCATCGCCAATGGGTGCAGGGTCTGGAGCAGGAGCGCGGCCAGCCCGCCGACCACCATCGACGGCAGGTCGCCGTGGACGCGCCGTGCCACGCCGCCGGGCGGGAGGAAGGCCGTGCCCGGGCGGGCGGGGCGCGGCGGCGGCTCGCCGGGGACGCCGAGCGACCGGCGGACGCTGCGCCGCAGGTCGGCGCGCCACGGGCCGGCCAGGCGCTGACCGGCCACCAGGGGAACCCGGAGCGGGGCCGTCGCCAGACCCCCCAGCTGGCGCAGCGCTGCCCCTGCCAGCACGTCCCAGGAGGGCGCGTCCCCGGCTGGCGCGTCCTCCGGGGGGGCGGCTCGGGGAGCGGCGCCGTCGTCCGAGGGGGCATCCGCCAACCGGCGGCGGTCACCGCCCGGGGGGGACGCGCTGGTCGCGGGCTGCGCCATCCCGCCAGCATCGCGCCGGCGCGATCCGCGGTTCGAGCAGCGTCCGGCAGTAACGTCCGTCGCCGGCGGGGAGGAAGCGACTCCGCGATGAGGTCTGAACGGTGATTTACCTCGACCGGTCGCCCTGTGCGACGATTGGAACATGAACATCTCCGGCGGCCCGGGGAACGGGGCCGGCGATGCCGCCACCGTCAGGGCCGCCGAGGCTGATGGGGAGGAAGAGGGCGAGCCCGGGGCCGAGCTGACCCTGGCACCCGACCCGTCGGCGGCCCGTGCGGCGCGCGCCTGGGTTGCCGAGGTGCTGGCCGACTGGCCGGAAGGCGCCGTCGACCGCGCCCGCCTGCTCGTGTCCGAGCTCGTGACCAACGCCGTCCTCCATGCCCGGACCGAGATCAGCCTCGGGTGCCGTCTCGAGGAGGCGAGCGCCCGCTTCGAGGTCGGGGACCGCCAGCGGGGCGGCCCGACGCCCAAGCGCTACGTGGCGGACTCGCCCACCGGGCGGGGGATGCGGCTCGTCGCCACCCTGGCCGAGGCATGGGGGGTGGAGCGCACCCCCTCGAGCAAGGTCGTCTGGTTCGCCGTGGCCCGGGACGTGCCCGCGCCGGTCGCAGCAGGCGGCGGCGGTCCGGGGGCGGGGTCCGATCCGTTGGGTCCGTTGGGGTCCGATCCATTGGGGGCGGTCGACCTGGAGCTGCTCGCCGCCACCCTCGGCGAGCCCGCGCTTCCCCCGGACGCCGAGGCGGGCGGCACGCCGATGATGGTCCGGGTCCGGATCCTGGGGCTCCCGCTCGACATCTACCTGGAAGCGGAGCAGCACAACGACGCCGTCCTCCGCGAGCTGGACCTGATCGAGCGGTCGCCGCGCCGTGGCCCGCAGGTGCCTCCCCGACTGCTCGAGCTCGCCGCCGCCCTCCGGGCCCTCTTCACCGCCGCCACCACCAGCACCCGGGCCCAGGTGGACGAGGCCCTGCGTATGGGCCGGGCGCGCGTGGACCTCGACGTGGACGTGCCGGCCGAGGGGTGGCAGGCCCTGATGGAGATGGCCCAGCAGCTCGAGGAGGTCGACCGGTACTGCCAGGAGGGGGCGCTGCTCACCCTGGCGTCGTCGCCGCAGCAACGGCGCTTCCGCCGCTGGTACGCCGACCAGGTGGCCCGGCAGATGCAGGGCGGCCGCCCCACGCCCTGGGCCGACGACCCCGAGGACGCCTGACCCGGCCTCAGCCCAGTCGAGCGACGGCCAGCCCGGCCGCCAGCAGCACGACCGACCACGTGAGCGCGGCCAAGGCGCGCTCCAGCGGGTCGAGGAGGGTCCGGCGGTCGATCGCTCGCTCGTCGCCGTCTCGCATCGTCACCACCCCGCTGACGTCGGCCACCTGGCGCCGCAGCCGGCGGGCGGGGGTGCTCAGCCGGCGTTGGGCCAGTGACAGCGCCGTGGCCCCGGCCGCCGCCAGGACGGCGGCGAGCGAACAGGTCGCCGTCTGGGCGACGTAGGCGGTGAGGAGCGGGAAGGCGCCCCAGCACAGGGCGAAGCCGAGATCGGTGTGGACTGCGCCGCCGAAGAGCTCGGCGTTGTAGGCGACCACCAGCAGGGGGCCGACCACCACGAAGGGCACGAGCGGAGGCCCGACCCGGAGCACCCCCACGATCCCGAGCGCGACCGCGCCGGCCAACCCCATGGCGCACGCCCCGACCAGTGCCCAGCCCGGGATGCGGGTGCGCAGCGGCCGGTCACGGAGCTCGTCGAAGGCATGGGCGGCGACCCCCACCGCCAGGAAGAAGCCGAGGAGGCTGGCGACCAGCCGGCTGGTCGACACGGCGGGGGCGAGGCAGGCCCCGATCACCACGTAGGAGAGGTGCCAGGCGGTGTAGGGAGGATGGAGGAGCGTCCACCAGTCACGCCATCGGCCGGGCCGGGCGGCGTAGAAGGCGGGGCGGGGCTCTTCGCCGATCACCTCCGGCGGCCCCACATCACCAGCCCGCCGCCGAGGCTCATCCGCCGCACCTGCACGTCGGCCAGGCCGGCGGCCTCCCAGGCGGCCACGGTCCAGCGCACCGGGTACCGCCGGTAGTGGGCGCTGATGCTGGGCCCGAGGAACCGCCCGACGCGGTACCAGGGCAGGCCGCCGCACGCGGCGCCGGCCGCCGGCAGCACGGCGCGGGTGTAGAGCCACCACATGGCGTGCCAGAAGGGCTGCTCGGGGACGAGGAACTCCAGGCTGGCGACCACGCCTCCTGGCCGCACCACACGGGCCAGCTCGACGAGCGCCCGGGCGGGGTCCTCCACGTAGCGCAGGAGGTAGCAGAAGCTGAGCGCGTCCACGCTGGCGTCGGGGAGGGGCAGCTGCTCCCCTCGGGCCAGGGCGATGGGGATCCCGCCGCCGTGGCGGGCCACGTTGGCGCGGCCCCGTCGGGCCATGCCCTCGTCGAGGTCCACGCCCAGCACCTCGGCCCCGGTGCGGGCCCGGAGGGCGAGGGCCACCCCGGCCGTCCCGGTGGCCACGTCCAGGATCCGCCCCGGCGCCCCGGCGGCCACGGCGTCGACGAGCGCAGCCCGCCAGCGCCCGTTCTGGCCGAAGGAGAGCCACTCGGCCAACCGGTCGTACCGGTCGGGGAGGTCGGCGAACACGCGGCGAGCGGTGGGGTTGTCGTGCCCGGGGGTGGCGGCGGCCACGCGGGCGTGCATCACTTGACGTTCCCACACATCGGTCGCCCGGACCAGCCGCCCATCCCGGCGGAGCCGGCTGCGCTGTCTATCGTGGAGCGGTGGCCCATCCCCTCCTGGCCGGCGCGGCGGCACCGACGACCGTTCCGGTGGCGGATCCCGACGTCGCGGTGGGGACGATGCCGGACACCACGGAGCGCCCGTCTCGGGCATCGGACGTCCCGTATGCCGTCTTCTTGTGGAACGACCCGGTGACGCTCATGGACGTGGTGGTCCGGGTCCTCTCCAAGGTCTTCGGCTACGACGGCCCCACGGCCGAGGCGCTGATGCTGCGGGCGCACCGCGACGGCAAGGCCGTGGTGTGGTCGGGCGACCGCGACCAGGCCACCCGCTACTGCATCCGGCTGGGGCGCTACGGCCTGCAGTCGACGGTCGCCCGCGCGTGAGGCGCCGCCGCCACGAGCCGCCGATCCGCCGGACGTCGTCGGGCATCGAGGTGGCGCTGCCGCACTGGGTGACCTCGCTCGTGACGGCGGCGGTGCGGCAACTGCGCCGGGAGGTCGATGCGCCGGGCAGCGTCGCCGCCCAGCGCCTGCTGGCACCGCTCGACGAGAGTGCCTCCGACGACGACCCGATCGTCACGCTCATGCGCCAGCACGCGCTGGACGAGGTCTTCGACGTCGTGGAGGCGAGCGCGCAGCGCACCGTCCTCACCGACGCCGAGGCCGAGGCCTGGCTCGAGGCGACGGGTCTCGTGCTGGCCGCGCGCACCGCACAGCTCGGCGTGCGGACCGAGGAGGACCGCCGGGCCGTGAGCCGGCGCGACGAGGCGTTCCTCCAAGTGGTCTACGCCGTCCAGCTCGGGCTGATCGAGGCGCTCGACGCACCGCCCCCGGGCGATCCGAACGGCTGAGCCCGCCATCCGTCGCGCCCGGCGGCACGACCCGGGCCGGCCGCCGCCCTGCGTCAGAGCCGGCACCGCTCCGCCAGGGCGGCGTTCGTCGGGAAGCCCAGCTCGCTCCAGACGACCTTGCCCGCCGGTCGGGACGGCGTGGTACCCCACCGGGTGGAGAGCGCGTCCACGATGGCGAGCCCCCGCCCGCCCGTGTCCGACGGCGCTGCCGAGCGGGCGACCGCGGGCTCGGCGCTCCGGTCGTGCACGGCCACGACCACATGGTCCCGGTGGGCCACGATGCGGAGCTCCGCCCCGCCACCGCTCGCCCGCACGGCGTTGGTCAGGAGCTCGCTCGTGACGAGGACGATCTCCTCCACCCGCGGCCCCACCGGGCCGCGGGTGTCCAGGCCCCAGTGTGCCAACGTGTCCGCGGCGAACTGGCGGCCGGTCCGGACTGATTCGGGGGTGCTTTCCAGGGAGAGCTCGGCTTCGTCACACACGATCGCTCCAAGAAACGGCGGACGCGTGTCATGTACCACCGAACCGGGAGTGCACCCCTCACCTGGGCGGAAAGAACAATGTTTTCTGGTGGCAATCGAGCCTTCATGTGCAATCGCGCCGCACGGCGCGTGGCAATGGAGGGTCTCGGTCTCTGCCGTCTTTGCGGCAACAACGGGTTGACGGGCACGACGTGCAGCGCGGTGACGGCAACGAGGATCGCCGTGTCCGGTCGGCGGGGAAGCCGTGGCACCCGCCCGGCGCGGCGCGCGGGGCGGCGTTGCTGCCGGTGTAGCGTCGATTGCAGTGCACCGGGACGTCCGCCGAGGTGGCGGCAGGCGAAGGCGGAGCATGTGACAGCGAACCAGGAGGGGCGCTCATGACGAAGCGCGCGGCCCCGCCACCGCAGGGTGACAAGCCGGCGCCGACGGCTCCGCCGCCGCCGCCGCCGTGGCGGCACTGGTTGTGGCTCATCGCCCTCGTGGTCTTCATCGCCCTCTTCTTCGTGCTGCCGGCGACCAAGGTCACCCCCTCGGTCTCGCTCTCCTACTCGCAGTTCATGAAGGATGCCAACGCCAAGCTCGTTCGCACAGTGACGATCAACTCCAACGGGACCGCCACCGGCACGCTCAAGGACGGCAAGCAGTACACCACCACGATCCCGGCCCAGGCCGGATCGACGGTGATCACACAGCTCCAGCGCGACGGCGTCAACATCGTGGCCACAGCCTCGAGCACCTCGTTCGGCGACGAGGTGCTGACGTGGGTCATCCTGCTCGCCCCGTTCCTCATCGTGGGTTGGCTGTGGTTCCGGCTCTCGCGGGGCGGGGCCGCCGGCGGTGCCATGCAGGGGGTCATGGGGGTGGGGAAGTCCCGGGCCAAGGTCTTCGACGAGGACCGGCCGTCCACGACCTTCGCCGACGTCGCGGGGTACGAGGGCGCCAAGCAGGAGATCATGGAGGTGGTCGAGTTCCTGCGGAGCCCCGAGCGGTACCGGCGGGCAGGCGCCGTCGCCCCGCGGGGCGTCCTCATGGTCGGGCCGCCGGGCACGGGCAAGACCCTGCTGGCCCGGGCGGTGGCGGGGGAGGCGGCGGTGCCGTTCTTCTCGGTGACCGGTTCGAGCTTCGTGGAGATGTTCGTGGGCGTGGGCGCGGCGCGGGTCCGCGACCTGTTCAGCGAGGCCCGCAAGCGGGCGCCGGCCATCATCTTCGTCGACGAGATCGACGCCATCGGCCAGCGGCGCAGCGGCACCGGCGCCATCGTCTCCAACGACGAGCGCGAGCAGACGCTCAACCAGCTCCTGGCCGAGATGGACGGCTTCGACCCGTCGTCGGGGGTGGTGGTGCTGGGCGCGACCAACCGGCCGGAGATCCTCGACCCGGCCTTGCTGCGGCCGGGCCGCTTCGACCGGCAGGTCACCATCCCCCTGCCGACCCTGCCCGAGCGGGTGGCCATCCTGCACGTGCACAGCAAGGGCAAGCGGCTCGACCCGGGCGTGGACCTCGAGGCCGTGGCCAGGGGGACGCCCGGGTTCTCCGGGGCGGACCTGGCGAACCTGGTGAACGAGGCCGCCATCGTGGCCGTGCGCAACGGGCGCGACGTGCTCCGCGCCGCCGATTTCGACGCGGCCAGGGACCGGCTCATCCTCGGCCGCCGGGAGGGCTCGAACGTGCTCCTCCCCGAGGAGAAGCACGCCGTGGCCGTGCACGAGTCAGGCCACGCGCTGGTGGCCGCGCTCCTCCCGAAGGCGGATCCCGTGGCCAAGGTGACGATCCTGCCCGCCGGTCAGGCCCTGGGCGTGACCGAGCAGCTGCCCCTGGTCGAGCGCCACCTCTACGGGGAGGACTACCTCTACGACACGCTGGCCGTGCGCCTCGGCGGCCGGGCGGCCGAGCTCGTGGAGCTGGGCCAGGGCTCCACCGGCGCAGCCAACGACCTCGCCTCCGCCACCGAGCTCGCCACCAAGATGGTGCGGGAGTTCGGCCTGTCGAAGGAGCTGGGGCCGGTCGGCTATCCCGAAGGAGGCTCGGCCTTCCTCGGCGGCGGGGCGGCGTTCACCAGCCGCCCGTTCGCCGAGCAGACGCAGGCCCTGATCGACAAGGAGGTCTCCTCGCTCCTGGCGCAGGCCGAGGAGCGGGCCACGTCGATCCTGAGCCAGCATCGCGAGCAGTTGCACCAGCTGGTCGGCATGCTGCTCGAGCGCGAGACCGTGGACGGGTCGACGGTGTACGCCATCGCGGGCGTGCCCGAGCCCGAGCGGTTGGAGACCGGCTCGACGGTCGGGCCCCACGCCAGCCCCGGCAAGCAGGAGCCGGTTGCCGTGGCCGGGAAGGCCGACCGTCGCGACGCGGTGGAGGACGGCGCGTCGGCCTGAGGGTCGCCAGCCCGACGGGGCCCGGAGGGACGGGGCCTGGACGGACGGGGCCGGGGCTCGGGAGCCGCCCTCAGGCGGCTGCGTCGAGCTCGCCCACCGCCGGCGTGCGCTGGGCGCTCCGGGCGAGGTACCGGCCGAGGACGGGGATCTCCCAGAGCGACTCGGCCCGGGCGATGGCCAGCGCCACCGCCGGGACGTGGATGACCGAGGACACCACGACGTGGCGGGCGGCCCACGCGGGGTCGAACTTGGCGTTGAAGCGCCAGAGCGACTCGACCTGCATCGAGCTGCAGCAGCGCCGGAGCACCTGGCCGACCAGCTTCGCCACGAGCCCGCGACGGTCGCCGGCCACGAAGGCCCGCATGGCCGCGAAGTTGAGGCTGAGCGCCGCCATGCCGCGCTCCCGCAGGTGCTCGATGGTGGAGACGAGCAGGAAGTCGATGAGCCCGTTGGGGTGGGTGCCCCGGTCCCGCCGCATGACGTCGAGCGAGTAGCCGGCGATCGACGGTGCGGGGACGAACTGGCAGAAGGCGACCGGCGTGCCGTCCGGCCCGTGGGCGACGGCGAGGAGGAGCCCGTCGTCGTCGGGGTCGAGCAACCGCCCGAGCGTCATGGAGAACCCCCGCTCGCAGTGACCCCGCCGGCTCGCGTCCATGAGCTCGCGCACCGAGGACTCGAGGCAGGGTTCGAGGTGGCGCGGGTCGTGGAACGAGACGGTGTAGCCGTGCCGGCGGACTCGCTGGACGGCCTGACGGAGCCCTTTCTTGTGCCCGCCGGCCAGGTCGAAGTCGGCGACCGAGACGATCGCCTCGTCCCCCACGTAGAGGGCGTGCATCCCGCTGCGCCGGTACGTGCCCAGCCACGAGGACCCGGCGGCCAGCACCGCCACGGTCCACCCCCTGGAGTCGGCGAAGCGGCAGAACGCCGCCCACGCGCCGTCGCGCTCCTCGGGCGGCCCGATAGGATCGGGCGACACGAGGCAGACGCCGTTGAGCACGGCGTACGTGACCAGGGTCCGGCCCGTGATGTAGTGCCACTTGTCGTGCCGGAGGGCGAAGTAGTCGAGCGTGCCCCCGCCGTGGTCGCTCACCAGGCGGCGGGCCGCCACCTGGGCGTGGCGGCCCGGGCACCGCCGGTGATCGACGAGGGGCCGGGAGACCGCCAGCACGGCGAGCACCGCCAGCGAGAGCCCGACCCCGAGGAGCGTGGGGGAGAGGAACCGCTCGATGCCCGGCGTGAACGCCTGCACGCCGGCCATCCCCTCGACCACGCCCACGAGCACCACGTGCACCGGCAACGAGCCGCTGCCGTCGCGGTCGACGGCCAGGAACACCTCGACCGAGGCGGTGATGAGGACGATCGCCGCCGCCAGCCCGCCGACCGCGGCGAGCGCCACCGACCGCGTCGTGCGGCGGTCGATGGGTGCGCTGAACACGCCCCGCAGCGCGACGAGGGCCACGAGGAGCATGAGGCTGAGGCCGGCCTGGAAGGCGTCGAGGCCCCGGGCCAGGTGCAGCACGGTGGCGACGGCCAGGGCGACGCAGGAGAGCGCCCAGGCCTGGCGCTGGCCGCGGCGCAGTCCCCACGAGAGGGCGAGGAGCACCAGCCCGTCCAGGGCGAGGAGGACGGCTGCCCCCTGTGCCACGACGAGCGGCACGAACTGCAGCAGGAAGGTGAGGTGGCGGTGCGACGGCGGCAGGACGGCGAGCGAGAGGTCGCCCAAGCCGACGAGGGCCGTGCCGAGCGTCAACCAGCGACGGACCCGCTGGCGCGTCGCGATCGGACCGAGCGGGTCGGCCGGGTCGCGGCGGCGGTCGAGGAGGACGGCCTCGAGGCGGGCCGTCACCGGCAGGCTCCACGGTGCGCGGTGCGCACGACGCTTCGGGTGGACGTCAAGGCGAAGGGGACTCCGTGTCGAACGCGCACGAGGGCTCGATGGCGGGCGGCGGACAGCGACGAGGCTAACCGCCCGCCACGCCCCAGGCGCGGCACTCCTCTGGGCTCGGTGCGCCCCGCGGCTCTGCCCGGAGGCTCGGCCCCTGGCGCGCCCGGGGCCCCGCCCGGGGCCCCGCCAGGCGCTCCGGGTACCTTCAGACCCTTCTAAGGTACCCGTGACCTGGCGAAATAGGGATTGGTCCCGATGCGGGCCCCTACCTCAGGAGCGCATCATGGTGCCGTAGTCCGAGAGAGGGATGGCAGGAAAGAAGATGACGATGGGTTTCCGATCCGAAGCATTCGTTGCGGCAGAGCTGGCCTACAGGATGGGGGACCGGCACCCGGTCACGCCCCGAGGGGAGACCGGGACGCGCCGGTCGCACGGGCTCCGGCGCCACCGCCACAGCGCCCTTGCCGCCTCCACCGCCCTGCCGGCCTCCGTCGCCGCCGCACCGGCGCGGGGAGCGGCACGCCGTGCCCTGCACGAGGTGGGCGCTGACGCCACCATCGTGGACCTGCACGCCGGCTCCCGGCGTCCAGGCGCCGCGGCCTGACGCACCCGTACACTCCGGCCGGCGCGCCGCGCCGTCCGACATGATGGTGGGCGTGCCCGCCGGCCGGAACGACCTGCCCTTCGTGGGCCGCGGGGCGGAGATCGTCCGGCTGGCCGACCTGGTGGGGCTGACGCCGCAGCGCACCCCGGGCCACGTGTTGCTGAGCGGCGACGCCGGGGTGGGCAAGAGCCGCCTCATCGCCGAGCTCGGGCGCCGGGCCCTGGATTCGGGATGGCGGGTGCTCACCGGCCACTGCCTGGACTTCGGGTCGAGCGCGCTGGCCTACCTGCCCTTCAGCGAGGCGCTCGGCAAGCTGGTGGGCGAGGAGCCCGAGCTGGTGGCGTCGCTCGTCGAGGACCACCCGGCCATCGCCCGCCTGCTCCCGGCCCACCGCCTGATGGCCGACGAGGCGCCCAAGGAGCGACCGACCGATCGGTCCGATCTCTTCGACGCCGTCCAGGCCACGTTGGAGACGGTCGGGAGCCCGCACCCGCTCCTCCTCGTGGTCGAGGACATCCACTGGGCCGACCAGTCGACGCGCGAGCTCCTCACCTTCCTCTTCTCCCGGACGGTCGCCGGCCCCGGCCCCGAGGGCGGCACCGGGCCCGCAGCCGGGCGGTTCGCCGTCATCGCCTCGTACCGCAGCGACGACCTCTTCCGCGGCCATCCGCTCCGGCTCACCCTCGGCACCTGGAGCCGGATGCCCAACGTGCACCGGCTCGACCTCGCCCCGCTCGCCCGCGGGGACATGCGCCGGCTGGCGCAGGAGCTGCGGGCCGAGCCCTTCACAGAGACAGACCTGACCCGGTTGCTCGACCGGGCCGAGGGCAACCCGTTCTTCATGGAGGAGCTGCTCGACGCAACCGACACGGCCACGGGCGGCATCCCGAGCGACCTGGCCGACCTGTTGCTCGTGCGGCTGGACCAGCTCGACGAGGACGCCCGACGGGCGGTGCGGGCGGTTGCCGTTGCCGGGCGCCAGGCGTCGCACCAGCTGCTGGCGGTGGCGTCGGGGC